>CAZVBD010000068.1:0-12115 GCA_964625255.1 uncultured Thiohalobacter sp. | reverse complement strand
CCACTGCTCACAGAACCCAGGATGCGCTCAATGCCATGCCTGCCGTGTGAACCGACCACGATGAGGTCGATATTCTTTTCACGAGCCCAGGACACGACCGACCACTTGGGCGAACCCCACTGAACCTCCAGGTCAGCATCTTTGCCGAGCTTCATACGTTCGGCGAACCTGCGCAGGCTGTCTTCTGCCTGAACGATTAACGTTTCATCTGCAAGAGGGATATCCGCCAGTATTGGATCGGTATCTTCGTAGTAGAAGATCGTCTGTTCAACAATGTGCAGTACATGCAGCTGAGCACCGTACTGGTCACAGATTTCACGTGCCCTCAGTGCCGCACGCTCTGAATGAAGGGAAAAATCAGCTGCCAGCAAGACATTCCGATAGGCTTCCACCGGCTGTAACTTGTCTTCATCTGCGGGTTTTTCTTCCAGCCAGTCCCAGGCTTCCTGTGCTTGTGTTTTTTTGAAGAAGCGCATTTTGCTGTGAGTGAAGAAACTTGCCAGTACGACACCCCAGTGCTCAAGCGCATTGTCGCCAACAATCGCAATGCGTTTAAAGTCTTTGTCGTGCTGAAGATCAAAACGCAGATCGGTCCAGGCCGCATCGGCCTCCCAACCTTTAAAATCTTCCAGCTCCACATACAGGGAGATGGTGCCATATTTGCGAATCAACCCCTTCAGTCGAGGAATAAATGTCTCGTAGTCGGCATTCGTAAGTTTGCCACTCGCTTTAACTGCGAGTATGCCCTTTTCATTGACCGGAAGAATTTCAAACATAAGTCCACCTCGGAAAAATAGTTCAATTTGTTATGTTGCCTACCCTATCCCGCCATTTCCACACTCGCTGTCACCCAGGTTACATCGTTTCGGCCGCCAGTGATTTAGTGTACCCGCAATCCTAATAGAAGGAGACACAACGTGATTGATCTTCCAATTGACGAACACCTTACCAGTAAATTTGGATCCTACACTCTGATCACAGGCTTTCTGCTGATCATTCTGGGAACAGCAGGCCTGTTCCTGCCCGGTATAATCTCGCTGGGGACAGCAATTTTTGTTGCCTGGTTATTGATCGTGGGTGCCATCATCTGGGCTACCCACACCTATAAATATCATGCAAAAAGCGTCATGGGCTGGATCAAACCGGCCCTGCTACTCGTTACCGGTGGACTGATGCTGTTTTACCCTCTGTCCGGCGTTGCAGCCGTCGGCCTGTTGCTGGCAATCTATCTTTTGATGGATGCTTTTGGCAGCTTTGCCCTGGCCCAGTCGATCCATCCAGCCAAAGGCTGGGGGTGGATGGTGTTTAACGGTATCATTTCCGCATTGCTGGCCATGCTGTTTTTAATTGGCTGGCCAGAGACCTCTCTGTGGCTGGTCGGACTGTATGTCAGCATCAGTCTGCTGTTTGACGGTATTGCACTGATAGCCGTTGGTGCCGCCATACGCAAGGCTGACAAACTGTAACTACCCATGATCCACGAGAACACTCACAACGATTGCCCGCACCTGCAAACTTATCTCGATCAGGCCAGGCAATATGCTGTTGCTGTGATCAATGCAGAGCCTGTAAAGACGGGAAGAATCTGGAATATCTTGCCGGCCTGATTACCCGTCAGTCATGAATAATCAGGCGCTGACCGGATCGATCGACATCCACGACCTGCCCTGCTTCCCTGGCCTGTTCGCCTATCTCTACCAATGCAGGTAGATTATTGGTCTTTGCCAGTGCGGCAAACACAGCCTGTGGCTGACAATCCAACAGCATGTCGGACCCGCCCTCACAACCACAGGCCTGTGCATCAAAATCCAGCTCGAATTCAGCTGGAAACCGCAACACAAGCGGTTCTTCATGTAGCAGCTGTGCCTTGATCCTGACCTGCGTGGGTTTGTCATCCTGCCAGTCGATCTTCGGTATATTTCCATAGTCACGCATCGGTCTTTCTCCTGTGCTGTTTATCGGACGAGCAAATGCCACGTGCGTACAGTACGATGGATTTTCTGTTTTTTCTGTCACCTGGGTTGCATCGACGCCCGGACCCCATAGATAGATCTCGGTCGCCGCCGGATCACACTGATGGCAACTGCTGCCGCAGGAAGCGGTAGCCATCTGGCGATGAACTCTGCCCTTGCGTATCCACACCTCCAGCATGCCACGTACAGCATCCGGGGCAGCATCGAAGTGCAGTGCGATATCGGCCAGTGTGGCCTGGCCGCGTGCTTCAAGGTAATGGCGGATATCCGACAGGATCATGCTTTGGCGCTGGCCGTTGCTGCCGCCGGTTCCCGGTTACGCTGTCCCCACTGGCGCAGAACAATAATCAATACGGCAAACATCCCCCATAGTCCAGCCAACCACAGCCCGGAGCTTGTCGGGTGGGCGCTCCAGGTGGCAATCTGATAGAAACTGACGGCGGTGATATAGGCAACGGTCGTGGTCCATGCCGCCACAAATATGGCCCAGGCACGTCCGGCCTCACGTTTGATGGCACCAATCGTTGCGACACAGGGAAAATACAACAAGACAAAAAGCAGGTAGGCAAAGGCACCGACCTGGCCATCAAAACGGTTCTGCATCGCGCCGAATACACCCTGCCTGACACCCTGTTCCTCAGCTATTGCACGGGTGTCGGAAAGGTTGCCCAGGTCCAGCCCGATCGGGTCCAGCAAGGCCTCCCCCAGCACAGCCAGATTCGCCGGGATGGTGGCTAATGCATCCTGCATGCGTTGCCAGAAATCGAACGGAACCTGTTCCTTGCCGGATTCGTTTTCGGCAAGACTGGTGTACAGGTTGTCCAGGGTGCCGACGACAACTTCCTTGGCCAGCACACCGGAGATAACACCGACCACGGCCGGCCAGTTATCCGGCTGTATACCCATCGGTGCAAACACCGGCACCAGAACCCGGCTGGTGGCGCTGAGGACAGATTGTTCACTGTTCTCGTTACCAAAGGAGCCATCGGTACCGATGGAGTTGAGCAGGTTCAATGCCAGCACCATGACGATAATGACTTGCCCGGCTTCTTTTACAAACAACCGCACCCGATCCCAGGCACGCAGCAGGATCCCCTTCAGGGTTGGCAGATGGTAGGGCGGCAACTCCATCATGAAACCACTGCTTTTACCCGGCAACAGGGTGTTTTTCATTAACAGGCCAGTGAGTATCGCCACAGCAATACCGATAAGGTACAGCGCAAACACAATATTCTGACCAGAGTTGGGGAAGAAGGCAGCGGCAAACAGGGCATAGACCGGCAGCCGCGCACCACAGGACATAAAGGGGTTCATCAGGATGGTCAGCTTGCGTTCACGCTCGTTTTCCAGCGTGCGCGTGGCCATGATGGCCGGCACATTGCAGCCAAAGCCGACAATCAGCGGCACAAACGCCTTGCCCGGTAAACCGATAGCGCGCATGGAGTGATCCATGACGAAGGCGGCACGCGCCATATAACCGGAATCTTCCAGTACCGACAAAAACAGGTACAGGGCACCGATGATAGGAATAAACGTGGCCACGATCTGAATACCGCCGCCAATACCGTCAGCAAGGATGACGCGTAGCCAGTCCGGTGCGCCAAGACCGCCGAGCAGTTCGCCAAAGCCACTGACAAACAGTGTATTGGCGGCACCATCGAAGAAATCAATGAAGGCACCACCGATGTTCATGGTGAACAGGAACATCAGGTACATGATGGTGAGAAACACCGGGATGCCGGTCCACTTGCCCAGGACAACCTGATCGATGCGGTCACTCAGGGTACGCGTAATCCGTCCCTTGCTGTGTGACACGCTGCGGGCCAGGGTGTGAGCGTGACCGAAACGGGTATCGGCAATCAGCAGATCGGCGTCTTCACCGGCGCGTTCGGCAATCTGGTGACGCCAGTATTGCAGTTTCTCGCGTACCGGGGCTTCCAGTTCGCTACCGCTGTCACCGCTTTCGATCAGTTTCAGACTTAACCAGCGCCGGTTCGGGGCAGGCAGTTCAGCAAGCGCCGGTTCCAGATCGCTGATGGCCTGCTCCACCACTTCGTCCAGGGCCAGGGGAAAACCACCCTGTTGCTGGCCATCAGCAACGGCCAGCATGCGCGCCTTCAGTTCAGTGGTACCTTCTCCGGTCACCGCCACCACCGGGACCACCGGGCAGCCCAGTTCCTGTGACAGACGTTCGGTATCAATCCGGATACCGCGCTTGCGCGCGACATCCATCATGTTCAGTGCCAGCACCAGCGGCACACCCATTTCCAGCAGTTGTACGGTGAGGTAGAGGTTACGTTCCAGGTTGGAGGCATCGACGACGTTGACCACCAGGTCGGCATCGCGTGACAACAGGTAGTCACGACTGACTTCTTCGTCCAGTGAACTGGCATCAAAGGAATAAATACCGGGCAGATCGATGGCGGCGACTTCGCGGCCATCGAGCTGGAAACGTCCTTCCTTGCGGTCGACCGTCACGCCCGGCCAGTTACCGGTTTTCTGGCGAATGCCGGTAAAGGCATTGAACAGTGCTGACTTGCCACAGTTAGGGTTGCCCGCCAGGACGATGGTCAGTGCCGCCCGGTTTTTTACAGAACGACCACCATTTTCGCAACACCCCCCCATCAGTCGAGTTTAACAGCGTGTATTTTTTCAGCGATGCCCTTGCCCAACGCCACCCGGTTACCCTGTTTCGCCACCACCACACCGCGGCCACGGTGGTGCAGCACTTTGAGTTCCGAACCCACCGTCAGGCCAAGCGACAGCAGGCGCCGGGTAAGCGCCTTGCCGCCGCTGATGGCAACCAGGCGAACCGTCTGACCGACCGGGGTATCGCTGAGGGGATGACTGGACATGCTTTCACCTGTTCCTGTAAACGAGAATGATTCTCATTGTAACAAAAAATTAGTGCGAAGGTAATGTCCAGATGAACGCCCGGAAAGTGGGGGGGCCTGCAAACCTGATATTGGTTGCCCGTTTTGCGGCAAGCACCACTGAATGTCAGCTGGGTTGCAGACACCCCCTCCACCTGACGCGCTACACTGCAACCGTTCTGTGGCTGTTTGAAGGAACCTGTCTTCATGGACAACACATCGTTACTCAGTGAGCTGCTGTCGCAGATCTGGTTCCGCTTCGCCCTGGTTGCCCTGTTCGGTTTTCTGACCGGGCTGGAGTTTCGCGAATACATCCTGCTTCGAAGCAAGGAACGCCCCGAAATCCCGGTCATCAGCCTGGGAACCAGCCGCACCTTTACCTTTATCGCCATACTGGGTTATTTGCTGTTTATTCTGGACCCCGGCTACCGCCTCTACCTGGCAGGGATGGTGGGGCTGCTGTTGTTTTTTGGCCTGTTCTATCATCACAAACTGAAAAATGGACAAACCGGCCTGCTACAACCGCTGATCGCGCTCATCGTCTATACCTACGGCGCCATTATTTCCCTGCAGCCGCCCTGGTTTCTCATCCTTGTGTTTGTCGCACTGGTCTTTACCCTCAGCACCTGGAAGAAGACCCATCATTTTGTCGAGCATATTGATCCCCGGGAAATACCCATCCTGGCCAAATTCCTGTTGCTGTCCGGGGTCATATTGCCCCTGCTGCCAGACACGCCCCTTTCCTCCTACGTACCAGCCACGCCGTTCAAGATATGGCTGGCGGTGGTTGTGGTGTCCAGTATTTCCTATATCGGTTATATCCTGAAGAAATATTTGCTCAAGCGGCAGGGCTACCTGATGACCGGTCTGCTGGGCGGGCTTTATTCCAGCACTGCCGCCACGGTGGTACTGGCGCGCAAGAGTCAGGGGCTGACCCGGCCCGATGCCTCACTGAATGCCGGCATCATTTCCGCCACGGGCATGATGTATCTCAGGCTGCTGATCCTGGTGGCGATCATGAATCCACAGCTCCTGCTGCAGGCTACCCCGCCCCTGTTGATGTTTGGTTTGTTATCCATCGGCATTGCGGTGTTTATCGATAAAAACGCCACGGGAACACCCGATACCCTGCCGGAACTGGGGCGATCCAATCCCCTGGAGTTAGGTATTGCCCTGCTGTTCGCCGTGTTGTTCGTCGTTATGATTGTTGTCACCCAGCAGGTAATTGATCATTTCGGCAAGACCGGGCTTGATCTGCTTTCCCTTATTGTCGGTTTCACCGACATCGACCCCTTTGTGCTGTCAATCCTCAGCGGCCACTATAAAACGATGGAAGGCCAGCAACTCGTTGGTGCCATCGTGGTAGCCGCCGGCAGCAATAACCTGCTCAAGGCAGCCTATGCCTTTAGTCTCGGTAAACGAAAGAACATAAGAAATGTGTCACTGTTCCTGCTCCTGCTTGGTCTGGCCACCGTCGCCTATGGCCTGGCCCTGCCACGCTTTGGCTAGACCTTACACCTCCATCAGGAGATCACCATGATTGAAGATTCCTATTGCGAACGTTTTCTTGTTCACCCTGATCACCGGATCAGGCTGGCTGACAGGAACCCCTCTTACAGCCACGGTCATTCAGACAAGCACACAGCGAAGAAAGAGATAACACACTATGCCCGGCGCCTGCGTGAACTACAGTACCAACTCTATGCTGAAAATCGACGCAGCCTGCTGATTGTTCTGCAGGGACTGGATGCCGGCGGCAAGGACGGCACTATCCGTCACGTACTGGGATATATGAACCCGCAAGGTTGCCGCGTGCAGGCCTTTAAACAACCTGATCCAACCGAAGCGGCACATGACTTTCTCTGGCGTGCTCATCGCGCTACACCGGCGAGGGGCGAAGTCGCTATCTTCAATCGCTCCCACTACGAGGATGTGCTGGTGGCGCGTGTACATGAACTGGTTCCCGAAGAGAAATGGCGTGCGCGCTATGTACAAATCAATGCCTTCGAATCCCTGCTGGTTGAAAACGGGACCCATATTCTGAAATTCTTTTTACACATCAGCCCGGAAGAACAGCTGCGTCGTTTCGGGAAACGGCTGGATGACAAAACCCGCTGGTGGAAAATCAGTGAGTCCGACTATAGCGAACGTGCTTACTGGAATGAATACCAACGGGCTTACGAAGATGCGTTGAATCGCTGTAGTACGCCACAGGCGCCCTGGTATGTCATCCCTGCCAATCACAAGTGGTTCCGCAATCTTGCGGTCTCGCGCATTGTGGTCGAGACGCTGGAAGAATTGAAGATGTCGTTCCCCGAACCGCGTGTGGATATCGATGCGATACGCCTCAGATACCATCAGATGGCCGAAGCCCGGGAAAACCCCGGTTAATACAGCATAGAAAATGACAAGTTTGCAGGTGACCGGTAACAAACCGGTCTTCGCCAAAACGGTCGGGACTCAGGCAGTTTTGCCTGATAACAACACCACGACCGAGCGGGCTTTAACCCGGTAATCCAGTTCTTGCAGCGGGATTTCCTGACCCGGTTCAACAATATCGTGCGGGCTGTCCAGGGCTGTGTCCACAACTCGGAACCAGGCATTCGCCGTACCTTCCTGAATGGTGAATACCAGGTCATTCCACCAGGCATTAATCATCACATAGATATCTCCGTCATCCTGCGAAGCACCGTTCAGATAAAATGCCAGACTGTGAGAATCACGAGACCGGTCAACTTCCGGTCCGACACCATACCAGCGAACTTCTTCACGCCAGAAACGACTACGTCCCAGTGAGGGGTGTGCCTTGCGGAAAGCAATCATTTTCCGGAAAAAACGAAATATATCCTGGTGGCTGTCGAGCAGGTCCCAGTCCAGCCAGCTGATTTCATTGTCCTGGTTATAGGCGTTATTGTTGCCTGATTGTGTTTGCATAAATTCATCACCGGCACGGATCATCGGCGTACCATTGGACAACATCAACAGGCAACAGAAATTCCTGACCTGGCGCTTGCGCAAATACATAACGGCATCGGGCACATTGATATCACCTTCCCAGCCACCATTCCAGGAATAGTTCCGGTCACTGCCATCCGTATTACCCTGCCCGTTTGCTTCATTATGTTTCTCGTTGCAGGACACCAGGTCATAGAGCGTGAAGCCGTCATGCGCAGTGATGAAATTGATGCTCTGGTAAGCATGATAGGCTTCTATCAATGAATCCGGGAACAGGTCATCGCTACCGTATAACCTTTGCATCAAGGCATTGATCATTCCGCCGTCACTGCGGACAAAACGGCGCATATCGTCACGGAACTTACCGTTCCATTGCCGCCAGCTAATACCGGGGAAAGTACGCCCCAGTTGATAACTGGAGATGTCCCAGGCTTCGGCAATCAAACGAACACGGGCAAGATCGGGATCTGAACGAATGGCGGAAATAATCGGCGCATCTTTAAGGTTTACCGAACCATCGCTGTTGCGGGTAAAGATCGAGGCCAGGTCAAAACGAAAACCATCTACACCCATTTCCCTGACCCAGTAGCGCAGGCTGTCGAGCACCATGCTGCGTACGTAGCGGTTGGCGGTATGCAGCACGTTGCCGGTTCCGGCATCGTTACGATAATAGCGACGGTTATCTTCAAGTAGATAATAGGTCGTGTTATCGATACCACGAAAACTGTAGGTTGGTCCATTTTCGTTGCCTTCACCGGTGTGGTTATAAACCACATCCAGAATGACTTCGATATCCGCCCGGTGAAATGCCTCGACCATGTCTCTGAACTCCACCAGTAAGGTGGCGGGTGAACCAGCGCTGCCGTACAGGTGGTGCGGCGCGAAAAAACTCAGCGGCATGTAACCCCAGTAGTTATTTTCCTGCGGATCGAACTGGAACACCGGCATCAGTTCAACAGCTGTGATGCCGAGTGATTGCAAGTAGGGAATTTTTTCAACCAGACCCGGGAACGTACCGCGTTTACTCGTCGCAACGCCAGCGTTGTCCCTTCGGGTAAACCCTCTGACGTGCAGTTCATAGAGAATCAGGTCATGCGTATGCTGCTGTTGTACAGGAGGTGGCTGGCCGGCACCAACATCGGTATGAAGTACGCCGAGCGGCGCTTTACCGATGTTTGATCCGGGTTGTATGGCAGCCAGACGTTGAAAGTCAGGCGGGAAGAATACGGCACGGCTATAGGGATCCAGCAGGAGTTTTTGCCGGTCAAAGCGGTGACCTTCACTCAGGTCAAACGGACCATCAACCTGGTAAGCGTAATAGTGTGCACCATCCACGGTTGCTGCCGGTATGCGGCAATGCCAAACACGCCCGGATTTATTCAGTCGCGGCTTGAATACATAGCTGTAATACGGGGTTTGTGTATCGTTCTCATGGTAAAGGTGCAATGTTACAGCCGTCGCATGCTTGGAATAGAGCGCAAAATTCCAGGCGTGCTGAACCGCCACAAAGCTGACGCCTAGCGGACAAGGTGACCCTTCCAGTATTTCCCAATTATTCATAAGCGCATCCCTGTGCGTTACAGCTATTCGGACACATACCACCACTATCGGGGCAACTGCAAACTACCTCACGCGCCACCGCTCACCTGCAACCGGATTATCAGGTGATTTATTCAACGTTACTGTCACCCGGATGACAGACGATGCCTGCCGGGGCAAGGATACTACCTTCTTGTTGGCATGGTCGACCGGTGACAGTACTCAGAAGAAGGAGGTTATGATGTCCACCTATGTAAAGTGGTTCAACGAAATCGGTATCGAGGACATTCAGGAAGTCGGCGGAAAAAATGCCAGCCTCGGGGAAATGTACCAAAACCTTACCGGTGAGGGTGTTCGTGTTCCCAACGGTTTTGCCATAACCGCCTCGGCCTATCGTTATGTGCTGGATACCAATGACAGCTGGAGCAAATTACACGCGGTACTCGACGGACTGGACCCCGACGATGTCAAGGATCTCCAGGCACGTGGGGCCAGGGCCAGAGACATCGTCTACAACTGCGAGTTACCGGAAGACCTGACATCGGAAATTCTTGCTCAACATACCCGGTTGAAAAAGAAATACGGTGACAACCTCTCACTGGCAGTGCGCTCCTCTGCAACGGCGGAAGATTCCCCCGAAGCTTCGTTTGCCGGCCAGAATGACACCTACCTGCATATCAGCAGTGATGTGGCCTTGCTGGATGCCTACAAACGTTGCCTGGCATCCAATTTTACAGACCGTTCCATCCATTATAAGTACGACAACCATTTCGACTACTACAAGGTCGACCTGTGCGTTGTGGTCATGAAGATGGTGCGCAGTGACATAGGTGCCAGCGGCGTCATGTTTTCGCTGGATACCGAGACCGGTTTCCGCGATGTTGTCTTTATCAACGCCGCCCTGGGGCTGGGTGAGAATGTGGTCCAGGGCACCATCGATCCGGACAGTTTCTATGTACACAAGCCTACCTTTGATAAAGGCTACCGGGCCGTTCTCAAACGCCGGCTTGGCGGCAAAACACAAAAAATGATTTTTACCGACACGCTCAATACCGACAGTATTGCTGTCGAATACACACGCAATATCGACACCAGTCCCGAAGAACGTAGTCACTTCTGTATCACGGATGAGGATGTCATGGTCCTGGCCGACTACGCCATCAAGGTGGAGAATCACTACTCCAGAAAAGCCGGTTTTGACAAGCCCATGGATATGGAATGGGCAAAAGACGGACTCGACGGCCAGCTCTACATGGTACAGGCACGGCCGGAGACCGTGGAGTCACAGAGAACAGGTAACATCCTCAGGATTTACCACCTCAGGGAAACGTCTGAATTACTCGCACAGGGTCGCGCCGTCGGCACTCGCATCGGTGCCGGCAGGGTGCGCATCATCGATGACGTCAAACACCTGAGCGATTTTCAGCCCGGAGAAGTTCTGGTTGCCGATACCACCACACCGGACTGGGAGCCGGTGATGAAAACAGCTGCTGCGATTGTCACCAACCGTGGCGGTCGAACCTGCCATGCCGCCATCGTGTCACGCGAGCTGGGTATCCCCGCTATCGTCGGGACAGACAATGCGACAGACGTACTCAAAAACGGGCAGATGATCACCGCCAGCTGTGCCGAGGGCGAGAACGGAAATATTTATGCCGGTCAGTTGAACTACGACATCGAAGAAACGGATCTCAGCGACCTGGGCCAACCCAGGACCGAGATCATGATGAACCTGGGGAATCCCGACCAGGCATTCAGCCTGGCCTCCCTGCCAGTGAACGGCATCGGCCTGGCGCGCATGGAGTTCATCATTAATGAATATATCAAGGCCCACCCGATGGCGCTCATCCACCCGGACAAAGTCGATGATGAAACGCGCCGGACACTTGAGTCGATCAGCAGCGCCTATACAGATCCCGTCGACTTTTTTGTCAAGACGCTGTCCGAAGGCGTCGCCACTATCGCAGCATCGGTCTATCCCAAACCCTGCGTGGTACGCATGAGCGACTTCAAGACCAATGAATACGCCACCCTGCTCGGCGGTAAATATTTCGAACCGGCGGAAAACAACCCGATGATCGGTTTCCGTGGTGCGGCGCGCTATACACACCCGGATTATGCGGAAGGCTTTGCGCTGGAATGTGCCGCCATGAAACGTGTCCGGGAAGTGATCGGTATGGATAATGTCATCCTGATGATCCCGTTCTGTCGACGGGTGCAGGAAGGACAAAGGGTCATCGACAGCATGGCCGACCATGGTCTGAAACGTGGAGAGAACGGCCTGAAGATCTATGTCATGTGCGAAATTCCCAACAACGTTATCCAGATCGATGAATTCAGCGCGCTGTTTGACGGTTTCAGCATCGGCTCCAACGATCTCACCCAGCTTACCCTGGGGGTGGACCGGGACAGCGAGATACTGGCTTTCGACTACGACGAAAGAGACCCGGGCGTAACAAGGATGATTGAATGGGCCGTCGCCGGTTGCCAGCGCAACAAACGCCACAGTGGAATCTGTGGACAGGCGCCCTCTGACTATCCCGAAGTGGCCGAACACCTGGTGGAAATTGGTATCGATTCCATCAGCCTCAGCCCGGACACCGTACTCAGCACCATACGGCATATCCTTGAGGTTGAAAGCCGCCTGGATCAGATGAACAAGGCGTCATGACATGAAAAAAACGCCTGTCCTGCTGGTGATTCTGGATGGCTTTGGTCTCAACCCCAACCGTATCTATAACGGCTGGGCGCAGGCACGAACACCACACCTTGATC
>CAZVBD010000067.1:2706-12356 GCA_964625255.1 uncultured Thiohalobacter sp. | reverse complement strand
AGGCGACAGCCCACAGGCGCAAGGTGTGCCGTCCGGGGGACAATGCCAGGCGGCTTCGACGGGGACGCCAGCTGTCGTCCCTGAACGAGATGATCTCCTGTCCGTCGATCGAGAATGACAGGTTGAGGTAAGTGCTAACGCGGGTGCCGCCGTCACGCGACGGTTGTGGATAGACAACAAATTCATACTCGCCGGCTTCGGGTATATTCAGGTCCGCCTGCATCTCAATCCCTGCATGGGTAAACTCGGACGTATCCCGGTAGGCTGAAAACAGGCCGGCATTTTCTACATCGTAGGCAGCCGGGTCAAACGACAGTTCGGCCGGGGAGGAAAAGCGACCGCTGGCCTGGGCTGAACCGGCAGAGGGTGACTCGAGTGGCTGACGCTGTATGTAATAGCGTATATAAGCGCTGGATTGCAATACCGGCGGAGCAGGGGAAGGGGGTGTCGTTGATACCGTTACCGGTTTTGCTGGCGAGGCCGCCTGCGGTGGTGGTGTCTGTTTTTCTGACAGGGTGCTGCGTATCTCCTGAATCTCGGCTTCCAGCCGGTGCAGACGTTCTTCCAGTGACTCGGCCAGGACAAGGGGCGAAGCGACCAGCAGGATGGCACACAGGCCCGCGCTGAGGCGGCGATAAAGGCGGTTTGAAATACGGTTGTGCATGATGTCACTCGTCATGTTGATAACGTTTTATTTTGCGCCAGAGCGTGGACTTGTCGATGCCCAGTATGTCTGCGGTCAATGCGCGGTCGCCGCTGGTTTCACGCAGGGTCTTTTTAATAAAATAGGTTTCGATTTCTTCAAGGCTTTGCGGGGAAATGTAATCCAGTGCCCGGCCCATGTGTTCCCGTGCATCGGATATCTCCGCCGGTAATACATCCAGGTCGATCATGTCTCCCTCGGTGAGAATGATCATGTGTTCGAGTATGTTTTCAATTTCACGGACATTGCCCGGCCAGTCATGGCGCATCAATGCACTCAGTACCCGTGTACTGATGCCCTTGATGGGCTTGTCCAGACGGGCAGCGATGCGTGAGACCAGGCAGTTTACCAGCAGCGGTATGTCATCACGGCGTTCACTCAATGGCGGGATATGAAGCTCGATGACTTTCAGGCGGTAATACAGATCTTCGCGGAATTTACCGTTTTCGATCAGTTCGTGCATCTTCTGGTTGCTTGCAGCCAGTATCCGCACATCCACGCTCCTCGGGGTGGTTTCACCCATGCGGTAGAATGTACCATCCTGCAATACGCGTAATAACTTGGCCTGCATCGATAACGAGGCATTGTTGATTTCGTCCAGAAACAGGGTGCCACCATCAGCGGCCTCAAACAGGCCGGGCTTGGTCCGGTCTGCGCCGGTGAATGCACCCTTTACATAACCAAACAACTCGCTCTCGATAATGTTTTCCGGAATCGCAGCGCAGTTGATGGCAACAAAGGGTTTTTCACTTCGCGCACTTTGCCGGTAGATTTGTTTGGCCACCAGTTCCTTGCCACAGCCACTCCTGCCCGTAATCAGTACGGTACAGTCATAATTGGATGCAGCATCCAGCAATTTGCGCATACGCATAATAGCCGGTGAACGGCCGATGAAATCTTCGTTTTCCCGGTAGCGCTGGTTCTGCTTACGCAATTCCCGGTTTTCGCGCTTGAGGTTGTAGTGTTCAAGTGCACGCTTGACGATGCAGAGTAATTCGTCGTTATCAAAGGGCTTGCGAATATAATCAAAGGCCCCGCATTTAAGAGCTTCGACGGCCGATTCAACGGTAGCGTAACCGGTAATCATGGTGACCTGGGTTGATAGATTGTGCGCCCGGGCAAACTTGAGCAGCGTCAGTCCGTCAATGCGTGGCATACGCAGGTCTGTCACCAGTAATGCCACTTCGTTGTTTTCAAGATAATCCAGGGCATGTTGCGAACTTTCTGCCAGGACCACTTCAACATCAAGGTTAGCCACCACGCGCCCAACCAGTTTGCGCATGGTTACGTCATCTTCACAGATCAGTGCAATTGGACGATCATCAGGTGGGGGCGCAATATTTTCTTTTTTAATAGCCATCATGCTCATGAAACAGCCTCTATTTCTTGTATGCGTACATAAGGCAGCTCGACGATGAATCGAGCGCCATCACTGTAATTGTCATCGTACCGTATAGACGCCCCCCGGCGTTTGAGTACCGCATGGCAAATGGATAGCCCCAGCCCGCTGCCGCTGCCGACATCCTTGGTGGTGAAAAAAGGTTCGAAAATTCGCCCGCGGACCTCACGCGGTACCCCGTTCCCGTTGTCTTCAACAATCAGGGTGACGACATCGCTCTGGCTTAGCCGGGTAGCCAGTTTTATGGTTGAGCCATTGCGTCCCGCCAGTGCCTGAATGGAGTTCGAGAGCAAATTGACCAGCACGATCTCAAGTTGTCCACAACTGCCTTCTACGGGCAAGGGCAGGGGTGCCAGATCCAGTTCAACAGCGATGTTATAGCGTTTTATGCGGCAATTGACGTAGGTCTGGGTCACTTCCCTGACAACACGGTTGATGTCGCAGGTCTCATCACTGCACTTCTCGTGACGCGCATACTGCAGCAGGTCATCGATGATCCGGGAGCAGCGGCGGGCCTCGTCGCAGATGGTTCCGACCCAGGGTTGTATTTTCTGATCTTCATTTGTCGCATCACGCACCAACTGCGCATAACCCAGGATATTGCCCAATGGTGTATTCAGTTCATGGGCAACACCGGCCGCCAGTTCACCCATGGCAACCAGTTTGTCCTGTCCATAGACGGTTTCCTGCAGGCGCTTGTAGTTACTGATGTCCTGCAGGGTGATCACCGCATCCATGTTTTCGTCATTTTCAATAACAAAGGAGAGGTTTAACGACAGCTGGGCTGGTTTGTTTCCCAGCTGTGTCTCGATTTCCTGATTGGAAACCTGGTGCTTGTAGAGAAAGGCATCACGCAACAGTGCCCGATCCGATTCATCAAGTTTGAGCAGGTCGAAAAGGCTGGCGCCGATCAGGGCCTCTCTGGAGGTCTGGAACATTGACTCCGCCAGGGCATTCACCGCATTGATCTGCAGGTCGTTGTCCACACTCAGCAGGGCACAGGGCAGGCTCTGGAGCATGGCATCGATCTTGTTGCGTTCGGCCAGCACCCGGTTCTGGCATTCCTCAACCGTGGCAAAAATCCTTTTCAGGTAAGCCATCATCAGGTTGTAGTCATTTACCAGCTGGCGTACATGACTGTCGGGTGGTGCTGTTGCCTGCAGGGGTTCCAGCGTGCCTTCCTGGGCACGGAGAATGCCCTCGCGAAATGCCTCCAGCACATAACGGTAACGCAGCATCTTGTATATCAGCCAGGCCAGGGCCGTTATGACAAACAGGGCGGCTGCCAGCATCAGGCCGGCCGACACGGTAGTGCCATCGATCGCATGTAGCAATACCATCACGGCCAGCACGAGGCCACTGATGACTATAACCCCGCCAAGCACACGTCCGGTGCGCGACACGGGCAGTGCACCATTAACGGTTATTTCCTGAAAGTTTACTGGAATGGTGTCCTCCCGTTCAGGCCGGAGGTGATCTGCCACTCGTGGGTAAATCACTCCGCCCGTTACTCATCAGAAAATCAGCTGCAACCCCAGGGTGGCCTGGTTATAATCGCGCAGCGCGGCAACGGTCGGATGTTGGCGTTTGTAGTCAATCTTGGCATATTCGAAACTCACTTTGAGTTGCTGGCCACTGATGTAATAGTTGGCACCTATGCTGTTCCACGTGTTGTCATAGTAACCATTCGAAATACCATAATCCAGTTTCTCATGGCGGGTAAACAATTGCAGTCGACCGATACCCTGTTTTCCGGGTAACAGGAAACCCAGCTTCAGGTAACCACCGGACAGTTCGCTGTTGACCGGCAGGGTGGGGTCAGGCGCCTGGTTGATGGCATCGCCCACACTGTAATCCATATAGGCCGCCGAGGCGGTAACGGCACCCACTGTGGTCGGATATTCAAAAAAGATATCAGCGGTCCAGGCTTTGTAATCCTTGGCATCACGACGATTGTTCCAGTCGGCATAGGCCACCTTGTCCTGACGGTCATAGGCTACCCCCAGGGTTAATACTTTCCGTGTTCCCAGATAGGTTCCCCGGTAACCGTAGTCATATTCCGGATCGAGCAGGGACCAGTGCAGACGTGCTGTCATGCGCGGTGAATCCTGCGCCACTTCATCACCTTCACGTCCATCCGCTATCATAACGCGGTACTGGATTTTCGCATCCAGCAGGTTTCCCCACATCGCGACACCGGTATCACGTGTCCCGCCAAAGGGGGTGTAAACAAGAACCTCTCCACGGTCCAGGGTGAGCGGTTCCAGGCAGGCTTCCAGGTTTTCACGGGTGAAGGTGTTTTTGAAACGCCCGACAATGAACCTGACACCGTCATTGACATCGAGCGTCACGTAGGCATCGCGGAAATAGATGCTGCGATCATTTTGTCCACCCTTGCCATCGCTGGTGGCCTCTATCTGGGTATAAAAACCGACATAGTCGTTATATTGGCCCGCCAGTGTTATGCGGTTGCGGCGCAGGAAGAAATCGGTAGTACTGCCCGAGTCAGTGCTGGAGGTATATCCCCGGTTCTGTACCCAGGCCTGTATGGAATAATCGAGCGTGACAAAGCCTTCCTCTCCGTAGGTGAGTGTAGGCCCCGCCTGTGCAGCCGTTACGCCTAGCAGAATGCTTGCAAACAAGGCCGGTACAGACCGGTAACCCAGGGTACGAGTCATGCTTTTTAAAGGCTTCATGTGTTACTCCCCCTTGCTGGAAAGTTGTAAATAACGATCGATAAGTTTCTGGGCATCACCTGAGGTATGGCAGTTCAGGCAGGTGTCGCCGGGGTTTGTACGGGGATCTGCAATCAAACGGGAATGCGCAATCTTTTTCTTCATCAAACGCGGATTGCCCTTGTGACAACCTGCACAGGAGTAATTGACCGACTCATGCTGTTTGTGCCATAGCCCCGTTTTGTCTCCCGTGGCCGGTAGCGCAGCGCGCCTGCCGTTGTGGCAACGAAAGCAGGATGAGGCACCCAGGCCACAGGCATTGGCCACCTTGATGGGAGAAAGGGTAGTGGCGAGCAGTTCGATATTTGTCAGCAAGGCATCTCCCCATGCAGGTTCCTGCCCTGGCGTGTTATCCGCCAGCGGTGTTACGGGTGGAGTGATCTGATTTGTTCCCACGAGACTGGCTATACCCCCCAGCGCACCGGCTGCACCGATAACAACCAACAGTCGAACCCGCTTAAGCAGGGTATTCTTTAGTATTCTCAACATGTGTCATTTCCTCCTGGTTAACGGTTAGTCATCGCTCGCCGATCCACTCTTGTTTTTGGCTTTCCTGAGCGCATTTTCTGCCGCACCGATCTGTGCCTCGGTCAGACCACCGCTGCACATGCACACAGGACCTGAACGAAAGCGAAGACGTGTGGAACAGTGTGATACGGGGCTCATCTGTGCCGGGGCCAAGATTGTTTCGACGTCGGCAGGCGTTTCCACAGCGTTGCCTGCGAGCACTGGTGCGGAACAGGCCGCAAAAACAATCAAGCTCAAATAGACCGGGCATTGCATTTGATCAACCTCGCCTCAGGCTTTGGTCATTACACCTCTGCCAGCAGTCACTATGCAGATTGCGCGCCATAAATACATGTCGTTGAAACTGCATAATATTTTTATATTTTTTACGGTGACACCAGATTGCATATCGGTGATCCGGCCACCCCATATGTTAATTTGCAATTGCAACAGCCGGCAGCGGGCGTCTTGTCTTCAGGGCGTTGTAATGACTGTTACGCGCTTCACCCAGCGCTGTTTCCAGCTCTTCCCGTACGGTCATTGAGAGCTTGTCGCCCTGATCGCGCAGCACCGATTCAAACATGCGCTCATAGTGTTCACGCGGGGCTACATCAATGCGCAATTCGATCTGCCAACCCGGTTGCCTGGGTCGATCCAGCTGTGCCTTCAGGGTCAGGGTTTCATTGGGGGCCAACCGCGTATCGCTGTATTCTTCGGTCAGCCAGATATCCAGGTCGCGTGAAATGATGGCGCTGGCGAGTTGAGTCTGTCGTTTCCCTTGCGGGTTGAGCAGCCACAGTGATACCTCGACACGGGCCACAAGGTAGGTCGGAAAGAAATGACCGGCGCCGCTGTTGTGAACCTGCGCCTGCACCGCTACCTCGTGGTCATTAACGAGGGTTGTATCAAGATCAACACTGAGTGCCTGGCGCACCATGGCCGGATCGTGAATGCCCCGCCACAGGTGTTTGCGTTGTGGCATGTGGCAGGACTGGCAGGATTTCCCTTCGGCAGGGTAGGGGCTGTCCAGCCATTCGACATAGGTGTTTTCCAGCAACTTGCCATTGATGGCCGGGCCGTCTTCCGGAAACTGGTGGCAGGTGCTGCAAAAACGGCTGTCGGTGAAGGCCTGTTGCGCTGAATAGCCCCCGTGTGGCAATCCGGGTGTGTCACCAGGGGGAATACCGGGACCCGGCGGAGGGCCAAAGCGCTGTTGCCGGCGCAGGTGACAGACCGGGCAGCTGACGCCCTGACGGTGCAGGTCTTGTGGAACATAGTCGGGGGGCGGTTGCCGGTTTACGCCGGGCCAGTCCAGTTCCTGTGCCACTAAGGTCTTTTGCTCGGCCAGCGGGGCGTGGCAATTGAGGCACTTGAGTGCCTGTACGGGTGGAAGTACCTGCAACTGCCACTGCAATCCGGCACCGACAGAACGGCTGTGCAGGCTGTTGCTCCAGTCCTGATACTGGGCCGAATGGCACACGCCACAGGCACTGGCGTCAAGAGATGCCTCACGGGTTGAATAGTCCGGCGGGGCGGCACCTTGTGCCGCTATGGGGTGTTGCCAGTGTTTTTCAATAAAGCTGGCAATGGAGTCATTGTCATCGGGGGGTGTCGATACAGGGCTGTATAAAAAAACAGCGGCCGTTACCAGCGAGCCGGCAAGCAGGGCCAGTGCTATTACGTATCGTGCGTTCAATTTCAACACTCTCTTGTTGTCGCTATCACTTCAAGTGATGAACGCTTAACGTTACGCAGCCCTGCAAGATCATTCTGTCAGATCCTTGATAGCACCATCCTATTCGATAGCTTGTCCGGGCACAAAAAAATCCCGGCCAGTAAGGCCGGGAACAGGAGGGGTAGACGGGCGGGGTTTAGCCGCCGCAGGGGTTGGGGGGAAGCAGGACACTGCCGCCACCGCCGCCACCACCGGCGGGGGTCTCGCCGCGCTTGTAGGCCTTGTCGGCAAGGATGATCTTGTTGGCATGGACGGCATAGGGATCATCGATCTGGCGTGGTGCAATGGCGGTCTGGGTGTTGTAGGTAAACACGCTACGTGCAAGTGTGTCCGTCCGCCAGGGAGAGTCGGCGGGCAGGATGAACTGGCTGTTCTGATCCTGGATACTGGCCAGCGTGTTCCATTCCACCATCGCGCCATCGTAGAAACGTACCGGCAGCCCCAGGATGACAGCAGAGGCGATGCCGGTAATCATCGCCCGGTAGGTCGTCTCGCAATAGGTGATGATGGTTTGCCCGGACTGGTAGGCATTCCCCTGACCAACAGGAATTACTGCACCGGCGTCGTAGTAGAGGAACTCAGCACCATCCACCTGCTGACCATCCAGGTAGGCCTGAATCGCGGTTTTGTCCTTGTAGCGGAAGGAGCCATCAGACGTGATGAGCAGGTTCTGGAAGGATAAATTGACGGCACCAAGCGGATGCCCCTGTTTGGAGCCACCGTTACGGAAATCAATACCGAGATAGGTGGTGTTGTTACCACTGCCATCCTGTTTCACGTTTTGTATGGCGGCATATTCATTGGCTGAACGGGCATCCCATATAAACGCATTCGTACGGCCGTCAACGACATCCATGACGTCCTCCAGCGTAGCCTGCAAAATGGTATTGTCATCCGGCAGGTTTTTAACTGAAATCCAGCCGGAGTTCGGCAGGCAGGTGGTATCCACGTTCTCGTCACAGTTTACCGTATCACTCAGGTAGGTCTGATTCATGACGGCGGCATTTGAGGCCCCGCCATTCAGTACGGCCAGGTGAGTGGCTTCCACGCCCCAGTAACGGAACAGGTACCAGCCGCGGCCCATCTGCATATTGGCAAAGGCACCACCGGTTCCCATGGCGAAGACGATCATGTCCTGGCGTGGGTTGATGCCATATTCACGCAGGAATCTATCCATGCTGGCGCCATCAAGCACCATGGCACGGGTGGTGGTCACTCCATTGGAGCGGCTCATCACCAGCCGGCTGTTGGGTCCGGTATCGGATATGATGCTGTAAGTGAGTACGCCCTGGTCCGGTTTGGGTGTGATGTATTGAGTCCCGGCCGGGCCGTTGTTTATTTGCAGAATAATCAAACGCCCTGTAATGCCTGCGGGCCGATTGTTCTGCCAGTCATCGATCCAGTTCTGCAAGGTGGCGCCGGTAACCAGACCGTTGACGTTATTGTCATAGTTGGCATCTGAAATCTGGGTGATCTCGGAAGCGGAATTGACTCTGATCGCTACTGGTTCGGACCCTGGACTACTGACATAGCCTGTCGTTGTGTCTTCGCCGCCTCCGCAACCGCCGGTCAACAGAGCGGCCGCTGTCAGTAACAGTGTGCCGAAGAACCGGCCGGGCTGCCGGTAGTTAAATAATCGGGTACTTTTGTTCATTCGGACCTCCCCCGTGAGTTGTTGTTTGATTCCACACACCACTGTCGTGGCCTGTGCTGAATCCTGTTCTGAGGCAGCTGTTTCAGGGTGGAATCGGCTGGCATAACCCAAAGCAGTCTTCATGCCACTTCCGCAAATTTTGTAAAAACAAAGAGTTGTAGTACATGATGTTCGGAGGGACTGTTGCAGACTACCCTCAGTGAGTCTTCCCCGTGAATTTTGCAATTCATTAATGATGGCTGTCAGCTACCCTTTTTTATAACAACGGGAAGTGCGCCGGCCTCCAGATGATCGAGCAGGATATCCGGGGAGGCATTCAGGTCCAGACGCTCAACCTCGGCGCCGGCTGTTTGCAATGCCAGTTCGAGGCTGTCCATATATACAGTCAGTGATGCTGGCGTTTTTTCGCGCCGGGTATAAATCAGCACTATTTTCCTGTTGAGCGATTTGTTGTGCATCGTCATACAATGAAAACCACATCGGCCGAGATTATATCTTTGGCAAGTCGGTCGAAGTCTTCGGTGGTGGATAATTCGAGCCGTTCAACCGGTACTTCGGCGAACTCCAGTGCTTCGAGCTGGAGGCTGGTTTCTGCGTCGGTACCCAGCTCTCCGTCGACATCGACCTTGACCTGGTCGTCGAGCAGTGTCAGACCACTGGCTATACGTAGCGCCTCAGGCTTGTTGTTCTGGGCAATGAGCAGAATAGTTTTGTTGTTTTGCATTTTTTCTCTCTAAAGCACAATAACCTGGTCACTGTTTTTAACCAGTTCCGCATTTTGATACTGCCCACCCACGACTACTCTTGCATCAACCTGATCGGTGCACAGGCCATAAGCTTCATAACGTTCGATACTTAATTCACAAGCCGTTACCGAACTGGCAATAACCCCGGGGGATTCCATAAACACGGGTTCT
>CAZVBD010000067.1:0-2606 GCA_964625255.1 uncultured Thiohalobacter sp. | reverse complement strand
AGTTTGCCCAGAACTTTCTTTGTATACATCTGCGGGTGTGGACAGACATAACCCGTTACATCCAGTCTGTAGTACCCATCTGAAATATTATCGAATTTAATGGCCATTCTGACCTGAGCTCCCTTATTGATTAATGTATATCCCTGGCTTCGGGAAGGGGTTAAATCACAATACCCTCACGCGATACACGCCAGTCCAGCCACCGGCTGAATGCCTTGACACCCAGGTAGGCGCCTGCGGTCATGCCGGCCAGGAACACCCAGCCCGAAGGATCGCCATTCGTCACCGCAGCAAAAAATGCACCGATATTGCAGCCCAGCGCAATGCGTGCGCCCAGCCCCATTAATGCGCCGCCCAGCAATGCAAAAACGGCTGTCTCAAGACTGGGGACTTTCCATTTGAATTCTCGTCGTACCAGCGCAATGCTGGCAGCACCTAAAATGATGCCGATGGACATCCAGCCTGGTGCATTAATCAGGGGGTTCGGCAGACCGTTTTCCAGACCGAAGAAAATATTATCCATGTTCTGTGCGCCCAGTTTATGCATCAACCAGCCACCCCACTGGGCTTCCTGTGTGGTGATGTACCAGTAACCTGGATCGAACACAGTATCCTGGATGGACAGGCCCGCCTTATGGCCCATGTCAGCCAGCAATTCACCAAAATTAAAAATATTATAATGGTTGCGTAATTCACCGATGACCCACATGTGCAGGCCTGCAAAAATACCCAGGCCCAGGCCGGCAATGGCCGTGTTGCGTGAAGCGGTGAGCATCGACCAGATACCGCGCAGGTGCTCTGTGATAGCGGGCGAGTCAATTTTCTTCCGCCGCAGGTAGCCCTTACGGTAATAAATAAAATAAAGCAGTGTCAGTATCAGCAATGCCGGCAGGATGGCACAGAGCAGGGCATCGCCAATAAAGGCGCCACTGGCAACACCATCAAACCCGAGTGTATTGGCCAGACTGCTGCTTTTCAGATCCCAGACATAGCCGGCCAGGAACTGATCAAACCATCCATCGGTGATGGTCAGTTCCGCCGGCATGTCTTTATCGATTGCCGAGGCCGTCCAGCTGGCGGGAACCAGCTTGTTGAGCCAGCCACCCTGGGTCACATAGATGGCCTGGGTGAAAGAGATGGATAACAGCACCAGCATGGAGCCGATATTGCCTTCACCACTCTTGTACAGGGAGCCGGATGCACAGCCCCCGGCAAAGACGATGCCGAAGCCGAAAATGGCACCTCCAATCAGGCCGTGCCAACCGATAGGATGGGGGTAATAGGTGCTTACACCAATGACTTTGACCGTAGCAGCCGTTAAGGAGAACAGGGCAACCGCAATCAGTACACCAACGGCCATACGCGGTACGCCAACGGCAAACAGATCGCGCACCGCAGAAGCCATACAGAAACGCCCGTATTGCAGGAGGACGCCATAGGCGACACCAAACCACAGGTAAACCAGCAGATAGACCCAACGAAGATCAGCGGCCAGTGCTATCGAGGAACCAATTGTAATCAGTGCCAGGATTCCCAGCGCATAAAGGTTGCCTTTTCGCGCAAACCAGGGGGTTTCAATATCATTCGTATTATCAATCAGCATCCCGTTCGTCTCATTGGACATATGCAGTCTCCCACTGCTTTAATTTACAACCGGAATGACATCGCGGTGCTTATGTCTGGCCGGTACTATCTGTTGCACCTTTACGCAAATAGATGCTCCAGTAATCGGTCTCCCGGATTGTTGCCAGGTGGAAACTCCCCAGTGTCAGGGTCATGGCCGGTATGGCCTCGGCCGAGCCGGGATTATCGACCAGCAATTCCACCACTTCCCCTTCTTGCATCTGATCAAGCGCCTTCATCGTAAGCATTTGCGGGCGAGGGCAAACCGCTCCGCGACAATCAATGGATACCTGTATGTGAATGGAACCCAATTCATGTATATCAACCACTCGTCCCTCGCATTTCACCGTGACAGACTGCCGTCCGGGTTTTTTGCCAAAAAACCACATCATGAAGACCTCGGGCCTTTGAGCGATATTCCGGGCGGCCCTGTCAGTGACGTGCAATGACCCGTGCGCAGGGCGATGGCCATGCGGCGAGCCATATCCTTGTTAAATGGCTTGTGCAAGATCTTTAGCATAGAGTGTGCCAGAAAGGTTTGTTTAGTAATAACAATAAGATAAGGTTGTTTTAGTTCTGTCCGGGGTATTTGAAATGCAACCAGCCGGGTGCTTCACCGTCATTTGCTGGATTTTGCAATTCAGCGGCTGCCCGGTTTTACTGCCCTGTACCCATTGTGCCGGTGGTGGTCGTAGCGCTTGCCGGGTGGGGCATCTGGATATGTTCTGCCGCAAGCGGAGTTTATGCAATACCGTCAGACTACTTTCGCAGACCCGGGGTTTATGTATTGCCCGCAGAGGATTTGAATTGACGCAAATAACATTCCAAACCAATAGATTAACTGAGTTAGTTATAACACACATTAAATTATGGAATGCCTTGTACTATCATCCTGTTCAAGCCTGCACTGTGCCGGTCGATATATCTCTGACCAGGACACAGAATTCTGCCGGTATAACGCTTTCTGCACGGGCCCGGACGCC
>CAZVBD010000066.1:0-12492 GCA_964625255.1 uncultured Thiohalobacter sp. | reverse complement strand
GTAATCGCCAAGCGTAAAGGTATCGCCGGATAATGTCGTTATCGGGAGATCAAATATGTCAGGACTGGTGGTGCTGTCAGTCCCGGCATAAGCGACGTTAAGCAGGGTGCAAGCCACCAGGGCAAAACGGATGAAGCCTCTTTTCATTGTGTTGCCCTGGTATATGAAGTGAAGTTTGACTCATTGGGTTTGATTAAGTTCATGCTCCTGTACCCAGCGATAGGCGCCCCGTACATTCAGCCGGAACCATTTGTTATAGTTTCCCCATCCCCGGTATTGCGGAAGATTAAGCGCCGTACGTATTACGGTTTCATCTTCTGACAGCCCATTACTGATGGCAGCTCGGGCCTGCACAAGCAGGTTTTCATAATAGAGAATCTGGCGTTTGATCGTTTCCCGGTCTCCCGGGCCGGCTCTTCCATGACCGAATGCCACTTTGTCGAAATCCAGCTTGAGCAATCGTCGCTGCATGGCAATCAGTTCATCCAGTGGCCAGCCGGGCATTTCACGCCAGCCGACTGAATCGCGACTGGCGAAATCAACGGCATAAACCATTCGTTGTTTTGGCAGGCGGGCCACCAGCATGGTATCGGTGTGCCCATAGCCGATGTAGTGTAATTCAATATCGGTATCGCCGTAGTGTAGAACTTCACCCTTGTCGTTAACCGTATGAGTCGGCAAGGGGATGTCTTCATCCGCCAGTTCTTTCAGGTATGCAAGCGTTCGCTCGTGCGCAATAATGGGGACATCATCCCCAAATTCTCGGCGCAATACATTGGCACCGGTTGCATGGTCAGTATGTCGGTGTGAGTAGATAATAGCCAGTAAGGGCTTTCCGGGTGAGGCGGATTTTATTGCATGAACATAGTGTTCTGCGGCATCGTCAGATAGCGGATCAAAAGCAATAACACCTTTATCGGTGACCACAAATATCGTGTAGTAGTGCTCGTAACGTAACTGATAGACATTGTCTGCAATGGCATACCACTCAACATCGTCCTCACTGTCCGGTTGTTGAGCCGTAGCAGCGATTGTTGTTGATGTAACCACACCCCATATCAGGGCAAGCGTGAAAAAGCGGATTAATGTATTCCCGATAGTTTTCATGATAAATCCTTGTGGTGAGATGGAAAAAGATCAGTAGTAGGTTGAGCTGTCGTTATTCAACAGCACCAGTCCTATAGCACCGGTGTTCAGCAACAAACTGATTGCCCAGCTATGGCGCCATGGTATGAGTGCACTGGATACCAGTCCGGTAAGCAGAAGGAGTGTTGTTGTTATCGGCAATTCTGCATAAATTCTGGCGATAAGCAGCAAAGCCAGGTACAACGGAAGAAAGACCAGAACCTGCTGTGTGCTGAAGCGAGTTTCTTTCTTCCAATAAAGCATTTCCGGGATGGCGTATCCACCAGTAACAGCTGCCAGTGCGGCCGATAGCTGACCGACCAGAAGACTACCGCTTAATGCGCAGGCAATGGCGAGCCCGGACGCTTGTATTGCCAGGTTGAGTGCAGGTGTTACCGGCCGGGTTTTCTCTGTCATATTGAACAGAAACCCACCGATCGTCACAATAACAACAAGTTCGCTTATCATGATAATCGAAGGCTGGTAACGCAGCACAGGCCAGGCGATAGCAATAACCACTGCCAGAAACAGTGTTGTCCGCAAAGAATGCCGTGCACGACGGTGTGCCATGTATCCTGTTGCAGCCATAGCGACAAGTAACAGCCACAACCAGTCCACTGCTTCGCCTGGCGGTAACTCCGGCCATTGGATAATCCAGGCGTACATGGCCAGCCATATCATTACACTACCAGCCAGCTTGTATATATCTTTGCCCTGAACCAGCCATAACAACAGAATGGACAAGCTAAAGGGTAAAGCCACGCTTTGAATAATGATCAACAGGTAAGGCGTCATGGTCAACTGGATCTGCACTATTCTTTAGTGGCGTCGATGGCGTTAAAGCGACCGGTCAGTTCACTGGGGCCAGGGAATACACCGAAGATGAGGGACTTCAGGAACAGTTTTTCTGGATGAAATGACATAGTCGTGCTCTTTCCAGCGTAGGGTTGGGTTAAACAGGAAACACTATAAGGCCTTCTCGCTGGCTGGAATATATGTTGAATATGCAAATTATTATTCCAGATATGGGAAAATCGCCCCCCTCTGGTCTGACACCTGCGGTGAAGCACTACACGATGGCCGACTGGTCGAAATGATGCCGGACTGGCGATTCGCACCGACAATCCTGTCGATTGTATACCCGGGCAACCGTAACCTGTCTCGTACTGTCCGGTTGCACCCTTCGAGAGTATTTAGGAAGGGTTACCCGGAAGGGCGAATCAGCAGTGTAAAAACCATCAATGGCGGAAAAATATAAAAATAAGACCGCATCATCCAGCGTATCGGTTGCGGTGCTGATCGCAGTCCCATCAATTGGTCAATGACAAGGTTTCCTTTAATAGTCGTCACCACACCAACAAATATAACCGCGAGAACAGAGGGGTCTCCAGCCTCGGCAATCACAGCGCTTGCCAGGGTCAGTACTATGAGGGATACCCACGTGAGGGTGAATCGGTTCAGTATGTTCATAGACGAGACCTATCCCAGCACATAGAGTAACGGGAACATTATGATCCAGGCCAGGTCAATCATATGCCAGTATAATGCTGCACTCTCCAGCCCTTCATGATCATTAACGCCATAGACATTGAAATAAGTCCGTAGTGTCACCCATGAAATCGTACACATGCCGATCAGCACGTGGAGCAGGTGATTAAATGTCAGGTAATAGTAAAATGAAAAAAACAGGTTATTGGTTGAATGGATCCCCGCGTTACTGTTCCAGTGGTATTCCCAGCCCTTTATCGCACAATAACCAGCGCCCGCCAGGAGGGTCAGGCATAACCATTTCAGGCAAACTTCTTTCTGTCCTGTTTTGATAGCCCGGGTCGCCTGTGCGATAAAAAAACTGCTGGTCACGAGAATCATCGTATTTGCCGCACCGGCCAGAGTATTAAGGTGCAGGGGGCCATCCTGAAATATTTCCGGGTGTCGTTGTTTGGCAACCAGGAAGATCAGGAAGAAGAGGGCAAACTCTGTAAGCTCTGCATAAATCAGTATCCATACCGCAATGTTGCCGGGTGTCGTTGGTTGGGTATGTTCGTCAGAATGTTGCAGAGCGATGGTGGTTGTCGTCATCCAAAATGTGCCTCTACCAGGCGCTGGATCGCAGTAAGCGTCTGGACATCATCTGTTAGCGGTTCTGCCAGACACGAGAGGCAGGCTTCTTTCTCGGATAACCCGTCGTTAATCATCATGGCGGTATAGATCAACAGACGCGTAGAGGCGGATTCTTCAAGGCCGTGGTCCTTGAGTCGGCGCAAGTCATGACCCAATTTGACAAGCTGTTCTGCGATTGGCTGCGTTATCCCCGTTTCTGCCTGGATAATGGCAGTTTCCTGTTCAGCGTTTGGATAGTTAAAGTTGAGGCCAACAAAACGCTGTCGCGTGCTTGGTTTCAAGCCTTTCATGATATTCTGGTAACCTGGGTTATACGAGATCACCAGCATAAAGTTCTCGTGGGCCTCAACGAGTTCGCCTGTGCGCTCAATGGGGAGTACGCGCCGATAGTCTGATAGTGGATGGAGAACAACCGTGGTGTCCTTGCGCGCTTCAACGACTTCATCCAGGTAACAGATTGCTCCTTCCCGTACGGCTCGCGTGAGTGGGCCATCTTGCCAATAGGTTCCTTCGGCACCGATAAGATGCCGCCCGACCAGGTCAGTGGCTGTCAGGTCATCGTGGCAGGCAACCGTATGGATGTTACGCTTCAGTTTTCCTGCCATGTGGTGGACGAAACGTGTCTTGCCACACCCCGTTGGTCCTTTGATAAGCACAGGGAGATGTTTTTTTGCAGCGCGTTGAAAAATATCGACTTCATTACCCTGCGGAAGATAGTAAGTGTCGGTGGTCATAGTAAGGCCTTTCTACAAGTGGTGATTTGTTGTCGTCAATTGAAGGTATAGCTGTGGCAACAGGAGAGGAAGCCGTGAAGCCTCTTTCACCACTGCGTATCCATTGTGACCAAAGAGATGGGGCAGGTAGGTATTCGCATCACTATCAATCGTGATGCAGAAAGGTATTATGCCTTGCTGCCTGGCCTCGATAACCGCGTGCCGCGTATCCTCAATGCCATACCGACCTTCGTATTGATCGATGTCATTAGGTTTCCCATCCGAGATAATCAACAGTAATCGTTGTTCCGAAGCTTGCTGGTCCAGTACGTTGCATGACTGGCGAATGGCTGCCCCCAGACGGGTATAATAGCCCGGGCGAATCGCCATAATCCGTCCCCGCGTAGCATCGCTGTAAGGTTCTGTGAAATTCTTCAATAGATGGTAACGGATGTTTTTATTCCTTACGGATGAAAAACCATAGATGGCGAGACGATCCTTTGTGTGATGCATGGCTTCCGCAAAAAGCAACAGAGTATCGCGGATTACATCGATAATGCGCTGACCGTTACTGACCAGGGTATCCGTTGATAATGAAAGATCAGCTAACAGCAAACAGGCCAAATCGCGCGACTGGACTGTCTTTGCTTTATAACAGGCTTGATGTTCCAGGCGTTGAACCGGTTCGCAGACACTGTCCAGCCATCCATCCAGATCAATATCGTCACCGACAGGCTGCCGTTTATGCCACCTTCGTGTTAACTGCAGCGCAGAAAATTGAGGAATCAGACGTTGGGCCAGATGCTGGAGGTGTTCAGGCAGCATACACGGTGTTGATGCGTCGGAAAGCATGGGCTGTAAAAGACAGAAATCAGGTACGAGTTGCTGTTTCTTATAGTTCCATTCAGGGAGTTTAATCCCATCGCCAACAGGAAGATCATCATTTTGAGGTGAAGGCAAATCGAGATCAAAATTAATCTTTGCGCTGCTGGCCTTGCGTTGACGGGATAGCGCAATGATGTCGAGGTCTTTTGCCGCTGAAGTGATATCTTCATCCACATTTTCTTCCTGGCAACGATCAAGCTGTACGTGTTCGGTCCAGCTGAATAAACTCTCAAGTTGAAACACCAAAAGACCATCCGTTTCCCGCTGATCATCAACCCGGACTGCCTGTTTCCTTGTATCAGGCAGTCTGAAAATCTTGCTGCTCTTTGTTTGAGCTGAATCCGGATCATCATCGACATCGACAGGTATTCCCCGCGTTGGAGGGGGATAAAGCCAGAGTGGAACCGGTACCGGACGATCATTGTCAATGGTCAGGCCCGGATCACCTTCTTGTGGATTTCGCAGTAACGCTATCAACTCCAGCTCACAGTCGAACTCGGCAATATTCACGTAACAGGTCGATGTTTTCATATGGATCGTGGCATCGACAAGCTTTCGGTATATCGCTACCAGTCCGGGATAACGGTGTAACAGTGACGCACTTGCCTGCAGATTATCGGTGACCCAATGTTTGATAACCGGTAATCTGCTTGACAATGCAGCAAGCCAGAAATACAACGCCTCGTTAAGTTCACGCTCCGGGAAGCAGGCAATCGTCGGGGGAAGATAAACCCCGCGTTCATCCTGCCAGCTCAACATGAGTTTCCGATGCGTACCCGCAATCCGCTGCACCAGGGTTCTTTCAATATCCATTCGACGCGGATCTGCCGCCGCGATCTGCTTGGCAGGAGACCCGCCCAGGGCACGGTAATAAAGAGTCAATGGCTGCAACAACCCGGCAAGATTTACACCGGCAGCGCTATGATCACTGCACGCCTGTCGCGTCACAAAGTGGTGCCAGAATTTACCGGCAAGCTCTTCCATTTCTGATTAACCGGGAAGAACCAACGGATCAGACTCGACAACCCGATCGGTTTTCCCTGCGAAAAAGCTGCTGATATACAGGAGTAACCCAAGGAAGAAAACACCACCAAGAAACTCGCGAACCCAGTACACGGATACGATCTTTTCCTGTGTCGATATGAAGCCCAGTGCTTCACCTGCATCCGGAAGACGCTGCAATGCAATCTGCCATGCGCCGGCAACCGTAAGCGCAAGCGTGATACCAAACATGCTCAGGCACATGGTCCAGAATGCTGCCGTTTCCAAACGCTGTGCAGTAATCGAATTCCCCTGAGGTCTGCCACGCATAATAGGCATTGCGTAAGAGATAATGGTTAGAACAACCATCACATACGCACCAAAGAAGGCAAGATGTCCGTGTGCAGCCGTAATCTGGCTGCCGTGTGTGTAGTAGTTGATCGGTGCCAGGGTGTGGAGAAATCCCCAGACCCCTGCACCGAGAAATGACATCACCGCGGTACCCAGCGCCCAGGTTGTAGCAACCTGGTTCTGATGCTGGTGACGCCGTTGTTTCACCATCTTGAAGGCAAATACGACCATCATGAAGAATGGCAATGGCTCCAGTGCAGAGAATATAGAACCCAGCCACAGCCAGTATTCCCCCGGGCCTATCCAGAAGTAGTGATGTCCCATACCAATCAGGCCGGAAATCAGGGCCATAGCTACAATCACGTAAAGCCACTTTTCAATTATCTCACGATCAACACCGGTGACTTTAATGAGTACGAACGCCAGGATTGCAGCCAGGATCAACTCCCAAACACCTTCAACCCAGAGATGGACAACCCACCACCAGAAGAATTTGTCGACGGTAAGAATGACCGGGTTATAGAAGGAAAACAGGAAAAACACAGCCAATCCGATCAATCCTGTAATCAGGATCATGGTGATTACAGTTTTGCGTCCCTTCAGGATTGTCATGCCAATGTTATAGACAAAAGACAAACAGACGATGACGATTCCGATTTTGGTGATGGTCGGCTGCTCAAGAAATTCTCTGCCCATCGTTGGCAGAAGCTCATTATGTGTGAGTTCTGCCAGCCTTGCGTAAGGCACCATGAGGTATCCGATAATGGTGGCAACCCCGGTACCTGTAAAGACCCATAGCATGACTTTGGCCAGCCAGGGGCTATGAAGCTCCACATCACTTTCTTCAGGCACAAGATAATAGCTGGCGCCCATAAATCCAAACAGTAACCATATGATCAGGAGATTGGTATGGACCATACGGGCGACGTTGAAAGGGATTTCCGGGAACAGAAAATCACCGTTGATATACTGCATGCCCATCAAGAGTCCAAAAAGTACCTGACCGGTAAACAGTGCAATCGCCACGATAAAATAGGGCTTTGCGACACGTTGTGATTCAAATTTCATGATGATTTAAAATCCTTTGTTTAACCTTCGATATTGGGCGGCCAATCGTTATCATTAATCCTGGATGTCCAGATGAGAAATTCGGCGATTGCATCGACCTCTTCAGGGGATAGATTAAACTGAGGCATTTTTCGCCTTGCCGTTGTCTGGATCGGCTGTGCTGCCATCCAGCCTTGCATGAATCCCTTAAATGCCGGTACGTCTCCGCCGCCTCTACGATCAAACACGTTAGCAAGCTCCGGTGCATAGTAAGCACCTTCACCCATTAAGCTGTGGCAACCAATACAATCATTGTTTTCCCAGACCTGCTTTCCCAGGATCACTGCAGCGGTTATATTTTCACGGTGATCCCGTTTGGGTAATTCAAGCATCGTGTTATAGGTCAGGCCCAGCAAGAGCAGAAAAACTGAAAAGCTTCCGCCATAGTAAATATTTCTTGCCATCCCTTTGGTAAAATGATCAGTCATCAACGTCTCCCGATTAATGAGCAGATTGTCTGGCTGCGACCAGACGGCCATGCACGACTTCAACCTCGTCACCAATCGCCCAGTGCTGCTTTGGCGAGCGTACAATCCTCTCGCCGCCATCTTTTTTCCCGATGCGATACGCTGGTCCATAGAGTCCCGTAACTTCCTGTGCTTTTGCTGCACCCCATCCACCCACCAGTGCTCCGACAACAGCTCCGACAGGCCCACCTGACGCGGCGCCCACCATAAAACCCGCCACACCACCGAAGCCCTTTGCGCCCATCGTGTCAGGAACCTCTTGTTTCACCACATCAGCGCCAGCCACAGTGGCCTGTAGCAAAGCGGCTGCAATTACGTAAGGTGCGTAGCGTTTCATTGATAACTCCTCATTCTGGTTGTGATCAGTATTTCCCTTGCTGGATATACATAACAATTAATGTGCCAGAATAATTATTTAATAAAATCATGAAGATAATAAAATAGTTGTTATTAATACATCTGCTGATAGGATGTATAAACGACTACAAGGGTATTAAAATGACAACATCTGTTTTTTCAGAGAGCCTCATTTCCATCGTCGCCGATCTTTCCCGGGACTTGCCTGCCAAGTCGCGTTACAAGCAACTGTTGAACGCAATGCAGGCTATTTTTCCGTGTGATGCGGCTGCACTGTTGCAACTGGAAGGGAAGTGTCTAAAGCCACTGGCCATCGATGGCCTGACCGACGACACCATGGGGCGGCGGTTTGCTGTGGAAGAAAATCCCAGGCTTGCCCGCCTGCTGCATACCCGGGGACCTGTACGCTTCGCCGCAGATTCAGAGTTGCCAGACCCCTATGACGGACTGGTCAATACCAGCGATCATCACTTGCACGTACACGACTGCATGGGCGTGTCGCTTTACATTGATGAGAAACCCTGGGGTGTGCTTACGCTGGATGCATTACACCCCGGAACATTCGACCAGATCGATCCCATTGAGTTACGAACCTTCATCAGTCTTACCGAAGCAACGGTAAAAGCGGCTGAACGGATCGAAGCCCTTGAGGCACGCATTGAGAAGGAACACCAGGTTACCTGCGCACTGATTGAGGAAGGCGGACACGTTGAACTCATCGGAACAAGCCCCGTCATGCAGCGCCTCAGAGAGGAGATTGCTGTTGTTGCACAATCGCCTCTTACCGTACTGGTATTGGGCGAAACCGGTGTTGGAAAGGAACTGGTTGCACGCCAGGTACATACACTTTCTTCCCGTGCCAGGAAGCCACTTGTTTACGTCAACTGTGCGGCACTTCCGGAAAATATTGTAGAAAGCGAACTATTCGGCCACGTCAAAGGCGCTTTCTCGGGTGCCGATTCAAACCGGTCCGGGAAATTTGAAATCGCTGACGGTGGCACACTCTTCCTGGATGAGGTCGGTGAATTACCGCTCTCCGTCCAGGCAAAAATGCTGCGTGTATTACAAAGCGGAGAGATTCAACGTGTTGGTAGTGACAGCCATATTCAGGTAGATGTCCGTATTGTGGCGGCCACTAATCGGGATCTGCAGTTTGAAGTATCGCAGGGCAGGTTTCGTGCTGATCTCTATCACCGTCTGACTGTTTATCCGTTAAAAGCACCGCCATTGCGGGAGCGAGGCAAGGACGTCTTACTGTTAGCGGGTTATTTTTTAGAAGCGAGCCAACGAGGCCTGGGTGTACGCAAGTTACGATTGTCCAGGGATTCAAAACAGATGCTGCTGCACTACAACTGGCCGGGTAATGTACGTGAATTAAATCACTTATTGAGCCGTGCGCAACTTAAGGCCATAGCGCAGCAGGGGCGCGGTTCCAAAACGGTGACGATTCAGCCGGCTCATCTTGATATATCCACTGATATGCCTCCTCCGAAAGAATCGATTCAGGATGAAATAACTGGACCTGATGTGGTCTCGGACAGGCAAGTCAGCCTCAAAGAGGCGACTGACCGGTTTCAACAGAGTCTGATCGCTAACAGATTGAGCAAGCACAATGGCAATCGAGCTGCTGCGGCCCGTGAGCTTGGGCTGGACCGCGGTAACTTTTATCGTTTGTTGAAACGCCTGGACCTATGACGGGAAGTTGAAGTCCAGCATCAGTGAATCTGCTACAGAGTTTCCAGGCTTAATCCAGTTTGAAGCGACTGACCAGCGTAGCCAGATTCTCCGCCAAATGATTTAACTGTTCATTGGATGTGGCAATATCGGTTGAAGCTTCGTCGCTGCGCTGGGCCAGGTCGTCGACCATCATTACATTCTTGTTGATTTCTTCTGCCACGGCGCTTTGTTCTTCGACCGCACAGGCTATCTGGGCATTAATCCCGGAAATATTGTTAACCGCAGATGTGATAGTGGCCAGGGTTTCACCGGTCTGGGTGGCCTGCTTTACGCTTGCGCCAACGGTTTCTATCCCTCTGTCCATCACGGTAACTGCACCATCTGCACCCTGCTGCAGACGTTCAATCATTTCCTGTATTTCAACGGTAGAATCCTGTGTTTTGCTGGCCAGCGTACGCACTTCGTCAGCGACGACGGCAAAACCACGGCCATGTTCGCCCGCACGGGCTGCTTCAATGGCAGCGTTCAGCGCCAGCAGGTTGGTTTGTTCCGATATGCCCCGGATAACATCCAGCACTTTACCGATACCTTCGCTGTCAGATCTGAGTGACTGAATCACTTCGGCCGCTTTTTCTATCTCGTTAGAAAGCGTATTGGTGATGCGAATATTGTCTTCGACAACTTTCTGCCCGGATTGGGTTTCTTCACTGGCCTTGCTTGCAGAGTCGTCGGCTGTGCTGGTGTTTCGGGCAACTTCCTGAATCGTTGCTGCCATCTCGTGAACAGCAGTTGCCACCTGGCTGATCTGATTCTTTTGCTCTGTAGCGTCTTCTTTCGCCTGGCTTGTTATGGACGCCATGGCAGCTGATGAGGCGGATAATTGTTGTGCCGACCCTGCGATTTCCTTAATAAAGGTTCTGTGGTTTTCGAGAAATTTATTAAACCCGTGAGCAAGGCCCGAAATTTCATCAGTACCGCTGTCATCAAGGCGCTGAGTCAGGTCACTGCTTCCCGTAGCCAGATCATTAATACTGTTGTTCAGTGCAGTCAGTTTTCTTGCAATCACGACCTTGTAGACGAAATAGATTGCGGCCACGATAACCAGCATTATTCCGATTAACGCGAACATTATCTTTTCACCTGTTGCGGTACTGGCCGCAACCTGTTCACTGATGTCACTATTAACTTCAAGCACACCGCGGACATCGCCCAGCTTCCAGTCAGCTTTGGGTGTGTCGGCGCGGGAGTTGTGACAGTTGACACAGCCTTCGGTGACCATGACGTCTGCCACAGCCACCCGAACGATGGTTTTTCCATCTTTCTTTGTTTCCGCTACGTAAACACTCTCCGGGTTCTTGACAAGATAATCCCAGGCCTTGATCTGGAATGAATCCAGAACACGGGATTCCCGATTAGGGAAAGGGTAGGCGCTGTACAAATTAATTGTTGTACCTTCATTCTTGAGTAGTGCGCTTAAGTCCTGAATCATGGTTGCGGGCAACGGGAAAGCTTTGGGGTCATCCTTGTGGTTGATCGCCGGTTTCATATCAGAGCCGGCTTTCACTTTTTTCAGGACATTCTGGACATAATATTTACGCAGCACTTTGAATTGTTTCGCGGTTTGTTTTGAAGCGGATGTTGCACCTTCGATAGCGCGATTCTGTATCTGCTCAGGAATGTAATAACCCAGCGCAATAATAGTGACTGTAAACAATGCGATGACAGGTATGGCAAGTTTCCAGAATAAACTACCGAAATTCATAGTCCCAAACATGATGTGTCCTTCAAGATCAGCTACGCTCGCTTGTGGCGGGTATCGGCATGGAAAGCCAGGACTTAAACCCGGGCAGGTACATAAAATACAAGGTTATTTTCTGTATTATTATCGACACCTGGTGTGCTTGATTTTTGCTCGATATCGAGGCAAGTCTTCAGTGACAGGGATTGGGGGATTTCGTAAATCATGGCAATAATCCCTTTATTCGGGCAGGGTGCTTTGCATGGCCTCACGGGTGGAAAATGTTTCATACCAGGTAGCCATGGCAGGAAACTGGTAGCGCCAGTCCAGGTCAGCAAGACGAAAGTCCAGATAGCCGAGGGTTGTTCCCAGCGATACTTGTGCCAGTGATATCTGCCCGGGCAGTGTCCTGATACTGGCTTCAATATAATTCAGTGATCGACTGACCTGGGCTTTCCACTGAGCTATCCAGTCGGCCGATTGTTCGTGCGGTTTTCTCCTTCGTTCCATCACGATATTGTAGGTGGCATCGAGGATGCCGTCACAAAGTGACTGCCAGCGCAGAACGTTCCAGCGGTCCATGCCGGACTCGGGTATGAGCCTGTCGGAGGTTAAGGTATCAAGGTATTCACAAATTACCGGGCTGTCATACAGGGAAGACCCATCATCCAGAAGCAGTGTTGGAATCTTGCCTAATGGGTTGGCAGCTTCGAGTTCGGGTACCTTGTCGAAAGGATTGCACAGTGTGCTGGTGATCCTTTGCTGGAGACCTTTTTCATGGATGACCAGTCTGACCTTGCGAGAGTAAGGCGAAGTTCCGGAGTAGAACAACTTCATAATAAAACCCCTATGGTTTACGGTGTGTATTCATACCCTGTATCAATACTGAATTCCCAGTAGCGGCAGGTCCCCTCAGTTTCGCCCTGAGGGTCATTTTGATCCCACAGGATGTTGACTCGTCCACTGAGCT
>CAZVBD010000065.1:0-12944 GCA_964625255.1 uncultured Thiohalobacter sp. | reverse complement strand
TTGACGGTCAGCATAAGGAAGCGTGTATTGATACGGGTTTTAGCTATCAACAGGCCAATAAAAGGAGCAGCAAGGAATTCACGCAGATTTCCGGGGTTCCACCACTCTGTCGAGTGATCGTCGGAAACCAGTGCTGATACGAGAGCAACAGAATAAAATCCCAGGGTGAGCAGACTGAATAACAGGAGCTTGCTGTTTTTTCCGAAAGATAAACCGTTCCGTAAAAAACAGTATATGCCGAAAACAGTAAGCAGTATGTATGAGGCTTCGCCCAGGTGGGGGGCCACCAGAATAGCCGCCGGTAATATCAGGACGGCACTTAGCACAAAGGGTCTGATGCCGATCCATCCGGACGGGGTTTCAGCGCAGGTAAGTGGCATTGGTACGATGTGCCGGCAGCACGTGCTTAAGCGGTGACCCGCGGGTATCGAAGTTTTTTCGGGTCGATCACGACGTGACGAATACGAGACAGATTCCAGCTATAGGTGATATGCACGAGACCATCATCCGTCTGGATGACCGCAGGGTACGAGAATTCTCCAAAGCCGTCTGCCAGGACGAGACAGTCCTGCCAGTTCCTGCCATCATGAGACAGCGAGACAACCAGCGGTGTACGTCTTTGCGATGATGGGTTGTAGACCAGTAGCTGGCGACCATCAGCAAGACTCACCGCATCTGTACCGGAGTTGGGGTTTTCCAGGTTGGTCAGTTGTAATTCACTCCAGGTCCTCCCGCCGTCTGCAGACCAGCTTTCAGCCATTCGCTTGTGCGGTGTTCGGCAGATGAGTTGCAGGTTTCCTTCGGCATGGGTGAGTATGCTGGGCTGGATGGCAGCGAGTTCACCTGTGTGATTAATTTGCCGGGTGTGTTCCCAGGAAACACCCGAATCGGCACTGCGCTCGACATGAACGCGCCATTTTCTGCTTTCAGTACTGGATGGACTCAGCCATTCGCCGCTTGCCAGCTGCACAGGTTTGTTCTTGATCGGACCGAGTATGCCATCAGCAAGACGTTTCGGGGTGTTCCAGGTCAGGCCGTTGTCGCTGGACTGCATACACATACCCCACCAGGTTCGGGGGTTCTTGCCCACTTTGTAGAACAGCAACAGGGGGCCTGATGCAGGTTGAAACAGCACCGGGTTCCAGCATGCATGACGGATTCCATTGGATTGTTTCCCGTTAGCGACCACTGTCGGTGTTGACCAGCTATCCCCGTCGTTCAGGGAGACCAGAATACCCACGTCAGGGCGGGATTCCAGTGATCCACCAAACCAGGCGGCCACCAGCCTGTCGCCCGATGCCGCTATGGTTGAGGCATGGCTCATGGCGTGGGGTGAACGGGAAAAAATAAAGCTGTCAGCGACGACGGCTTCATCCGGGTTCTGTGTCGGTCCGCCGGACAGGCGCGACCGGGTTTCTGCAACCCAGCTAAGCATTCTTCGAAAAACCAGACGATTGACGAGCATAAAATAACAGGACGTGGAGACAGCGGATGCAGTATATCGCCTACCATCAAGCCAGTTAAATCAACCCCGACTGTCCAGTGGGAAAACTCAGAATACCAGTCGCATACCGGCAAAGATGTGGCGCTTGTCGGGTTCGAAAAAATTGCGGAAACTGGGACGTTTGATCACCCGGCGGGTATGCAGACAGCCACCGCGCAGACTGTAGTGGTTTTTATCAAACCAGGGCTGTGAATATTCAGGGTAGGGGAAGGCTTTGAAGCCATCGTAGGGGTGAAAGGTATTTTCACACCATTCCCAGGCACGACCGGTCTGCTCCAGTACACCGCTGCGGCAGGCCGCTTCCCACTGGTATTCGTGTGGCAGTCGTCCGCCTGCCCAGTTGGCGAAAGCCCCGGCCTCGTGTCGGCTGATACCGGACACCGGTTCATCCGGTGCCAATTCATAACAGCCGCGCATGCTGACACCATACCAGGTGCCATTCACCGTTTGCCGCCAGTGATCGGGTGCGCTGATATCGTGTTGCCGGCGCCAGGCCCAGCCATCAGCTTCCCAGAGTTCTTCGCGCTGATATCCCTTGTCTTCGATAAAACCAAGGAATTCGGCATTGCTGACCGGGTTTATGCTGATCACGAACTCGCCCAGTTCAGCGTGCTGGGGAGGCACTTCGTTATCGTAGGCGGTGGGTGAGTTGCCACCGATGCGATAGTGTCCGGCGGGTATTTCAATGCATTTCTGGCTGGGCGACTTTGCCTGCATGGGAGAGGGCTGGAGTCCATTCAGGGTCGTTTCAGCCAGTGCCTTCTGGGTCAGCAGCATGAGCATGGTTTCATAGTGCTGGCTGTAATGCTGGATCAGAAAGTGAAGGATGTAATGGTCGTTGAACAGTTCGTGCTCACGCCACTCCGGACGCAGGGCAGACAGAAAGTGCAGGTTGAATTCCTGTAGTTCGTGGGCCCAGGTCAACATGGCGTTCTGCTGTGGCAGCAGGCGGCCACGCTCAGTTTTTGGTGTGCGTGGAGGGATGTAGAAATCAGCAATCGGCGCGGTTACGCTGTCGTCACCACGAATCTTTTCGTGTAGCCACAGGCATTCAGTAAATACACAGTGACCGAGGTGCCAGCCAAGTGGACTCAGGTCAGGGTGGTACTGGGCGCGATAGACATTTTCGTCGACATCTTCGGCCAGCGCCAGCACCAGTGTCTGTGCCATTTGCAGCTCATTAATCAGTTCGTCCATGCTCACAATGACAACAGTTCAGGTGGTTCTTCCGGGTCAAGGACAAGAATCTGGTGTTCCGGCACGCTCTGCCAGAATGAAGATTCAGTTAAGCGTTCCGAGGCGATAAGCTGCGCGCCGGGGAACATTTCATCATCGGTAGTGTAATACAGAGAGGGGCTGTCGTCACCGAGCGCATGCCGAACAGCGTACAGGCGCTCACCATCACTGACAACCAGGTTAAGCAGGCAACGGCGACCCTCTGCCCAGATGGCAATGTTATCCATTAATTCGGCCAGCGCGGTTTCCACTGGCAGATCGGGGTTGTCGTCGAGTAGTTGCCGTAGTGCAGCAAACAGGTATTCGGATTCGGTGTTGCCGCGAATTGTAGCCAGCAGCCCCGGTGCCAGCTGTTGAATCATGCGTTGTTGTACGGCACCGTGAAAGTCATCGATAAGTCCATTGTGGTCAAACAGGAACTCATTATCGATAAAGGGTTGCGTGTTGACATGGTTGACCGGAATACCCGGTGTGGCGCTGCGGACACTCGCCAGCCACAGGGGACTCTTCAGTGTTCGGGCCAGGTGTGGCAGATTGGGGTCTGACCAGATAGGGGCCGGGTTGACATAGACGGCTGGCCTGTCTGCTTCGTCATACCAGGCAAACCCGAAACCATCAGCATTCAGCCGGGCATATTTAAGTTCCTGCGGAGACCAGCCCTGAACTTCGAGGCTATGTGGCGGATCGAGCAAAAAATGGCTCAACGCGACGGGTTCTCCCAGGTAGGCGGCGATCCGACACATTGGTTTGAGAAGCTCTCTGTTTCGCTGGATTGCCGTCGATGTTAGCCTATGCAGCACGCATATCCAATACGGTGTCATTTATGGAAGAAAATCTCGTATCGCGCCTGACCAGCTACCGGGTGCCCCCGGCGTTGCCGGTGGCAGGTATCCTGGAGGACGCCAGCGAGGGGTTGATCAATGCACCCCGTTCCATGCCGCCAAAGTATTTTTACGATGAACGCGGGTCGCAACTGTTCGATGCGATTTGTGAAACCCGTGAATATTACCCAACCCGTACCGAGGAGGCGCTGCTGCGGGCTTCCGCGCACGATATCATTGAGCAGCTGCGGCCGGATCATATCGTTGAGTTCGGCAGTGGCACTGCGCGCAAGACCAGGCACTTGTTCGATGCCTGTGACCAGGTCGGTGAGACAGCGGCCTACTGGCCCTTTGATGTGTGCGAGGAAATGCTGCACGACAGTGGACAGCAACTGGTGCAGGAGTACGACTGGTTGCAGGTTAATGCACTGGTGGGTGATTATTATGGCGGGCTGGCCGGGTTGCCACCGCGAGAGGGGCGGTGTCTGTACCTTTTCCTCGGTGGAACAATTGGTAATTTCACCGAGAACGAGGCGGCAACTTTTCTAGACGAGGTGCGCGCCATTATGCGCCCTGGTGATGGCCTGCTGCTGGGTGCGGATCGGGTCAAGGATGCCGGGGTGTTACATGCCGCCTATAATGATGATTCCGGTGTTACCGCGCAGTTCAACCTCAATCTGTTACAGGTGCTGAACCGCGAGTTGGATGCGAATTTCTGCGACAGGAATTTTGAGCACCGTGCCCTGTTTAACACCGAGGCCAGTCAGATCGAGATGTACCTGGTATCGCAACGTCGCCAGTCCGTGCGTATTGAGGCACTGGACTGCACGCTGGAACTGGAAGCCGGGGAGCGGATACTGACCGAAATCAGCCGCAAGTTTACACCCGCGCATCTGGAATCCCTGCTGCACGGTGCGGGGCTTTCCATACAGCACCATTTTGAGCCGGATAACGGCTGGTTTTCGTTAGTGCTTGCTACACCGCAGGATTTACCTGTCATACAATCGTAACATTCGTATGGTCTTCTGTTACGATCTTGTGTCCGGGTATAACCCATGAAACGTATTCTTGTAGTAGAGGATGAACCGGCGATCCGTGAGATGTTGGGATTTTCCCTGACAAAAGCCGGTTTCCGTTTTGAGGAAGCTGTTGATGCCGAACAGGCGCTACTGGCCATCGCAGCCAGCCCCCCTGATCTGGTATTGCTGGACTGGATGTTGCCGGGCATGAGCGGTGTTGATCTTGCTCGCCGCCTGCGACGCGAAGAACTTACCGCCGCATTACCGATTATCATGCTGACGGCACGCAGTGAAGAAAATGACCGCGTCAGGGGTCTTGAGACAGGTGCGGATGACTATGTCTCAAAGCCCTTTTCACCCAGGGAATTGATTGCGCGCATACACGCCGTGTTACGACGTACCCAGCCGGAAACAGAAGAGGAAGCGATTCACATCGGCGGACTCACCCTGAACCCGGTTGACCATCGCGTAAAGGTCGGTGATGAGGATATCGAGCTGGCGCCTACCGAGTTTCGTTTATTATCATTTTTCATGCATCACCCGGACCGTGTGTACAGTCGTGAGCAACTGCTTGACCGTGTTTGGGGTCGGGGTATCTATGTTGAGGAACGTACAGTGGACGTGCATATAAGACGGTTGCGCAAGGCACTGGCGACGCATGACTATGATCGCTTTATACAGACCGTACGTGGTACCGGTTACCGGTTTTCAGGTAAGGCGAGGGTGTGACCCAGGCTTGGCAGAACGAGCTATGGCGATTGGCGGGATGGTTACTGGCAGGGACGCTTGTCGGTGCATTATTCGGCCAGATCATGGCTGGTCTGCTGCTGGTGCTCATCGTTTACCTGGCATGGCATCTCTATAACCTCCATCGGCTGGTTCGCTGGTTGCGCGAGAGCAAGTCATTCAAGCCCCCCGAAGCCAGCGGTATCTGGGACGAAGCGTTCGAACATATCTATCGATTGCAGCAGCGTAATCAAAAGCGCAAACGTAATCTCAGCCGGATGCTGAAGCGTCTCCATAAGATGACCGGTGCATTGCCTGATGCTACGGTAGAGTTGCGGCCCGCCAGTGAAAAAATCGAATGGTGGAATACAGCGGCTGCCCGGTATCTCGGTTTTGAGTTCCCGCGCGACAGTGGCCAGCGTATCAGCAACCTGATTCGACACCCCGCTTTTCTCGAATATTTGCACAGTAATGATTATGCCCAGGGTGTTGAGATCCCGTCACCGGTTGATGAGGGCAAGACATTGCGTATACGAATAGTCTCCTATGCCGGTGATCGGCGCCTGTTGGTGGCGCGTGACATGACGCGTATACAGAAACTGGAACGCATGCGGCAGGATTTTGTGGCCAATGTATCGCATGAGCTACGTTCTCCACTTACCGTCATCTCCGGTTACCTGGAGGCTTTGTCCGATGAAGAGCCGGATGCCCGCTTTGTCGACCCCTTGCGCAGCATGCAGCAACAGACCCGGCGCATGAACCATCTGGTCGATGACCTGATGCTGCTGGCGCGACTGGAGAGCGATGAACCCGGTAATGGGGCACAGGTGGTGAATATGCCGGACTTGATTGCGCTGGTGATCGACCAGGCGAAGACTTTCAGTGGAAAGGAAAAACATCAGTTTGAAACCCGAATTGACAGCGAGTTGTGCCTGACCGGGGTAGAAAGTGAACTGTACAGTGCGTTCTCCAACCTGGTACTCAATGCCGTTCGCTATACGCCAGCGGGTGGTCATATCCAGGTAAGCTGGTCGCGTGACGGTTCATCTGCCCTGTTTTCGGTGGCCGATACCGGCCCGGGGATCGAGGCGAGTCATATTCCCCGCCTGACAGAACGGTTTTATCGGGTCGATGCGGGACGGTCACGGGAGAGGGGGGGCACAGGGCTGGGACTTGCTATTGTAAAGCATGTTTTGCTTAGACATCAGGGACATCTGGAGATTGACAGTGAGCCTGGCCACGGCAGCTGCTTCGGTTGTCGGTTCCCTGAAACGCAGCTCCGGGACTGCGAGCAGGCAAAAGCCTTGCAATTGTAATACGCCTGTCACATTGCGGAGCTAGCATTTCCTTCCAGTAACAAACCCGATTTAACACACTTGTTCCTGATTAAGGAGAGAACGAATGGCTTTACGCAAGCACACACTGGTCGCCGGATTATTATCGGTTGCACTGGGATTCAGCGGTTCACTGATGGCCGACGCCAAGCTTGATGCAGGCATACCGGACTATAAACGCGTTAGTGGCGTGTCCGGCAACCTGTCCAGCGTTGGTTCTGACACCCTGGCTAACCTGATGACGCTGTGGGCTGAGGAATACAAACGTGAATATCCGAACGTCAATATCCAGATTCAGGCAGCCGGTTCTTCCACTGCACCGCCGGCATTGACCGAAGGGACCTCCAACCTTGGCCCCATGAGTCGCAAGATGAAATCCAAGGAGCTGGAGGCTTTCGAACGCCGCTATGGTTACAAACCGACGCCGATTCGTGTTGCGATTGATGCGCTGGCGGTATTTGCCCACAAGGATAACCCGATCAAGGGTCTGACGATTCCACAGATTGATGCTATTTTTTCTTCCACCCGCAAGTGCGGTTACCCGGAAGACATCACACGCTGGGGGCAACTGGGTCTGGAAGGCGGCTGGAAGAACCGCGCCGTCCAGCTGTACGGTCGTAACTCGGTGTCCGGTACCTATGGTTACTTCAAGAAGAAAGCACTGTGCAAGGGTGATTACAGGAATAACGTAAACGAGCAGCCGGGTTCCGCTTCAGTGGTTCAGTCAGTATCCGCTTCGCTTAACGGTATTGGTTATTCCGGTATTGGTTACATCACTTCGGGTGTGCGTGCTGTACCGCTGGCCAAAAAGGCAGGACAACCTTTTATCGAGGCTAGTCCGGAAAACGCAATTTCCGGAAAATATCCGCTGGCACGTTTCCTGTACGTTTATGTCAACAAACACCCGAACAAGCCGCTGCCGCCACTTGAGCGCGAGTTCCTGAAGCTGGTGTTGTCGAACCCCGGTCAGAAAGTTGTTATCAAGGATGGTTACATTCCTTTACCGAAGTCGGTTCTCGAAAAAGAATTGACCAAACTGCAGTAAGTTTTCTGCAAGCCAAACAGCCCTCGCCAGTGCGGCGGGGGCTTTTTTATGTGAGGCTGTTTTTACGCAGCGTTAAGCATGTAGCGCAGGGCGTCGAATTCACGGTAACCGACGTGCTGTAACATCAGGCCCACGCCATCTTCTCGCGTATGTACCACGTAGGCCGGCAGGCGGTGTTCGACAGGTCGCCCGCATATTTCAGCGGTGAAGGAAATTTCCAGTCGTGCCTGGGGCGGAATATGTACACCTTTCAGATCGACATACATCCCTTCCAGACTGATATTGCGTGTTTTACCGTTGATGGTGCCAACAGGTGGGTAGTGCAGATTGACTTCCAGGTCAATTTTGCGCCGTGAACTCCAGCGATGTTCGATGCCCATATGGCATTCCCTCCCTTAAGTGTCAGACGTATGGCGGTCTGGTGTTTCAGGAGTAACAAAAGCAAATTCAATGCCAAACAAGACGTTATTCAGGTAAATTGGCTGTCACACAATCGTCATATTTCTCGCGTACCCTGTTCCGGCTATGTCCGGATCATCGACTTCAAACCAGTATAAAGGCAGTGCCCACTTACGCCTTCGCCTGCTCAAGGATCGCCTGACACGCTGGGTGGTCGGTGCTGGTGGTACAGCCGTCATCATCGCTATCCTGCTGATATTTATCTATCTTCTCTATGTTGTCACGCCGTTGCTTGAATCTCCCGAGATGCAGCGAGAGGTCTCCTATACGCTGTCGGATGGGGATAAGGCGGTTTATCTGTCAATGGAAGAGCAGGCAGAAATCGGCGCTGTTATCGACCGGAAAGGGCGTATACGTTTTCTTTCGACAGCCGATGGTCACGAGATCAGCCGGGTGCAATTACCCGTTCCGGATGCTGCCAAAGTTGTCAGCTTTTCGGCGGCACGGCCGGATTCCGGCATTGTTGCCCTGGGTTTCAGCAATGGTCAGGCTGTGGTGGTCAAGCTCAACTACCGGGTCAGTTTTCCCAATGACAAACGTCTTATTACGCCGGAAGTACAGTATCCCCTCGGTGAGGCACCGCTGGATGTCAACGTCGATGGCGCCTCACTGGACAAGCTTGCGATCCAGCAGGATGAATCTTTTACCCTTGTAGCCTGGTCTCAGGGTGGCATGTTGTCGGTGATGCGGGCTTCCCCGGAAGAATCACTGATGGAGGACGAGGCCGGCTGGACGTTCGAACGCAGCAGTGGTTATACAGATCTGGATGATATTGTCAGACTGCTGGTTGATCCCTCACAGCGTAACCTGTACCTGGTAAGCCGTGACGGGACACTGGCCTGGTTTGATATTTCAGATCTGTCCCAGGCAAGATTACAGGAACAAATTAATGTTGCGGCGAAAAACACCGATGTCAGTGCGGCACGTTTTCTGGCCGGTGGTAACTCCATCATGGTGGCCAGCGATGACGGTGAGATCAGTCAATGGTTCCAGGTCCGCGATAAAGAAGGGGTATCACACCTTCGACAGATCCGCAGTTTTGATAACGGCGTTAAAACACGGGTGCTGGCATCGGAATACAGTCGTAAAGGTTTTCTGGTCGGGGGAGTTGATGGCAGCATTTCAATCTACCACGCCACCGCCGGAAAGCGCCTGATTCAGGAAAAGGTTTCGGATAGCCCGGTTCATTTACTGGCTATCAGTCCGCGCGCTGACGCACTGTGGGTGTTGGATGATACGAACCAGTTGCAGTTCTGGCGTATTCAAAATCCGCACCCGGAAGTTTCGTGGAATGCCCTGTGGAGCAAGGTCTGGTACGAAGGTTATGACAAACCTGAATATGTCTGGCAATCATCGGCAGCAGATAATGATTTTGAGCCGAAGTTCAGCTTGACACCGCTGGCATTTGGTACGCTCAAGGCTGCATTTTATGCCATGTTATTTGCTATACCCCTGTCGATACTGGGTGCGATTTTCACCGCTTACTTCATGGCGCCGAAGATGCGCCAGATGGTGAAGCCAACCATTGAGATCATGGAAGCTTTACCCACGGTTATCCTGGGCTTCCTTGCCGGGCTGTGGCTGGCGCCGTTGGTAGAAACCCACTTGCCCGGTCTGTTCGCATTATTATTGTTGATGCCCTTGCTGGTGCTGGTTACCGCATGGCTTTGGCACTGCCTGCCACCGCGCCTGACTGGACGGGTAGCAGTGGGTTGGGAAGCGGCGTTACTGGTTCCGGTGATACTGGGTGCAGGTTATCTGTCGTTGGCCATGAGTCCTTTGCTGGAACAATGGTTGTTTGGTGGCGACATGCCGGCCTGGCTGCAACACGAAATGGGCATAGGCTTCGATCAACGCAACTCACTGGTGGTGGGTATGGCGATGGGATTTGCTGTAATTCCGACCATCTTTTCCATCGCTGAAGATGCTATCTTCAGCGTACCACGACACCTCACCAGTGGCTCACTGGCGCTGGGTGCTACCAGCTGGCAGACGTTAATACGGGTAGTACTGCTTACCGCCAGTCCCGGTATTTTCTCCGGTATCATGATGGGGGTAGGACGTGCCGTTGGTGAAACCATGATTGTACTCATGGCAACCGGTAACACGCCGGTAATGGATATGAGCATCTTCCAGGGGATGCGTACCCTGTCCGCCAATATTGCGGTAGAGATGCCCGAAGCCGAAGTGGCGAGTACACACTACAGGATTTTGTTTCTTGCCGCCCTGGTACTGTTCCTGTTTACCTTCATCTTTAACACGGGCGCAGAGCTGATTCGTCAGCGATTGCGCAACAAGTACAGCAGCCTGTAATGAGACATTCGCATGAGTAAAGATTTTGGCGGCTGGGTGAAAAGCGGGAAGCCATGGATATGGCTGAATGCAGCAGCCGTGTCCGCCAGTCTCATTATGGTACTGGGCCTGCTGGGTCTGATTGCCGTGAACGGGCTGGGACACTTCTGGACCTCTCCTGTATGGGATATGCAATACCGACTGGCAGATGGCAGCGTACAACGTCTGATTGGTGAGATCAGTGAGAGCGAGCGTATCACGGTGGAGCGCCTGCGTGAGGCAGGTGAATCGGTTGAGGCCTACGGTGACGCGATAAATATTGAACGTTTGCTTATCAAGACCGGCAACCGTGACGTCTCCGGGCTGGATTTTCGCTGGATAAACGAGCCGGCTATCGTCAGCCGCTCAACACCTGAAGACCTGGTTGAACTGGAACGTTCCGAATGGGGTAATTTTTACGGTTTCCTGCAGGATATTCGTGAGAAGGGCCAACAGATTGCTGAAAAAGATGCTGCGTGGCTTGAGTTGCAACCCAGACTGGAGCGTGTCAGTGGTATTCGCAAGCTGATTCACAAGCTGGAACGGGGTGACATCGGTGCCATTAACTATAAACTGGAACAGTTGCGCCTCGAACGCCGGGGGCTGGAGCTGGAGGGTGAAGATACTCCAGAGGCGCTTGCCGACATAGTGCATCAGCAAGATGCCCTGCAGACTGAATTTGGCGAACTGCAGAAGCAGCTGGAAGTGCTCTATAAAGAGATCAAGCGTGATTCTGTCACCATGCTTGCTATGGGAGGGGAGTCGGTCAATATCCCGCTCGCAAATATTGTGCGCGCCTGGCAGCCGAATGCGATGGGGCTTGTCGATAAAATCGGGTTCTATTTTGCGAGCCTGTGGGAATTCGTCAGTGAAGATCCCCGTGAAGCAAATACAGAAGGCGGGATTTTCCCGGCAATTTTTGGCACAGTGATGATGGTAATGTTGATGTCCCTGCTGGTGACACCCTTCGGTGTCATTGCTGCAGTTTACCTGCGCGAATATGCAAAGCAGGGTCCACTGACACGGCTGATTCGCATCGCAGTCAACAACCTCGCCGGTGTGCCATCTATTGTTTACGGTGTATTCGGTCTGGGGTTTTTTGTTTATTTTCTCGGTGGCAATATCGACCAGCTGTTTTTCCCGGAGGCACTGCCGGCACCGACATTTGGTACGCCGGGGTTGATGTGGGCTTCGTTAACGCTGGCATTGTTGACTGTACCAGTCGTCATCGTGGCGACCGAAGAAGGACTGTCGCGTATTCCGCGCTCTATTCGTGAAGGTAGCCTGGCACTGGGCGCCACCAAGGCGGAAACGCTCTGGCGTACCGTATTACCGATGGCCAGTCCTGCCATGATGACTGGCGTCATACTGGCTGTCGCGCGCGCTGCCGGCGAAGTTGCACCCTTGATGCTGGTTGGTGTAGTAAAACTGGCGCCGGCGCTGCCGCTGGACGGCAATGCGCCGTTTATTCACCTGGATCGCAAATTCATGCATCTTGGGTTTCATATTTTTGATGTTGGCTTTCAGAGTCCTAATGTCGAGGCGGCACGACCACTGGTGTACGCTACAGCATTGTTGCTGGTGCTGGTTATTATAGCGCTCAACCTGACGGCGATTGCTATTCGTAACCGGTTGCGTGAACGCTACCGCACACTGGATCAATAACGGGTTAGATGATGGATGACAGAATGAGTAACACTACGATAATGCAACGGGGGAACCGTGGTGCATCTGTGCCCGAGGTGGGGGTTTGCCTTGAGGTGAAAGCGCTGAACCTTTTCTACGGTGGGGCCCAGGCGCTCGATAATGTCAGCTTGCCGATCCCGGAAAAACAGGTAACAGCTTTTATCGGACCCAGCGGTTGCGGCAAGTCAACGTTGCTGCGTTGTTTTAATCGGATGAACGATCTGATCGATAACGTCCGTATCGAAGGCAGTATTTTACTCGACAATGAAAATATCTATGCGCCAGGTGTACAGGTTGCACAACTGCGGCAGCGCATTGGTATGGTGTTTCAGAAACCCAACCCATTCCCCAAAAGCATCTATGAAAATGTTGCCTATGGTCTGCGCCTGCAAGGAGTGAACAGCCGGCGTGTGCTGGATGAGGTCGTGGAAAAAGCGCTGCGCAGTGCCGCGTTATGGGATGAGGTGAAAGATCGTCTTCACGAAAATGCGCTGGGTATATCGGGCGGGCAGCAGCAGCGTCTGGTGATCGCGCGAGCTATTGCTGTTGAGCCGGAAGTGTTATTGCTCGATGAACCGGCCTCTGCACTGGATCCGATTTCCACCCTCAAGATCGAAGAGTTGATTGACGAACTGAAGGAACGCTATACCATAGTGATTGTGACGCATAATATGCAACAAGCAGCGCGTGTCTCTGATCAGACAGCGTTCATGTACATGGGCAAGCTGATTGAACGTGGCGCAACAGACATGATTTTTACCAACCCGCGTGAGAAAATGACGG
>CAZVBD010000064.1:11909-13019 GCA_964625255.1 uncultured Thiohalobacter sp. | reverse complement strand
AGGGCGACCCGGCATCGGCACTGCTTGAAGTGCTCGACCCGGAGCAGAACAGTGACTTCCTCGACCACTACCTGGATGTGTCCTTTGATCTGTCCAAAGCGCTGTTCATCTGTACCGCCAACCAGCTCGACACAATCCCTGGCCCGCTGCTGGACCGCATGGAAGTCATCCAGCTGTCCGGTTACCTTGCCAGTGAGAAAATGGACATTGCACGTCATCACCTGCTGCCGCGCCAGCTGGAACGTAATGGCCTGAAGCAGCGCGGTCAGTTGCGTATTGATAAGGCGGCACTGCGCAAGATCATCGAAGACTATGCGCGTGAAGCCGGTGTGCGACGACTGGAAAAATGTCTGGGCAAGATCGCGCGCAAGGCTGTGGTGAAAATTCTCGAAGGTGAAAAAACACCGGTTCACGTCCGTGCTGGAGACGTTGAAAACTACCTGGGCAAGGCACTGTTCAGCCGTGAGAAACCCCTGTCCGGCGTGGGCATCATTACGGGCCTGGCCTGGACCGCCATGGGTGGTGTCACGCTGAGTATCGAAGCAACGCGTATTCACAGCTTCACCCGTGGCTTCAAACTCACCGGCCAGCTCGGTGACGTCATGCGGGAGTCAGCCGAAATAGCCTACAGCCATATTCTCTCAAACGCTGAACGCTGGGGTGCTTCGCCGGACTTCTTTGAGAATTCACTGATCCACCTGCATGTGCCGGCCGGTGCCACGCCCAAAGATGGCCCCAGTGCCGGCATCACCATGGCCTGCGCACTGCTTTCAGTTGCAAAAAATCGCCGTCCTGTACGCACGCTGGCCATGACCGGCGAGCTGACACTGACCGGACAGGTACTGCCAGTGGGTGGTATCCGCGAAAAGGTGATCGCCGCCAGGCGCGTGAACATCCGTGAACTGATACTGCCTGATGCCAATCGTGGCGATTACGAAGAAATCCCTGAGCACATCCGCAAGGGACTCAAGGTTCACTTCGCCGGGAAATTCGATGATGTGGTGCCCATCGTGTTTAACAAGTGATTGTACTGTTCAACAAACCCTTCCATGTCCTGTCACAATTCACCACCGACGACGGCAAGGTGAATGGGCCCAAAGGGCACAGAGA
>CAZVBD010000064.1:0-11809 GCA_964625255.1 uncultured Thiohalobacter sp. | reverse complement strand
GGTGCCCTGGGGCGCAAGGCAACACTGGCAGATTACATCGACATCCCGGCTGTCTACTGTGCCGGCCGCCTCGACTACGACAGCGAGGGCCTGCTGGTACTGACCGATGACGGCAAGTTGCAACAGCGCATCGCCAACCCGAAATACGGAAAATCCAAGGAATACTGGGTGCAGGTGGAAGGGGCGCCAACAGACGCTGACCTGCAACCGCTGCGCGACGGCATCACGCTGAAAGATGGCCCCACCCTTCCCGCACAGGCTGAATTGATGGATGAACCGGTCATATGGCCGCGCAACCCGCCAATTCGGGAACGTAAAAACATCCCCACCCGTTGGCTGAAACTGACACTCGGGGAAGGCCGTAACCGGCAGGTACGGCGCATGACAGCGCACATGGGGTTTCCCACCCTGCGACTGGTGCGCTACCGGGTCGGCGACTGGACACTGGACGGGATTGAAAGCGGAACATTTACCCGGACAGGGTAACGAAACAAACAGGCGTGCACCCGGCTCTATAATATCTGGATTCTCGTGAAACAGGCCGTTATGCTAGGACATCAGGAAAAGTGACAGGAAACCTATGCAGGACGCTACCGTTTCACATCAACCCCCCTTCGTTACCGCCGCCAGGCTTGCCGGGCGTTTATACGGTGTGCTGGTCACGGCAAAGGAAATCTCCCTGAGTGCCAGTAACGCCAAGGGGATTGCCTCCCGCGGTGGTGAAAAAACGGCAGGCTTTCGCCCGATCACAGACTTCATTACCGAAATGGCCAATGACACGATTTCACTGGTTTCCAGGATCAATCAGGTCGCGTTACAAATTTCCATCACCTCTGTCAGCGAAAACCGGGCTATCAACGCCTATGAACGTTTTTCAAAGGCCAGGGACAGCTTGTCCGACCACGGGGTACAGCAACCCTTACTCAATGTTATACAGGGACTGGACAACCAGATCCGTGACTATCAGCAGCAGGAACGAGACGCCATTGATTCGCTCGGTGAGTTGTTCGATGACATCGAACAACGTACACGGGCGGCAAAAATCGTCGTAACCAACTCCCGGACCGAAGCTTCGCGCGCCGCTGAATTCCAGCCTTACCTGGAATCCATTGCCGACAGCGTGGAGAATGCCGCCGAAAGCATCCACACCGAAATCAAGGTGTGCCGCCGCTACCTCTCAGACCTGAAGGAGGCTATCGCCACCCCATGAAATCCACGATTCTCTACGAAGGCCGCTACCAGTGGATTGTTTTCGGGCGCGACCCGGACAAGCCGGATGGCATTATCGATACCAACCAATACCTGGTGGTGGATGGAAAACGCAGCCTGTTGATCGATCCCGGCGGGATCGAGATCTTTTCAGCCATGCTGGCAGCCGTCCTGCGCTACACCGACATCGACCATCTTACCGACCTGTTTGCCTCCCACCAGGACCCGGATATTATTTCTTCCCTTGGCCTGTGGGACCAGGCGTTACCCCACGCGAAACTGTATGCGCCCTGGATATGGGAAAGCTTCCTGCGCCACTTCGGCCTGAATCATATCGAATACCATTCCATTCCGGATGAGGGACAGGTCATCCGTCTGGAAAGTGCGGAACTGACCTTTCTGCCCGCGCACTACCTGCATTCATCGGGTAACTTTAATGTCTACGACCCAGTGGCAAAAATACTCATGAGTGGTGATATTGGCGCCGCCCTGGAACCCGACGGTGCACCGATGTTCGTTAAGGATTTTGACGAACACATCCCTAAAATGGAATTATTTCACCAGCGCTGGATGCCTTCCAACCGGGCCAAACAGGCCTGGATTAACCGGGTACGAAAACTGGATATCGAATACATGGCACCGCAACACGGACGGATTTTCAGTGGAGAAAATGTACAACGCTTCCTGGACTGGTTTGAACAACTTGAGGTTGGTACCGGTATCAGTGAGGATTGATATCGTCTGACTCTTTATAGCCGATTGCACGAAAGAACAGTGTGACCAGGTAATCCGTCAACTCGTTAAGCTCCAGTTCCTGGTAACGCGGTGTCTGAAAAATGCACTTGGCATACAGCGCCTCGCGCAACATACCCTGAAACATTAATGCAGCAATACGTCCATCGGTATGTTGTACCGCACCGGTTGGCTGCAATTCACGGATAGTCACTTCAATGTAATCGGTGAAGGGACGCCAGCGATTTTCAAAGAATTGCCGGGTGGCTTCGCTACCCTCCAGCGCACTTTGTAACTCCATACGCAGGTAGTCAGGGTCACGGGATACACTTTCCACATAGCGCCGCGTAATCATGCGCAGTAACTCGCTGAAACTCCCGTCGCTTTGCACAACCGCCTCGACATAGCTCTCGCGTTTGCAGGCGATCTGATTCAGAACCTCTTCGTACAACGCTTCCTTGGACGGGAAATGACGGTACAGAATGGCCGGACTCACACCGACCCGGCGCGCAATCTCGTCGACCGACACCCCGTGGTACCCCTTGTCCGAGAACAATACCTTGGCGACAGCCAGTATGACCGCCTTGCGTTCAGTTGCCTTGAGACGTTTAGTCAATCCAGTTCCCTGCAGCATGGCAATGGAACCCCGCCAGTTCACAGCGGGGTTCCATCAATGTGCCTCAGCCCTTGCGGATATTGAAGGCGTACTCCCCGCCATCCTGGACGGTATTAAGCAGCTCGTTTCCGGTTTGCTGGCAGAATGCCTCAAAATCCTTCACTGATCCAGGATCAGTCGAAATGATGCGTAACACCTGGCCGGAAACCAGTGTCTGGATACTTTTCTTCGCTCTCAGTATCGGTAATGGGCAGTTCAATCCACGGGCATCGAGTTCAAGATCGTAATTTGACATGGCTCGCCTCCTTTTGTTAGTGAGCGTTCACTTTTTATAACAGACCAGTTGGTTTGTCAAGCGTTTTGCTACTTTCTTGCGGCAGTCAGCGCTACTTCTCTGCACTGATCATGGCAATCCACCCGGGATCTGCATCGCCGTGTTCAGAGGGTACAAAATCACCATCCGGTTCATCGTCTTCATCCCAGCCCTGAAGATAAATCGTGACCCTGGAGAAACCTGCATCGAGAAGCATCTCTTTCAACTCCGGCAGACCGTACAAACGCCACTCATAGTGGAAGGCCTGATTCATTTTTGAACCGTCGCTGAAGGTGAAATGTATGTTGCACACCATATGACCGGTCACCGGGTCATAACTTTCCTGTTCCCAGATGTAATTAAAGCCCTTGTGTTTGGTCTTCTCCTCGATTTCCTGGTAGGCCTCGTAGCCACCAAACGAATCCATAAACAGGATGCCATCATCGACCAGGCTGTCACGCACCGAGGCAAAGTAATCGACCAGCACTTTACGTTCCTCAAAAATCTGCCAGCTGAAATTCATTGCCAGCACAATATCGACCGGGTCGGTCTTTACCGAGCGCACATCATTCTGCAACAGTGTAATGCGGGCGCGTTGTTCAGGTTCAAGATCGGCGATGTGGTGGCCGCGACTCCATTCCAGTACCTCGGGATCAAAATCCACGCCTACCGCCTGGTTATCCGGACGCCCGCGCACCCATTCACAACCCATTTTTGCCGTGCCGCAAAAATCCTCACGCAACCGCTTTGCGGTACGACCCCGAATCCGTTTGAAATTGGTGTCGACGAACTCATATTCAAAGTCTGTTGCCTGAACCGACTTTTCGTAGAGAACATATTTATCCTCGGTATCAGCCTTGCGCAGCTTGGTGGTTTTCTGTGCCTTTGATGATTTTCCCGACTTTTTGTGACGGGTTTTCTTTATGCCCATGGGTATCCTTTGTGCGACAATGACCGGAACGTGTGATCATACCAACTCAATACCCTCAGGTAATCCATGATTTCCCGGAACTTGTCTCGTTTAAGCACACTCATTCGTGAAATAGCGGATCGCGAACTCCCCCCGCGTTTCAGTTGCCACTCCGGCTCGCGCAAATCAGATGGCAGCCTGGTCACGGAAGCTGATGTTGTGATGCAGGATGCATTGGCCCAGGCACTGAATGCCGAGTGGCCGGCATTCGATTTACTGGGTGAGGAAATGTCCGAGGAAGAGCAGCAGCGTGCACTGCAACACAAGGACAGTGGTGTCTGGTGCATTGACCCGCTGGACGGCACCAGTAATTTCGCCGCCGGGGTGCCCTACTATGCCGTGTCGGTCGCTCTCATTCGCCAGGGACAAGTAGAAATGGGTGTCGTTTATGACCCCAGCCGCAAGGAGTGTTTTTCGGCGGAACGCGGCGAAGGTGCCTGGATGAATGGCGAAGCCCTGCAACCGCTGCATCTGCCAAGCCCGTTATCTGAAGGCATGGCGCTCATTGACCTGAAGCGTCTTGAACCGGGTCTGGCCAGTCGGCTTGCCGCCAGCCCTCCCTACAAGTCACAACGCAGCTTTGGCGCCGTGGCGCTGGACTGGTGCTGGCTGGCGGCCGGTCGCTGCCACGTGTACCTGCATGGACGGCAAAAGCTCTGGGACTATGCGGCAGGCAGCCTGGTACTGGAAGAAGCGGGAGGCTCGGCACTGACACTTGAAGGCGAACCGGTATTCTGTGCTTCACTGGCGCCACGTTCTGCCGCCGCCGCACTGGACCCGGATATTTTTAAACAATGGGTGGACTGGCTGAATATTACTTCCTGCCCGAACTGAGAAACGCCAGCGCCTGATTGCCCTGCTGTGCAAAATGCCGGAAGCTGGCAAAGCTTTCCTCATCCAGCGTTCGGCCACTGGGTTGCCGATCCGCGTAAAATATTCCAATGACCTTATTGTGAATCTCAATCGGTGTCACAAAAAAATCAGCGCCGAGTGTGATCGCCCTGACATCTTCCGTCACCAGGTTTTTAAGTGACAAACCCGTATCCTCCCCCACCCAGACCGGCGTGCGCTTCTCAACCACATGTGCAAACAGATTGGGTTTTTCGGCAAGCATCTCGACCTGAAACTGCCGACGCAAACGCTCATTTTCCAGTCCCAGCGCGTAACGCCCGGCAATTAAGCGGCGATCCGGTGTACATAGTGCAAACAAGGTGCGATCCATGCCGATACCGCGATACATCCCTTCCAGCACCATTTCCAGCACCATATTGAAATCCGGCTGACTTTCCATCAATGACGATAATTCACGAAGAATCTTTAACTGCAAGGACGGGTCCGGATCAAGAAACTGGATAGTGGAATCGGCCAGTCCGGATTCTGCGGCCAATGCTTTTTTACCTTCGGCGAGAGGAATCAGCTGGCTCGCCTGATCTGCGCCATAAAACGCAGCTGTTTCTGCCGCTTCACGGGCATTTTCCTGCACCAGGGTACGAACATCATCAACCGGCAAATACAGATTCTCGGCAATTCGTTCGACGAGCCGGGTGACACCGGGATCCTTCCAGCCTTTTTCAGCGGCTTCAGCCAGCTGGTATCCCAGGTCCACGTTACCGGCACGCGGGTTTCGATCACTTTTCCCCTGCAAGGATTCTTCCAGCAGGGCACCGAGCTTCCATTCGCGACTAAGACCCAGCGTGAGTTCACGCAAGGGGAAACCGAGAACATCACACTGCACCTTGTCAGTCGTTTCACCGGATCGTTGCTTGAGTTCCTGGTCCAGTACTTCACCGGCTTCACCGGCAAAGGCCCAGAAGGCCATATCACCCAACCGGTACAGCAACGTGGCAATAAACACTTCCTCCGGTGAATCGTCCTTGCGCTTGCGTGCAAAAGAGCGCGCCTGCACCGCTGCATGAAAGGCACGCGCCATCTCTTCGATAACATGTTGCTTCTGCTGTCCCTTGAGTATCGACTCAACGATAGCAATAGACAGGCAAATACTACGGACTTCCTGGAACCCCAGCACCACGACAGCACGGCTGACCGTACTGATGGTTTTACCCACCGGGTTGAAGATCGGACTGTTGGCCACCCGCAGTAATTTTGCCGTCATGGCGGCATCCTGGAGTACCACGCGCGCCAGTTCAGCGGCACTGCTTTCCTTGCTGTCCGATACCCGGGAAATATCACCGGCAGTATGCGCAAAAACCGGCATACCGGATTCACCCAGCCGACTTATCCAGCCCGTCAGGCTTTTGGGATCAGCGGGCTTTCGTCGTAGCGGGGGGGATGTCTTGCTTATATTTTCACCTGACAACCTGCTCTACTCCCCTGGTTTCGTGAGCCACCGCCTCTTTTTATAGACAAGCGGGTTCAACCATTATAGATTCCACTCATGCTTCTGGCCACGTACGGACGGATAAACCAGAGCATACAAAAGTACCACCCGTATCATTATCAATTTAACAGGGACAAGGAGCAAGACAGGATGAAAAAAACGATACTGGCAATGACATTGTTAGCGGGTACCAGTACAGCATTTGCAGCAGCCGATAGCGGTTCAGGTTGCGGTGTAGGTGCCATGATCTTTGAGGGGCAAAGTGGTGTTGCCCCACACGTACTGGCGGCAACAACCAATGGTACACTGGGAAATCAAACGTTCGGCATGACATCCGGGACACTGGGTTGCGATGTCGACCAGCCCATCTCGATTGCAGCCGCTGATTTTCTTGATAACAACATGGAAAAGGTTGCACGCGACATGGCCACCGGGTCTGGTGAGTCACTCGACACGCTGGCCAACCTGATGGGTATTTCCACCCAGGACAGCAGCCACTTCAAGGCTGTTTCTCACGCGCAGTTTGCCGCTATCTTCAGCAGCAACAGCGTACACAGCAGTGACGTCATAGCCGCGCTGAATCAGGTTATGAAACAGGACGACGTGCTGGCAAAATACGCCAGTTAACGCCTGTTGCCTGCCGCCGATCGGCGGCAGGCAGTTTCTACCAGGATAAACCTCTCCAACCGCTATGCGGCAGCTGCGGCTGTGCACCAGCAAAAAAATCTGCTCATACCTGACATTATAGATGATTTCTGACCGACCAAAACGACATATGGCATGTGCTGCCATACTGACCATGTTATTACTCTTTGACATGGCCATCGCAACCGCGGCAACACCTGCAGACAACGCGGTGGCTTACGCCGTTCAACAGGCGCTTGCACAGGATGACTACTGGCTAAAACTGGTTCACTATAAACGCAAGGGCAAGGGATACCTGAGTCAGGTTGACGATACAAAATTCTTCACTGCACCGAACGGAAAAACATCTCCGAATGCAGAACTTGCCGCAACCCTGCAGGCTTTTTTTCAGCCCGGCGATGATGACAGTCACCCGCAGTGCCGGTTTCCAGCCCGCCTGTACTGGCTAAATCAACAACTCGACCTCAGCGCACACGGCCTTCCCACTGTGCACTGCAATGCGTTGAAGAAATGGCTCACAACGTTAAACGCAGAGCAGGCGACACTCATATTCCCCGCCGCCTACCTCAACAGCCCCTCTTCCATGTTTGGCCACACCCTGTTGAGGCTGACGCCTTCCGATCACCGGAAATCGACCCCGCTAGCCGCTTATGCTCTCAACTACGCCGCTAACGCCGATGAAGATGATGGTGGACTGGCCTATAGCTTCAAAGGTTTGTTCGGCGGTTACCCGGGGCTGTTTTCCATCGTTCCCTATTACGAAAAAATAAAGCAGTACAGTGATATCGAAAGCCGGGATATCTGGGAATATGACCTGAACCTGAACCAGGCAGAAATCGACCAACTCATGCGACATGCCTGGGAAGTCAAAAACATCAATTTTGACTATTATTTCCTCACCGAGAACTGTTCCTATCACGTCCTTTCCTTACTGGAAGTCGCTCGACCGGGAAGTCAGCTCACGGGGGATTTTTCCATCAAGGCCATACCCTCCGACACAGTACGAGCTGTGATAAAAACCGGCATGGCAGACAACGCAATATATCGGCCTGCGACGACCACGCTGATTCGCCAACGCCTGGGTTTGCTGGATGCCCATGAAAAAGAGCAGGTCATACAGCTTGCTACCGGCACAACCCTGCTCCCGAGGGAACAAGCCGGTACCGTCACAGACAGTCTCAAGCGGTCCCGGATTCTTGAACTGGCTTATGACTATAGTCGCTACCGGTCACTGCAACAGGCTGGATCCCGTACCAGCGTTTCACAGGATTACCAATTGCTGATAGAGAGAAGTCGTCTGCCCGCCGGCAATGTATGGCCAACCGTACAACGACCCGCTTATCAGCCAGAACAGGGGCATCAGACTACACGCCTGGCGGTTGGTGGTGGATCGCGTAGCGGAGACAGTTTTATCAGTCTGCGTTTCAGGCCTGCGTATCATGACATTCTCGATCCTCCGGCCGGCTATTCACGTGGCGGCCAGATCAACTTTCTCGACCTGCGGGCACGTTATATTCCGACCGATAACAGCCTGCAGCTGGATCGCTTTACCCTTATCGACATTTTATCCCTGTCACCCCGCGACAAGTTTTTTAAACCGATCTCCTGGGGCGTTGACACGGGTATCGAACGCATGCTGACGCGTAACGGGCGGGCAACTGGTGCACAGGTAGGTGGCAGCAGTGGACTCAGCTACCGCATGGGGCAGCAACATCTGCTTTATTTTCTGCTCAAGGGTCGACTTAAGGTAGCGAGGGCATTTCAGGACAATTATTCTCTGGGCGGTGGCCTGTCTGCCGGATCACTGCTTTCGTTTGAACATTCCACGGCAGAGCTGTCGCTGACAGGCATCCGTTTCGCACTTGGCGAGACAGATACGACACTGACCGCCCGCTGGCGACAGAGCTTCCCGATTGGCAAACAGCGCGCTTTCCGATACCGCCTGGAACAACGCCATGAACGCAATCGTAATATCAGCGAAATTGAGATAATGTTGAATTGGTATTACTGATACCTATACTCCCGGCTGGAAACAAACCTCATACTGGCCTGAATCACAGCACAAAGGCAGAACAGCCATGAAACCCTATGCTGAATCCTGCGACCAGAATCGCGAACCTGTCCTCAGCGTCCTGAAACAGGAAATAACCGGGCGACAGCGCCTGCTCGAAATCAGCAGTGGTACCGGTCAGCATGCCGTATACCTGGCGGGTGAATTTCCGGATCTGGTCTGGCAAACCAGCGAGCTACCCGCCATGCACGCAGGTATTCATGCCTGGCTTGCCGAAGACAATGCGCCAGCCAATGTGTTGCCACCGATATCCCTCGATGTATGCAGTGATCCCTGGCCGAAAGAACCCTACGACGCCGTATTCAGCGCCAACACCGTTCACATTATCGCCTGGCCACAGGTGCAGTGTCTGTTTACCGGGGTGGGAGAAATACTGGAACCTGGCGGAGTCTTTTGTCTCTATGGCCCGTTTAACTATAACGGCGGCTATACCAGCGAGAGCAATGCACGTTTTGATGCGTGGCTGAAACAACGCGACCCACTGAGCGGGATAAGAGATTTTGAGGCGTTAAATGATTTGGCTGCAGAAGCCGGACTGGCATTAAAAAAAGATTATGAAATGCCGGCCAACAATCGGATCCTGACGTGGCTGAAAGCCCGCTGATCCGCCGCTGACCGGCAACCCGATACGTTACTCGAAGTGACCTGACAGCCAGGGCTTGAGCATCAGGGCTACACCAAATGCCACCACGTAGTCCATCGACGGGCCGGTGCTTGCCAGAGACTCCAGCGCCGGGCCGGCGATAACGGTCACGGCGGCAATCACTAACAGAATATACTGCAACATGGTCTTTCTCCTGATCCTTTGGGTACAACGCTATTTGACAGTTGCAGTATGGGGAGGCAGGCAAAAGATTTCTGTGAACAAATCATGTTGCGGGCAGGACCCGCATCACACTTCCGGACAAACAACGACGTTTTCAGGCAACAGATACCGGCGGATCAACTTTTTGCTGAGCGTCTTTTTCAGCCTGACGGCGTATAACATCCTGTACAGATGGGCGGCTGAGAAAACTTTCCAGCGTGATACTGTCCAGGAAAGAGTAGATTTTTTTCGACAGCCCGCACCAGAGTTCGTGGGTCAGGCAAGTCTGTTCATCATTGCAACGGCTTTCGCCACCACAGGTCGCATCGACCTTTTCATCAACGGCTGCAATGATTTCAGCAATCGTTATTTCATTGGGGGGGCGTGCCAGGCGATAGCCGCCACCGGGACCGCGTACCCCTCGCACCAGATTCTGCTTGCGCAATTTCGCAAACAACTGCTCCAGGTAGGACAGCGAAATACTCTGGCAACGGGAAATATCCGCCAGCGTGACAGGCCCACTCGGGTCATGAATAGCGATATCCATCATCGCTGTAACGGCATAACGGCCCTTGGTAGAAAGTCTCATGGAAAAACCCTGCGAAAGATGTTGCTGGAAACAAGCTACAACATAGATAAACCCAGCAATTTAGTCAAGTATTAGTTAAGAATTAGTTAAGAAATTGAATGGAAATCAGGATTCGAAGCTGGCAATTCTATCTATTTCAATGGCTTCCAGAGCCTGGTCAAATTGCTCACGTGCCGGGGAAAAACTGTGGCCATGGCGCAGACAGAAACCCAGCCACTTGTGCAGGAACCGGTTAACCCGCCAGCGGGCTTCAATGGGGTAATCATAATGGAAGCGGTCAAAACCGGAGGTCTTTCGACTACGCCCCTTGCCGCGTGAAATCACCTCGGCAACCTGGGCATCATGGTACAGACGTACCACAATATCCGGGGCAAGCGAGCTGTCTTCATCACCGTCAAAACGGTAACTGAGATGCAGGGTGGTGGTGTACTTGCAACGTTCACGGACCGTCAGATACAGATTCAGTGCCCCTTTGACCCTGGACACCACATGGTCTTGCACCAGATCAATGTCGGGGATTAACTGGCGCAACTGGATATAATTCAGCTCATACAATTCCATGAGCGCAGGCAAATCGCGTGCACGCACACCGGGATGAACAAGCTGTTTACCTGAATACCGCATAGCCGCATGTTAGCATAGTAGAATGATCCTTCGACCCTTGACTTGTTTATGTTTATTCAGCACATACATCGGCGCACCAAAGTATTACTTAATGCACACCGGCAATTGACAGTGATACAAAAACACGCTACCGCTTACTGACAAGGTTAATAACAACGTGAACGTTATCATCAAAAATACAACCCCGTTTCCTGACCAGAAACCCGGCACATCCGGCCTGCGAAAAAAGGTGCGTGTCTTTCAGCAAGCGAACTACCTTGAAAACTTTGTACAGTCAATCTTTGACAGCCTGGAAAATTTTACCGGCACAACACTGGTTGTCGGGGGCGACGGACGTTTCCATAATCGACACGCCACGCAGGTTATCCTGCGCATGGCGGCGGCCAATGGTTTCGGTAAGGTTCTGGTGGGGCGTGGCGGTCTGTTATCCACACCGGCGGCATCCTGTGTAATCCGCAAACACCAGGCTTTCGGTGGCATTATTCTTTCGGCCAGCCACAACCCGGCCGGACCTGACGGTGACTTCGGCATCAAGTACAACACCGACAACGGTGGCCCGGCACCGGAGAAAATAACCGACGCTATTTATGCCAAAAGCCTGTCTATCTCGCAGTACCAAACACTGGATACACAGGATATCGATCTGGACGTTATCGGTGAAACCCGGCTCGGTGATATGTGTATCGACATTATCGATCCGGTCGCTGACTACACCGAGCTTATGCAAAAACTGTTCGACTTTGATCGTATCCATGCGCTGATTGACTCCGGCCTGTTCCGTATGTGCTTTGATGCCATGCACGCCATTACCGGCCCCTATGCAGTGGACATCTTCGAACATCAACTTGGTGTAACCTCCGACTCACTGATCAATGTAGAACCCAAAGAAGATTTCGG
>CAZVBD010000063.1:12675-13894 GCA_964625255.1 uncultured Thiohalobacter sp. | reverse complement strand
TAAATACGAACAGTTCGACAACAATAATCGACTTTTCCTCTGTTTTAAGTTCGTCTATCCTGTGTACAGGTCAATATCGGACCGAAACACAGGAGACGAGGATGCAATTCAATATCCAGGCTCGTAATTTCTCACTGACCGAGGCACTACGCGATCACATCGAACGCCGTCTGGGTTTTGCACTTGGTAGCAGAAACGACCAGATCCAGCGTATCATTGTGCGATTATCCGACATTAACGGCCCGCGTGGTGGTGTAGACAAACACTGCCACATTCAAGTCGTACTGGCGCACACATCTGACGTAGTCATCGAAGATACTGAAGCTAATCTGTACACTGCTATTGATCGTGCAGCCGACCGGGCAGGCCGAACAGTTGGCCGCCGACTGGCACGTCAACGGGCCAGGGGAAAGACGCGAACCGCTGACTGCCTGCTGGCAACTGAACCGTAACTGACAGGAAATCTGATATTGAGCGCTATTGATCAACTCATCGCCGGGTACCGCCGTTTTCGTAGCGGCTACTATGAAGAAAATCGTGAACGACTGGTTGATCTTGCTCATGAAGGACAATCCCCGGGTGTTGCTGTCATCGCCTGTTGTGATTCGCGTGTCGATCCTGCGATTATCACCGACAGCACACCCGGCAGCCTGTTTGTCATACGCAACGTGGCAAACCTGGTGCCGCCCTGTGAGGGAGAAGGACTCTGGCATAGCACCAGTGCTGCCCTGGAATTTGCCGTATGCAGCCTGGAGGTTGAGCATATCATCGTACTCGGACATGCCCGCTGTGGTGGTATTCGTTCACTGCTGGAAGTACAGGGCGATGGACACGATGATATGTTCATCGCCGACTGGATGAGCATTGTTGATACTGCCCGCAAACAAACCCTGGACAGGACAGATCTGAATACACTTGACGAGCGGATCTATGCCTGCGAACTGGAGGCGATAAAGATATCACTGACCAACCTGGAAACCTTCCCCTGGATACAGGAACGTATCGAGAAAAACCGCCTGCAACTGCATGGCTGGTATTACGATATGGCCTCGGGAGATCTGTTGTGCCTTGATGCCGCCGGCAAAAACTTTATCGCCCCCGACCAGGCGGAAGCCTGCTAACGACTCCAGTGGACGTGCAGCGGGGCCTGTTCAAGTTCATCAATCACCCGCTGTATATCATCGCAAACCGGCAGGTGCGGCCAGGGCGCCCATGAGCG
>CAZVBD010000063.1:0-12575 GCA_964625255.1 uncultured Thiohalobacter sp. | reverse complement strand
CGTCGAATCCTGCAGGGCAATTTCATCAATGACAGGTAAATCCGGCAGAAGGTCGCGGATCATTCCGGAAAAGAGTCCGGAGGTTTTCCCGATCAACGTTCTCTCGACATCGAACAGGTCGCTATCATTCAAACCACAACTCGGTGAATGGCTCTTGAAAATGTAGCCACTGATGTCAAGCAACTGACCGGAGACTTGTTGACCGTACTGCTGTAATCGCCGTGTGACATCAATAGTCCTGTCATCCACGCCCAGGGCATGGACGCTGTCACCCTGTTTAACCAATTGTATGGGCGGACGCGGCATACCCATTCCTATCGCGACCTCGGGACAGACGGGAAACGTATCAAAGCTGGTGGAAAGCAGATCGACCACACAGGCATTGCGCTTGTGAGCACCATCGTAACGCACCGGCTCACCCAGCAGACAACTGCTTACGGCAACGCGCGGTCGGTGGTGGACATTGGACACAGGCTTCCTCCGTCAGGCTTTTGCCCCTGAGGCGCGTGCACGTGTCTGACGTTTATCGGGATCTTCATCTTCGTCATCGATGTCCCAGCCTGACATATTTCGCAGCAGTAACTGTGACAGGACTTCAACATGATCTGCACGTGCATTCAGCGCAGGAATGTAATGAAATTTCTGCCCGCCACTGTCAAGGAAAATATCCCGATTCTGTTCGGACATCTCCTCCAGTGTTTCCAGACAATCGGCACTGAAGCCAGGGCATACCACATCAACACTACCCACGCCTTGCTTGCCCCAGTCCTGCAATGTGACGTTCACATAAGGTGACAACCACTCCTCCCGGCCAAAGCGCGACTGAAATGCCAGTAACCATTGATCATCATTCAGTTCCAGCATATCGGCAAGTAGCCGTGCGGTTTTCTGCACTTCACAATAATATGGATCACCCGCCAGCAGGTAGTCGCGAGGAATACCATGAAATGACATTAACAATTTATCCGGCCGCCCGTGTTCAGCCCAGCGTTCACGTATGCTGGTAGCCAGCGCGGCGATATAAGCCGGATCATCATGGTAGTGCTGGATGAAGCGCAAACCGGGTACCCAGCGCCAGTGAGTAAGCACCCGGGTTACCTCGTCGAAAACGGCAGCTGTTGTTGTCGCAGAGTATTGAGGGTAAAGAGGCAGCACCAACAAACGACGTGCGCCACGTTCACGTAATTCATCGAGCCCTGCCTGGATGGATGGCGTGCCATAGCGCATGGCCAGTACGGTTTCGACACACCCCGGTGCAATGTCAGCAAGGCGCGCACTGATCAGCTCACACTGTTTCTGTGGAATAGCCAGTAGCGGGGAACCTTCAGGCGTCCAGATCGAACGATATGAAGCCGCCACCTTGCGCGGGCGGATGCGCAGGATGACGCCGTGCAGAATCAGCCACCACAAGGGCCGCCATGTTTCGACAACACGGGGATCCCACAGAAACTCGGCAAGATAACGGCGTACCGAACGGGTATCCGGCTTATCCGGTGTGCCGAGGTTAACCAGCAATACACCGGTACAGCCCTGTGTCTCATGGCTGAAATCTCTTTCACCGAGATAACGGCTCATCGTGCGGTACGCCAGAGTCGATTTTTTCGGGGACGGGAAAAGACGTATAACATTGGTATATCCTAACAGAATCAATCCATCAGTTGCCGAACCAGCTCGCGCAGTTTCATCAGCGCCTGGTCGTGACCGGTCAACCCGGCTCGATGTGCACAGGTAGACCAATCCTGCTTTTGCAGAATACGTGCAACCAGCAATTCCGCATCGGCAGCATTCAGCCCGTCGAGTGACTGTGGCGACACCAGCCGGTTACACAACCATGGCCAGAGTGCGCCAATAGCCGACTCCAGGAAACGTCGTTCACAGGCAAACCGGCGAACATCTTCGAGGTCATTCGCTGTTAATCTCTGGCTGCCATCCGGCGTATCACGCATCAGCGCCAATACCAGTGGGGTGTCCAGTTCACGCAGACTGTCAGACAGCTGATGTGGTAAATGACGTATAAAGCGCTGCCGCGCGTTGCTAAACAAGGCCCCGCCCTGTTCACTCAGAGCCTGCATCACCACAACGGAATGATATCCACTACTTGCACTTCGCCGTTCGCTGACACGCACGGGCCACAAACCGGCACCTTTCCAGAAGCGCAACAGCTGGTCGTTAGCACCAAAGCTCGCGCCCATGTAGTCAAACCTCTCACGTCGGGCAGCGGCTGCGATATAGGTAACAAGCTGTGAACCAAGCCCCCGCCCCTGTACCGCAGGATGCACGGCAATACGCATTATCCGGGCAGCACGTTGTCGTGGCGCCTCGGCCAGCCCCAGGTGTATCGCGAGTGTTTCCGGCAACAGATGACCCAGTGGACGACGCATACCGGCGGTAATCGCCTCGGCCTGTTCGCGGTCAAAACCACCCTCGTCTGCCACCAGTGCCGCTGCCGCAACATGGCCATCCAGACGCAATAGATAGACGGACAGGTTCGGTGCATCCAGCAACTGACAGAGATCCGATGGCCGTGTCTTGTAGTGTGCCAGTACCAGCAGACCGAACAGCTCTCGAAGCAAGGTTTCATCGTGCAGCAACTGGTCACGATCAATACGCTCAATGTGGGCAGTGCCGGAATCTGCATTACCCAGCACTTCATCTGCCGCTGCGCCGGCATCCAGCATTAACAGGCGAAACACCAGGGCTTCCAGCGGATCACCTGGCGCCCAGCGGATGGGGGTTTGCAGATCGACCCTTTTCCAACTGTTGGAAAGACGGTCCAGGACACGATTGAAGCGCAGCGCAAACCCCCGTCCCGTCCCTTCATAGCCATGCACCGTGGTGGCAAAAGCAATACGGGAATAGCGCCGCAACAGCTGTTCCAGCAAGGGTGCAGGAATCGCAGCAGCCTCATCAACCAGTAGCAGGTCAGCATCCTGCGGCTGTTGCAGCAATGCATCCGGTGCAACAAAACGCAAGGCTGTCACTTGTTCAGATGACAACAGAGAAGTTGCTCGCCGGAATAACGCCTCCACCGCACTACGCCGTGCAGCGGTTACCAGAACACGTTTACCCCGTTCAGCGATAAGGCGGGCAGCGGCAATACCAAAAGCCGCAGACTTTCCACGCCCCCGGTCGGATTGCAATACCACCGGACGCCGCCGATGTCCGGTAGCGACATGCATAACAGCCGTCACCGCATCCTCCTGATCATTAGTAAGGCAAGGTGAATCCCGCCCATGGCAGGGCAGAGGGTCCCCTGGGGGACAAGGTGAAGCGACCGGAATCCGCTGTACTATTCCGTCCCCGATCCACAAAATATCCACGGCATCCACAAGCAGCGTCGCCAGACGTTGCAAATACCGCGGTGACGATCCAGCTGGCTGATTCAACCACAAATCCACAGATGGCGTTAGCAGGTATAACACCCCTCCACCGCGCAGTGTGCCACTGAGTGCACCAAAAACATCCGGCTCAAACCCGTTGCGGGCATCGAATACCAGTGCATCGCACTCGACACCAAGCCGACCTGACAGGCCACGTCCATCCACCACCGTCACCTCGTCCGGAGCATCATCTCCGACCCAGAAGGTCGTGCCAGCTCCACCAGCCAGCAAATCGCTGAGAGTACGCTTGACGGCGGCCTGATCACCCGATATCCAGACCAGGCCACGATGGTGAGTCAGCCGCAAACGTCCCTTCAACGCCTGCAATGCAGCGCGCGGCGATATTCCCGTTGTGCTACCTGTACATGACTCATTCATGACCGAATTATGTCGGAAAACCGTTACTTACGCGAACGTCCAGGGAAGCCGACAGCGCCCCTGCCCCCGGGAGGACGAGACCGGGTCTCCCGTCACACAGGATTAAAGTACTGACAAATTGACCCGATAGAGAGTGTGAATTATTAAAATCTGTCTGCACACCAGAATGCCTGTGTGCATACTCTACAAGACAAGAGGAACCGGCAACGGATGCGTACATTTTCGCTAACACGTACATTGCTCACACTCCTGCTGGTTCAAACCGGCCTGCTCAGCACAATAGCCTATGGCCTGTGGGATACGGTCGATGACCCGGGTTTTCTGCTTACCCTGCCTGTACTTGGCCTGGTGACGATGGCTGCTGTGGCCTTCGCATTACGGCGCCTGCTGGTCAAACCTGCACAACAAACCGCCGAAACCATACAGGCATTCTATACGGGTGACATCGATCAGAGTGTACGCCTGAACTTTGGCGCAGCACACGAGCTGAAACCCGTGGCCGATGCCTACAACGGTCTGGCCGACCAGTTGCAAACCATGCTGACCATACTGGCTGGTTCGGCACAACAATTTTCCGAGGCTGCCGGGGAAATTGCTGCACACACACAACACACCCTGCAGCGCATGGGGAAACAGGGCGAAGAAACCGGCAATATCGGTGATGCTGTAACCAGCATGGCATCGGCTATTTCCCAGGTCGCCAATGAAGCCCGTGAAGCTGCCAACCATGTCTCGGAGTCCGACAAACTGGCGCAGGAAGGCAAGGAAGTCATGACCGAAGCCATTGGTGCCGCCATGGCACTGACCGCCGATGTCGCCCGGGCTTCGACCGTTATTACAGATCTTGGGGAAAAATCAAAAGATATCAGTGTCGTACTTGATGTCATCAACAGTGTCGCCGAACAGACGAACCTGCTGGCGCTGAACGCTGCTATCGAAGCTGCACGCGCCGGTGAAGCGGGCCGGGGCTTCGCCGTGGTGGCTGACGAAGTACGTTCCCTGGCAGCACGCACCCAGGAATCCACCTCGAATATCCGCAGTACCATTCAGGCCGTTATGAATGGTGTAGAGCAGGCATCCAGTGCCATTTCATCAGGCAATGAAAAAGCGGCTACCTGTGAGGAAATGGTTGAAAATGCAACCATCACCTTCGCAGAGATTGTCAATACCGTGAATAACCTCAAAAATGCCAATCGAGGGATAGCCGATGCTGCCGGCAACCAGAGTGCGGCAGCAGATAATATTCAGTATTCCATGGAAGCCATCATCGAGGTCAAACAAAGTACCGATAATGATGCTCACCAGATCGAACGCTGGTGTGACGAACTGTCCAAAACAGCCAGCCAGTTAAACCTGATGGTCGGTCAGTTATGCCCGGCCTCCATCGCCGCCGTGAACGGTCACACAGGCAACAAGCCGGCTGACGACACTGACGTCGAACTCTTCTAGCCTGGTGCTTTTTTACCCTTGCGTGCCTTTGTCGGTGCAATATGGATAGCGCGACCGTGCACGGCAAGCGCCGCCTCGTGAAAGGACTCGGATAACGCGGGATGGGCAAAAACCGTCAGGGCGATATCCTCTGCACTGCCACCCAACTGCAGGGTGATGACTGCCTCGGCGATTAATTCAGAACTCTGTGGTCCAATCATGTGTACACCGAGCAGGCGGTCCGTTTTCTCATCGGCCAGCACCTTGATAAAACCTTCTGTGTTACCCATCGCACGTGCACGACCACTGGCGGCAAACGGAAACACGCCGCTGCGATAGGCGACACCTGTTGCACGTAATGCCTGCTCGGTCTTTCCCACCCAGGCAATTTCGGGCAAGGTATAAACTACAGAGGGAATGGCGGCATAATCCACATGCGCCACCCGTCCAGCAATCAATTCCGCGACCATGACGCCTTCCTCTGACCCCTTATGCGCCAGCATCGGACCACGTACCGCATCACCGATCGCCCAAACGCCCGGCAGGTTGGTGGAACACTGTTCATCCACATGAATAAGCCCCCATTCATCCAGCAACAATCCAGCTTCATCCGCTGCAAGATTATTGGTATTGGGTCGACGTCCGACAGCAACAATCAACCGGTCAAACTGCATATCGTGTTCACCGTCACCATCCTGGTAGCGCAGGTCAACCTGGTGGTTGTTCATCTCGCACCCGGTCACACGGCTGCCCAGATGGACATCCAGTCCCTGCCCGGTAAAGCTGCGTAGTGCCAGTTTCGTCACCTGCTCGTCTGCCATGGGAAGGAAACTGTCCTGGGCTTCAAGTAGCACAACCTGCTCCGCACCGAGACGACGCCAGACGCTGCCAAGTTCCAGGCCAATGACCCCGGCACCAATGATGCCAAGCCGCGAAGGAACCTCGCTGAATGACAAGGCCCCTGATGAATCAACGATATATTTCCCGTCCTGCTCAATACCCGGCAACTGTACCGGCGATGAACCCGGTGCGAGGATAATATTCTCGGCACTCAATGTTGTTTCGCTCTCAGCATGACTGACTATCACACATCGATCTGCAGACAAGGTTGCACGCCCCGGCACATGTGTTACACCGTTAGCCCTGAACAACTGTGCAATACCCTGCGTCAGCTCCTTTACCACGCGTTGCTTGCGCTGCATCATGGTATCGAGATCAAGACGGACCTCACCGACTGCTATACCGTGAGAGGCCAGCCCGTTTTGAACATGGGCATACTGCTCCGACGACTCAAGCAGTGCCTTGGAAGGAATACAGCCCACGTTAAGGCAGGTTCCACCCAGTGATGGTTTTCCATCCTCACCCAGCCAGGCATCGACACAGGCTGTCTTCAGTCCAAGCTGGGCACAACGAATGGCGGCGACATAACCTGCCGGTCCCGCACCAACGACAATAACCTGATATTTTTCTGACATGCGTCTCACACACCCAGCACTAATCTTGCCGGGTCCTCGATAAGTTCCTTAATGGCCACCAGGAACTGCACCGCCTCGCGCCCATCGACCAGTCGATGATCATAGGACAGTGCAAGGTTCATCATCGGCCGTATCACCACCTCACCATCCTCGGCGACCGGACGCGGTTGTATCTTGTGCATACCCAATATACCGCTCTGTGGTGGATTCAGAATCGGCGTCGACAGCAGTGATCCAAACACACCGCCGTTGGTAATGGTAAACGTACCACCGGTAATGTCTTCCAGTGACAGAGAACCCTCGCGCGCCTTGCCCGCATAGTCTCCAAGCTGTATCTCAATATCCGCCATCGCCATAAAATCAACATTACGCAAGACGGGTACGACCAGTCCACGTGGTGAGGATACGGCAATACCGATATCAAAAAACCCATGATAAACGACATCTGTACCATCAATTGATGCATTGAGTTCAGGGAATCGCCGTAGCGCCTCGATAGAAGCCTTGACGAAGAACGACATAAAGCCCAGCCGTACCCCATAGCGTTTCTCAAACGCTTCACGGTAACGGCTGCGCAGATCCATCACCAGCTGCATATTGACCTCGTTGAAGGTGGTCAGTATGGCCGCATTTTGCTGTGCTTCCAGCAGACGTTCTGCAATACGCGCGCGAAGGCGCGTCATGGGTACGCGTTTTTCAGGTCGCTCACCCTCGGGAATAACGGATTCTGTCGTATGTACTGCCTGTGGAGCTGAAGCCTCTACACTGGAACCGGCTGGCTGATCGAGTGTGGCCAGTACGTCTTCCTTGAGAATTCGGTTACCACTACCACTCGCCTTGATAGAACGAATATCCAGTTTCTTTTCTTCAATCAGTCTTCTGGCAGCAGGTGTAGCAAATGGCTCGTCTTCCCGGGCATTTGTGGTTTCAGCTTCCACTGTGTCTACCTCGTGAGGTGATTCTGTTACAGCTTCCTCACGCATGCGCCCGATGACCTGGCCGGACGTTACCACAGCACCTTCATGTTCGAGGATTTCTTCCAGTACACCATCCTTCAACGCCGGCACCTCGAAGACAACCTTGTCTGTTTCAATATCGACCAGAGACTCGTCACGTTTTACGCTATCACCGGGTTTCCGGTTCCACGACAGGACCGTACCATCCACGACGGATTCAGGGAAAACCGGAACCTTGATTTCAATCGACATTGTTCATCCTTTTATGTGTCTGTCTGTGAAGTTTCAGGCTCGAGGTCAAGCGCATCAGCGATCAACCGATGTTGCTGTTGCAGGTGTAACCAGGCATAACCGACAGCTGGTGCCGCCGAGAAAGCTCTACCAACATAGTGTAACCGGGAAGGATCCGGCAGCGCCGCATGCAGATGATGCTGAATAGAGAACCAGGCGCCCTGGTTCTGAGGTTCTTCCTGGCACCAGATAATTTCATTCGCGTTCGGATAACGTTCCAGTTGCTTGCTCAATTGCGCCTCGGGGAAGGGGTATAAACGTTCGATACGAATAATAGCGATATCATGGATCTGTTGCTCACGGCGCTTCTCCAGGAGCTCGTAGTAAACCTTACCGCTACACAATACGATTCGTCGTACGATATCTTCCTGTAGCGGGTCAATATCCGCAATCACCGGCTGAAACTCACCCGCACTGAGATCCTCCAGCGTGCTGACTGCCAGTCTGTGACGCAACAGACTCTTCGGCGACATGACCACCAGCGGTTTACGGCAGTTCAGCATAATCTGTCGTCGCAGCAGGTGGAAAATCTGAGCCGGCGTCGTTGGTACACAGACCTGCATATTGTGTTCTGCACACAACTGAAGATAGCGCTCCAGCCGTGCGGAGGAATGCTCCGGCCCCTGCCCCTCCATACCGTGTGGCAACAACATCACCAGGCCGCACAAACGGTTCCATTTCTGTTCGCCGGCGCTGATAAACTGGTCAATCACCACTTGTGCATTGTTGGCAAAGTCACCGAACTGCGCTTCCCAGATAACCAGCGTTTTAGGATCTGTTGTGGCATAACCGTACTCGAAGGCCAGCACAGCTTCTTCTGACAATAGCGAGTTGATAACCAGAAAATTGGCCTGATCATCGCTTATATTACGCAACGGTACATAGGTCGAACCGTCCTTCTGGCAGTGCAGCACGGCGTGTCGATGGAAAAAGGTGCCACGACCACTGTCCTGACCGGACAGCCGCACAGGGTAACCTTCATCGACCAGTGAGGCATAAGCCATGGTCTCGGCAAACCCCCAGTCAATCGGCATGGCCCCGGCGGCCATCTTGCGCCGGTTGTCGATAATTTTGGCAACATTTGAATTTAATTCAAAACCCTCCGGCAGGCGGTCAAGCCGGCGCCATAACGTGCGCAGTCGATCAAGCGTCACCGAGGTATCCAGGAATGCCGTACACGCCTGGGCAAGATAGGGTTCCCAGTCAACAGCCCAGGGATAGTTGGCCTCCGTCTTTGATATCAATTCATCAACGACCGTTTCACCACGATCAAGCCTGTCGCGGTAGGCTTCCATCATGTGTTCCGCCGTGCCTGCCTCACACACACCTTCCGCCACCAGCCGTTCAGCGTACAGGACACGTGGCGTAGGATGGTGCCGTATCGCTCTATACATCACCGGCTGGGTGGCAGTAGGCTCATCGGCCTCACTGTGGCCGTGGCGCCGGTAACAGACAAGATCAATGACCACATCCTTGTGGTAGTTCATTCGATAGTCCAGCGCCAGTTGGGTAACGGCGATCACTGCATCCGGGTCGTCACCGTTAACATGAAAGATCGGTGCATTGACCATCTTGGCAATATCTGTGCAATACAGTGTGGAACGGGCATCACGCTGGCTGCTGGTGGTAAAACCGATCTGGTTATTGATGACGATATGCACGGTGCCCTTGGTCGAGAAACCACGTGACTGGGACATATTGATGGTTTCCATCACCACACCCTGCCCGGCAAACGCTGCATCGCCATGGATCAGTATCGGTACGACATACTTTCCTTCATCGTCACCGCTTCGCTGCTGGCGTGCCCGTACAGAACCCTCAACAACAGGTCCGACAATTTCAAGGTGTGAGGGATTAAAGGCGAGATAGACATGCACCATACCCTTGCCGGTACGCAGGTCAGAAGAAAACCCCTGGTGATATTTTACATCACCGGAACCGTTAAAATGCTTTCCGGCCTTCCCTTCAAACTCCTCGAATAGTTCGGCTGCTGTCTTGCCCACGATATTGATCAGCACATTGAGACGACCACGGTGCGCCATACCGATGGTCGCCTCTTTCATGCCATACGTTGCACCACGTTGAATCAGTTCATCGAGCAACGGGACCAGTGCATCCCCCCCCTCCAGCGAAAAACGTTTCTGCCCGACATAGCGTGTGTGCAGGTAACGCTCCAGTCCTTCTGCCGCCGTCAGGCGTTGTAAAATGCGGCGGCGTAAAGTGGCATCAAGCACCGGGCGTCCGCCTGCACGTTCGATACGTTCCTGTATCCAGCGTTTTTCCTGTGTTTCAGTGATATGCATATACTCGGCACCCACACTGCCACAGTAGATCGCTTGCAGACGTGCAATAATTTCACTCAGCGTGGCACGTTCTCCAATAGCCAGCGAGCCGGTATCGAACACGGTGTCGAAATCCGCCTCACCGAGACCATGAAATCCGGGGGTTAATTCCGGCAATGCCGGTTTTTCACGCAGACCCAGCGGGTCGATATCTGCGACCTGGTGCGCACGGAAACGAAAGGCATTGATCAACTGCAACACCCGTACCTGCTTTTCTTCCTGCACGCCAGCACCGGGCTTTGCGGCCGCAGCACGAGGTTGTGCATAAGGCTGTCGGGTTATAGTCCGGAACGTTTCGCGGATGGCAGCGTGTGATGGCTCGGTACCGTGACCATTGACCCGTGGCAGGGTCTGGAAAAAGGTTCGCCATTGCTCCGACACGCTGGACGGATCGATCAAATAGTTCTCGTAGAGATCTTCGAGGTAAGCCGCGTTATGACCCGCGAGTTGCGAGTCCTCCCAGAAATCCAGCAAGCCCTTGGGCTGCGTGATGTCATCCATTTATTGTTGCCTCTGCCGGGTAAATGGCGGCTTTTTGACACCTGTATAGATGCAGGCAATTGTTACGCCAACTCCACAGAGAAAGTGCAAGCTGATCAGTTCAGCTTGAATCTCGCCACAAGCGCCTGCAGGGAGCCAGCCAGCTCGGCAACTTTACTGGATGAACCGGCCATCTGGGAAGCGCCTTCCGCAGTTTCTTCAGCCACCGAGCTGATGTTGTGAACATTTCGGCTTATTTCCTCAGACACAGAACTTTGTTCCTCGACGGCAGACGCTATCTGAATGCTCATATCTTTTATCATGGCAACCTTGGATGTGATCACATCCAGCTCTCTTCCGACCTGAGCCACATTTCGCACGCTTTCCCCGGCCTTCTCCTGACCGGACTCCATCACCTGGACAGATTCGCGTGCTGCTGACTGAAGTTGTTCGATCATGCCTTGAATTTCCTCAGTTGATATCTGGGTTCTGCTGGCCAGGGTTCTGACTTCATCAGCCACCACGGCAAAGCCACGTCCTTGCTCACCCGCCCGCGCCGCCTCAATCGCCGCATTAAGCGCCAGCAGATTAGTCTGCTGGGCAATACCTTGTATGACATCAAGTACAGAGCCAATGTTCACGCTATCCTGTTCCAGCTTGTGTATCACATCGACAGCACGCTCAACCTCACGGGCAAGCTCCTCGCTGGACTCAATAGCGGTTTGAACAATTTTCTTCCCTTCTGTCGCCACAGCATCGGTCTCTTCCGCCGAATCAGATGCCTGCATCATGTTCTCGGCGACTTCTTTCACAGTGGCCGTCATTTCTTCCATGGCTGTTGCCAACAAGTCTGTTTCGATTTGCTGGCGCTTAACGCCATTGGTCGCCAACTGTACAGTCGTCGCGGTATTCCCGGCTTCCGAAGCCAGTTCCTTTGCTGATTCCTGCACACGCCCAAGCACGGTACGTAAGCCGCCCCGCAACATGCGCATGGCAAACAGGAGTTCACCGCTCTCATCCCTGGAATCTGTATAAACCTGCTGCATCGTCGGGTTACTGACAATGGAGCGGGCCATAACTGCCGCTTTTCTTATCGAACGGGTCAACCACCGGCTCAACCCGTAACAGCCCGCTACGCCCAATGTAAAAAGCCCGGCTAATAATTCCTCACCGACACCACCAAGAAGCAGTAACGGGGCAAACAGCAGCATCAACAGCGCTGTAAAACCAAGCGTGAGTTTTTGTGGCAGCTTCATGACAGGCCACCACCTTCCGGTCTTTTTACCTTTCCAGAGTTTTTTATAGAGTGCCTCAGCCCTTTCCACATCACTGGAATCCGGTTTGGCACGGACCGATTCATAACCAACCGCCTGTCCGTTCTCAAATACTGGCGTGACATAAGCATCCACCCAGTAGTAACTCCCGTCTTTACACCGGTTTTTGACAACACCCATCCAGGGTTTCCCGGCTTTTAACGTATCCCAGAGATTCTGGAAGGCGGCGGGTGGCATGTCAGGATGGCGGACTATGTTATGACTCTTCCCGATCAATTCATCGTAGTCAAACCCGCTTATCTCGATAAAGCACTGGTTAACATGTGTAATCAGACCTTTCAGATCAGTGGAAGATACGATCTGTGAACAATCCGGGAAGGACAGTTCTTTATCGGTCACGGGAAGATTGGTTTTCATTGCATGCTCCTTATGCAAAACCTGGCGAACTCATTAAGCTCCACTGGAGCTTTCCTTACCCCCCGGTTGCGACCGGAATTCAGGAATCTTGAGATTTTGTATACAATCCCAGCGGATCATCAGGATTGACGCCTTCCATGAAGGGAATTCGGCG
>CAZVBD010000062.1:0-13941 GCA_964625255.1 uncultured Thiohalobacter sp. | reverse complement strand
CGGTTGTGGAATACACCCTTCCAGGACCTGCCGTCGTTCAGCGCATCCCACAGGGCCACGTAGGTCCTGGGCGGCGTGTTACCCGAATGCAGGATGCGCGGATTCTTCCCCATCACTTCCTCCCGACTGTAACCGGTGGTGCGCACGAAGGCCTCGTTGACGTATTCAACCTCTGCATCAAGATTGGTGATGACGATGTTCTCCGGGCTCTGCTCCACGGCCAGGGCCAGTTTGGTCAGCCGCTCCTCCATCGCCTTGCGCTCGGTGATGTCCAGCAGGGTGGTTGGGTACCGTCGTTTCGTCGATTGCCAGGGCATGGCCGGCGAACAGCAGGGCGGGCAGAAACAGTAATCGGGTAAAATTTGGCATGGTGGCGTCCTTGAAACGAGTGGGCACGCGTGGCGCTGATAACGGCATTTTCCAGCACTATGGCCGGGAATGCTACCATCCGTGACAGATTCAACCGGGACCACGCAAACATGACCACCGATCAACAGCCGCCGTTCATTATGGTGGATGGCTCCTCGTATCTTTATCGTGCCTTTCATGCACTGCCACCGCTGACCAGCTCAAAAGGCCAGGACACAGGTGCAATCTATGGCGTCGTCAATATGTTGCGCAAGTTGCTCGACAGCTACCAGCCTGATCGTGTCGCCGTGGTTTTTGATGCAAAGGGTAAAACCTTTCGCGATGACCTGTACGAGGCCTACAAGGCCAATCGACCCTCCATGCCACCGGAGCTTTCTTCACAGATAGAGCCGTTACTGGCCATTGTGCGGGCCATGGGGCTGCCGTTGCTACAGGTGCCGGGGGTTGAGGCGGATGACGTGATCGGCACGCTGGCGAAAAAAGCCACAGCCGCCGGCTGGCATAGCGTGATCTCTACCGGGGACAAGGATCTTGCGCAACTGGTCAATCCCCAGGTCACCCTCATCAATACAATGAATGACACGGTACTCGATGAGACCAGCGTGCCGGAGAAGTTTGGTGTGCGTCCGGATCAGATCATCGACTATCTGGCACTGGTGGGTGACACCAGTGACAATATCCCCGGTGTTCCCAAGGTTGGTCCGAAAACGGCGGCGAAATGGTTGGCGACATACGGCACGCTGGACAACCTGGTCGCACACGCCGATGAGATAAAGGGTAAGGTCGGTGAAAGCCTGCGCGCCTCACTTGATCAGTTGTACCTGTCAAAACAGCTGGCGACGATCCACTGTAATGTCGATCTTGACGTCAATCTCGACGATATGAGCGTCGCTCCGGCGGATACCGAGGCGCTGCGTCGCCTGTTCGAAGAGCTGGAATTCCGTACCTGGCTTCGTCAGCTGGACGGGAATGACAAGGATGACGCGGCCACAGACGAGAACGAGACCCCGGCACAGGAAACCGATTACCAGACTATCCTCACCCAGGCTGAATTCGATGTCTGGCTGGCGCGGTTGCGCGATGCCGCGTTGATCGCCTTTGATACCGAAACCACCAGCCTGAATTATATGCAGGCAGAAGTGGTTGGACTGTCGTTTGCCGTCGAACCCGGGCAGGCCGCCTACCTGCCGGTTGCACACGATTACCCGGGTGCACCGGAGCAACTGGACCGTGACGAGGTATTCCGTCAGATCGGGCCGTTACTGGCCGATCCGGCCGTGGCCAAGCTTGGCCACCACCTGAAATACGACCGCAGCGTACTGGCCAATCACGGCGTTGAGTTAAACGGTATTGCCCATGACACCATGCTGGAATCCTACATCGTGGACAGCACGGCCAGCCGCCACGATCTCGATTCCCTGTGCCAGAAGTATCTCGGTCATACCAATATCAAGTTCCAGGACGTGGCGGGCAAGGGTGCGAAGCAGCTGACGTTTAACCAGGTGCCACTGGAAACCGCTGCGCCCTATGCCGCTGAGGACGCCGACATGACGTTGCGCCTGCACTGCAAGCTGTGGCCGAAGCTGGAAGCCGAACCGCGCCTGCGTGAGCTGTATGAAACGCTGGAGCGCCCCTTGATCCCGGTGCTGGGTGACATCGAGCGCACGGGCGTCAAGGTTGATGTCGAAATGCTCAAAATACAAAGTCGGGAGCTGGCGGAGCGCATGCAGGAGGTCGAGGCTGAAGCACACGCACTGGCCGGTGAACCGTTTAACCTTGGCTCACCCAAACAGATACAGGCCATCCTGTTCGACAAGCAACAACTGCCGGTGCTGGCCAAAACCCCGAAAGGCGCGCCGTCCACTGCCGAGCCGGTATTGCAGGAACTGGCGCTGGACTATCCGCTACCCAAACGGATCCTTGAGTACCGCTCGCTGAGCAAGCTCAAGTCGACCTATACCGACAAGCTGCCGCGGATGGTTAACCCGGGAACCGGACGCGTGCATACCTCCTATCACCAGGCCGTCGCGGCCACCGGGCGGCTGTCTTCGTCGGATCCCAATTTGCAGAATATCCCGATCCGTACTGCTGAGGGCCGGCGTATCCGTCAGGCGTTCATCGCCGAACCGGGTTGCCTGGTACTGGCGGCCGATTATTCACAGATCGAGTTGCGCATTATGGCGCACCTGTCCGGTGATGAAGGGCTGGTGCAGGCTTTTGCACACGGTGAAGATATTCACCGTGCGACGGCAGCCGAAGTCTTTGCTGTCACGCCGGATGCCGTCACTAACGATCAGCGACGATCCGCCAAGGCGATCAATTTTGGACTGATTTACGGCATGTCTGCCTTTGGTCTGGCGAAACAGTTGGGTATTCCCCGGGGTGAGGCACAGCAGTACGTTGATCTGTATTTTGAACGCTATCCGGGTGTTAAGGCCTACATGGAAATGACCCGCGAGCTGGCTCGTGAACAAGGTTATGTCGAGACGCTGTTCGGCCGGCGTCTCTACCTCCCCGACATCAGGGTGCGCAACGCACAACGTCGTCAGGCGGCGGAACGCACGGCCATCAATGCACCCATGCAGGGAACGGCGGCCGACATCATCAAAAAAGCCATGCTATCTGTGGATGAATGGATTAAAGCGGGCACATGTGACGTCAAGATGATTATGCAGGTACACGATGAACTGGTGTTTGAAGTCAAGGCATCCGATGTCCCGGTTGTCCGTGAAGAAGTTTGCCGACACATGGAAAAAGCCGTCGTACTTTCCGTCCCGTTGCTGGTTGAAGCGGGTGTTGGTGCAAACTGGGATGAGGCTCACTAGACGAATGTCCAAACGTCATTGAACCGACGAACCAATTAAATTTTTTTATTGACCGATGATCTACTACACAAAGGGGTATAACTTGTTCTATAGTGGGGCACAGAGAGCGAGTAAATCTTGGTGTATACAAAGCGAGGGGGCTGGTCACACAGCATCATTTGACTAACCAAAGATAGTAGTCCAACGACTGGAGCGTTGCCGACTGTACGCTCCCCGTTCGATATCGGAACGGGAATTCCTCCAACCCGGTTTCCCCAAGCCGGGTATTTTTAACCCCGGTGCTTCCCCCCCTTGCACTCCGGGGTTTTTTTTGTCCGCAGGAAATGCCTTATTCAGTTAGCCAGCTGTCCAATATCCGGCGTGCCTCGTCGACGCCGGTTTTTTTGAGTGATGAAAACAGTTGCACACTGGCGTGCGGATGAAACTCGGGCAGGCGTTTGCGCACGGCCAGCAGATTGTTGCTGGCAGGGCCGCGCTTCAGCTTGTCAGCCTTGGTCAGCAGAACATGGACGCGCAGGTCGACATCCGCGCACCAGCGCAGCATCTGCTGGTCGTAGTCGGTCAGCGGATGACGGCAATCCATCAGCATGATCAGGCCACGTAACGAGGTACGTGATTGCAGGTAGTCCGCCATATTGCGTTGCCACCGGTCCTTCATGGCCTGCGGCACTTTTGCAAAACCATAGCCGGGAAGATCGACCAGCCGGTGACCGCTGTCCAACAGGAAAAAGTTGATTTGCTGGGTGCGTCCCGGGGTCTTGCTGATGCGTGCCAGCGCCTTTTGATCCGTCAGCGTATTCAGGGCACTGGATTTGCCGGCGTTGGAACGACCGGCAAAGGCGACTTCAGCGCCGCTATCATCGGGTGCGAGAGAGGCGTCAGGGACGCTGGTCTGGAAGGTGGCGCTACGGTAGTCGATCATCATACGGGCTATTGTCGCATACCCACCGCACCGGCTGACACTCGGAACAATGAGGGGCACACAAAAATAAATTCACTAAATCATCAAGAATTTGTTAGAGAATAAATTGTCTTCAGGCAGTTAAAGTTGGGGTTTTGATCTTGGATAACAGTGGCTTGTGGGGGTTTCGCCGGGGTTGAGAGGCGGACAGGCCTTGCCAATTACAGTTGACCCGAAAGAAGACCGCTGGTATACAGTTGGCCTCTTTTTTGGGGTGGTGATCCGCAACCAGCGGGTGGCACGCCTTCCATCGTGCTTCTGGAGAATGTAACGACATGAATAAGTGGCTTGTATTAGCAGCAACGATTTCACTGACGACCAGCGCGGCGACCACTATGGCGGCCGGCGATGTGGCGGCGGGCAAGGCCAAGTCTGCAAGCTGTGCAGGTTGTCACGGGATGGATGGTAACAGCGTCAACCCCGAGTGGCCGAACCTGGCGGGACAGCATGCCAAATATATCGCCAAGCAGCTTGGCGATTTCAAAGCGGGCACAGACCGTAACAATGCCACTATGAGTGGCATGGTGGCAGGACTGAATCCGCAGGATATGAGTGATCTCGGCGCCTATTTCGCCAGCCTGCCGGTCAAGCAGGGTGTGGCCGACAAAGCGCTGGCTGAAGCCGGACAAAAGCTTTACCGCGGGGGTAACCCGGCGACCGGTGTTGCGGCCTGTATCGGCTGTCATGGTCCGACCGGCGCGGGTAACCCGGCAGCTAATTTCCCGTCACTCAGTGGTCAGCATGCCAAGTATATTGAAAATCAGCTGCATGCCTTCAAGACCGGAGAGCGCAAGAACGACGCCGGCAAAATGATGCGGAGCATCGCTGGAAAAATGAGCGAAAAGGAAATCAAGGCCGTTGCGGCCTATGTACAGGGTTTGTACTGAATAGCCTGTTCGCTGACGTACTGGAAGGGCGGCCATCAGGCCGCCCTTTTTATTGATAGAATGCGCCCCGCATGAATCAACCCTCCCGCCGTCGTCAATCCCGAATGCGTCCAGCGTCCATTGCGCTGGAATTCCTGGGTTCCATGAACCTTGCTATCACTCTGTTGGTGGCAATTGCCATCGCTTCCGTGGTCGGCACGGTGCTGCAACAGAATCAGCCCTACCAGGATTACATCATAAAATTCGGATCCTTCTGGTTCGAGGTATTCAACACGCTGGGTTTATATGATGTTTACGGCGCCAGCTGGTTTCTGGCAATCCTGGCGTTTCTGGTGTTGTCCACCAGCGTCTGCATCTGGCGCAATACGCCGAATATGTTGCGGGAGATGCGCAACTTCCATCTTAATATCCGCTACAAATCGCTCAAGGCCTTTCACCACAAGCGGGAATGGGAAGTCGAGGCGCCACCACAAGATTTGCAGAACGCACTGACAGGCTGGTTGCGTGGACTCGGTTATCGTACGCGCACACGTAATGAAGGCGGGCGCTATGTGCTGGCAGCGATTCGGGGACGCTACAGCAAGTTGGGTTATTTCTTCACGCACATTGCCATTGTGGTTATTTGTGTTGGCGCCCTGTTCGACAGCGGTCTGCCGATGATGTTGCGCGAGGCGGGTGGTTCGCTGGTGCCGGAAACGCGCGACATTCCTGCCTCCGAAGTGCCGGCGATCAGCCGTCTTCCGGTCAGCAACCCGGGCTTCCGGGGTTCGGTTAATATTCCTGAAGGCAGCTCGGCCAACATGGTGTTCCTCCAGCTACGGGAGGGTTACCTGGTTCAGCCATTGCCGTTCTCGATTGAGGTGAAAGACTTTCGTATCGAGCACTACCCGACCGGTCAGCCGAAATCTTTTGAAAGTGACCTGGTCATCTACGACCCTGAAGTCGATGTACCGCTTGAGCACACCATTTCTGTCAATCATCCCTGGATTTACAAGGGCTATGCGATTTATCAGGCCAGTTTCAGCGATGGCGGTACGGGGTTGACGCTGGATGCCTGGCCTCTGCAGTCAGGCGATATAAAACCACAGCGCATCAAGGGCAAGGTGCTGGAGAGTACCGCGATAGAAACACCGAAAGGCCCGATGACGCTGGAATTCATCGATTTCCGGCTGTTCAATATCAACCCGGTCATCGACAAGAATGGCAAGGAGCAGCAGAAAAATTTCGGCCCGAATTTTACCTTCAAGTTGCGTAATGCATCGGGGCAGGCGTGGGAATTCGAGAATTACATGCTACCGGTCGAATTCGACGGAAGGCTGACCCTGTTGAGCGGCGTGCGCGAATCGCAGGCAGAACCTTTCCGGTACCTGCACATTCCCGTTGATGCACAGGGCGGTATCGGGCGCTTTCTGCATTTTCGCGCCATGCTCTTCGATGAGGAGCATGTGCGTACGGTCGCCGCTCGGGTAATCGGACAGAGTATGGGACAGGCCACACGCGACGAACCAAGGCGACGCGCAGAGGTTGTGCGCTCCATGCTGGGTCTGATCGGACAATTTCGTATGGGCGGGTTTGAGGCCATTGCCAACATGGTTGCCGAACGTGTGCCGGAAGACCGGCAGGAGAGCGTGTTAAAAGCCTATTTCAAGGTGATGCAAACGTTTCTGGGCGAACTCTACCTGGAACTCATGCGCGATGAGGGTGTCGATCTGTCACAGGGTCTGAGTGACCGGGATGCCCGGTTTTTTGAAGACTCGTTGACGGCCATTGCAGCGCTCGGCGCCTACGAATCGCCTTTTTACCTGCAATTGCGCGAGTTTGATTTTGTACAGGCGTCCGGACTGCAGATTTCACGCTCGCCCGGCAAGAACGTGGTGTATATCGGTTTTGCACTGTTGAGTGTGGGCGTTTTCCTTATGTTCTATGTGCCAAATCGCAAATTGTGGTTCTGGATCGAACAGCAGGGTGAGACAAGTCGTATACTGGCAGCGGGTAGCGGTAGTCGTCACCAGCGTGATTTCGAGCGGGAGTTTGAGCGCCTGTGTGCGCAGCTTGATTCTCGCTGGAGGGTTGCCGGACCGGAAAAATCTCACGGTGATAGTTAGGTATTCTTAAGGTAATCAGTATGTCAGCGACACAACAGGAATTGCTCGATGGACTTGAAGAGCCTTCTTTCTGGAAAAAACTGACCGCCATTGACTGGCTGTGGGCCGTTCTGGTCATGGTAGGGACCGGCTATGCCTGGTCTCGTTACCATACGCTGATGGATCGCTACGAAGTCGGCATCCTGCTTGGTTCCGGATTGGCGCTGGCAGCGTTTGGCTGGGGCTGGAAGGCAATACGCGGCTTATCGGTAGCCATCGCTGTATTGAGTTTGCTGGCGGTCATGGTATACGGCAGTTCATTGCAGACGGCACAGGGCAGCTTCTTTCTGAAGTTCCTGTTGTCCAGTCAATCGGCCATTATGTGGATGAGCGCGCTGTTCGTTGCGGCGACGGTGGTCTACTTCGCTGCGCTGATCACGCGTTCAGATTTTACCGGCAAGGTTGCCAGCAGCATGACCTGGGTTGCCGTAGTGATGGGCTTCACCGGGCTGATGGTGCGCTGGCGCGAGTCCTACCTGATGGGGAGTGACATTGGCCATATCCCGGTCAGTAACCTCTACGAAGTCTTCATTCTTTTTTGCCTGATCACCGCACTGATCTACCTTTTTTATGAAAGCCGCTACCGCACCCGTGCCCTGGGTGGTTTCGTGCTGCTGATCATCTCTGCGGCGGTCGCTTTCCTGCTGTGGTACGCCTTCTCTCGCGATGCACACGAAATACAGCCGCTGGTACCTGCACTGCAAAGTTACTGGATGAAGATACATGTTCCGGCCAACTTTGTGGGTTATGGCGGCTTTGCGCTGGCGGCAATGGTCGGTGTGGTTTATCTGATGCGTGAGCGCGCAGACAGAATTGCGCCACAGGGGTTTATTGCCACACGTCTGCCAGAGACAGAAATGCTCGATGACGTGATGTACAAGGCTATTGCACTGGGCTTCGCATTTTTTACCGTCGCAACCATTCTGGGTGCGCTATGGGCAGCCGAGGCCTGGGGGGGTTACTGGTCGTGGGACCCCAAGGAAACCTGGGCATTGATCGTATGGCTGAACTATGCCGCCTGGTTGCACATGCGCCTGACCAAAGGCTGGCGTGGTGCGCCGATGGCCTGGTGGTCTGTGGTAGGCCTGTTTGTCACACTGTTTGCATTTCTTGGCGTTAACATGTTCCTGTCGGGTCTGCATTCCTACGGAGAACTCTAAAAGTGGAGAAGAGAATGAAAATTGTCATGCGATTGCTGGTTTTGATGTTGTTTGCCCCGCTGGCGTTCGGTGCCTGGAAAGAGGGAGTGAATTACGAAAAGCTTGCCGCGCCGCAGCCAACTGACAATGCAGACAAGATCGAGGTGCGCGAATTATTCTGGTATGCCTGCCCGCATTGCTATCGACTTGAGCCGGCGTTGCACGAATGGCTGAAAGAGAAACCCGCTGACGTGGAATTTGTTCGCATGCCCGCCATACTCGGACCGAACTGGGAATTGCTGGCACGCGCCTACTACACAGCCGAGATTCTTGGCGTACTGGACAAGGTACACGAACCAATCTTTGAACGCCTCCACAAGGAACGCAAACGTATTCGTACCCCGGAGGATGTCAGGGCTATTTTTGTCAAACAAGGTATTTCCGCAAACGATTTTGACAAGGCATTCAAGTCATTCGCCGTCGTGATGAAGACCAACCGGTCCAAACGTGTTCGGGAAATGTACGGTATTACCGGTGTTCCCACCCTGATTATTAATGGCAAGTACCGGACCAACGCCACCATGGCAGGTGGAAACAAGCAGATGTTTGAGGTGATTGATTACCTGGTCGAGCAGGAGCGAAAAGCGGCTGGCGGTAACGCAGCCAAAAAATAAAAGACGCCGGGATTTCCCCGCCTGTACCGGTTGCCGTTCAACAGGACTGCTGACATGAATGCCGCACAGCTCTTTGTGAAGTGCCTGGAGAACGAGGGCGTCGAATATATTTTTGGCGTGCCGGGTGAAGAAAACCTCGACCTGATGGATGCCCTGCTGGACTCCAGCATCCGCTTTATTACCACGCGCCACGAACAGGGTGCAGCCTTCATGGCGGATGTTTACGGGCGCCTGACCGGGCGTGCCGGCGTTTGCCTGTCGACACTGGGGCCGGGTGCAACCAACCTGGTCACCGGCGTAGCCGATGCGAACATGGATCATGCGCCGTTGGTCGCGATTGCCGGGCAGGCGGGTACCAACCGCCTGCACAAGGAATCGCACCAGGTGCTGGACCTGGAAAATATGTTCCGGCCCATCACCAAGTACACCTCGCGGGTACTGGCACCAGAAGTAATTCCGGAAGTCATCCGCAAAGCCTTCAAGGTGGCGCAATCCGAAAAGACCGGTGCGGCGTTTATCGAGTTCCCGGAAGATATTGCCAAGTTGCCGGCTGTCGCAAAACCCCTGCAGGTGAATGCACCGTTTCCGCCCGAGCCACCACAACAGCAGGTTGAGCGCGCCGCGACACTGATTTCCAAAGCACGCAACCCGATGATCCTCGCCGGCAACGGAGTTGTACGTGCCGGTGCCTGGAAGCACCTGGCCGATTTTGCCGAGCAGCTGAATATCCCGGTTGCCAATACCTTCATGGCCAAGGGTGTGACCCCGTTTCGCAATCGCACCACGCTGGCCAGTGCGGGTTTGCAGGCCAACGACTACATCAGCTGTGGTTTCAGTCGCGCGGATGTGATTATTTGTGTGGGCTATGACCTGGTGGAATACCACCCGTATCTGTGGCACCCGACGCGTGACCGGACCATTATCCATATCGACCGTACCCAGGCCGAGGTGGATGAGCATTACAATGTCACAGTTGGCGTGCTGGGTGATATCAAGCACACGTTAATGCGCATCGCCACGCTGGCAACACCACACCAGGGTCATTTGATGCGTCCGTTACGCGAGGCGCTCATCAAGGAAATGAACCAGCATCAGGACGACGAAGGTTTTCCGGTCAAGCCGCAGAAAATTATCTGGGATCTGCGCACCGTGCTGGATCTTGATGACATTGTCGTTTGCGACGTCGGTGCACACAAAATGTGGATGGCGCGCATGTTCCGTTGCGAGGAGCCGAATACCTGCATTATTTCTAATGGCTTTGCCAGCATGGGTATCGCTGTCCCGGGCGCCATAGCCGCCAAAATGGTTTCGCCAGACCGTGCGGTGGTGGCTGTGACCGGCGATGCCGGTTTTCTGATGAATTCACAGGAAATAGAGACTGCGCTACGTCTTGATGTGCCAATCGTAATCCTGATCTGGAATGACGGCGGCTACGGGTTGATCGAGTGGAAACAGATGCACCAGTTCCAGCGTACGTCGCATGTGCACTTCAATAACCCTGATTTCGTCATGTATGCCGAATCTTTCGGCGCCAATGGCTATCGCGTAGAGGCGCCGGGCCAGTTACAGGATATACTCAAGGAAGCGCTGGCGCAGCCGACGCTGAGTATTATCGACTGTCCCGTCGACTACAGTGAGAACCTGAAATTAACCGAGCAGCTGGGTAACCTGATTTGCCCTATCTGATACCGATATGCCAAGTAGTTCTGCCAATGCAACATCGTTACACACCGTGCCACGGCGGACGTTACGTCTGCTCAGCTATAATATCCAGATCGGCATTCATACCCGTCGTTACCGGCATTATTTGACCCATAGCTGGAAGCATGTGCTGCACCACCCGCAACGTTTTGCCAATCTCGATCGTATTGCGACGCTCATGCAAAATTACGATATTGTCGGTGTTCAGGAAGCTGACGCCGGCAGTGCGCGCAGTGGTTTTATCAATATCACCCAGTACCTCGCCCAAGAGGCCGGGTTTCCCTATTGGGACGACCAGACCAACCGGCGTATCGGGCGCTTTGCACGCCACAGTCTTGGCGTGCTGAGTCGTTACAAACCCAGCGGGATTACCGAGCATCGCCTGCCGGGACGTATTCCGGGTCGTGGCGCCATGGCGGTACGTTATGGTGATGGCGAGGAGTCACTGGTGATATTGATCGTACATCTTGCACTCAGCCAGCGAGGCCGGGTTAACCAGCTGGATTACCTGGGTGAACTGATCAATGAATACCGGCACGTGGTATTGATGGGTGATATGAACTGTCGTTCCAACAGCCCGGAGATTGAACGATTGATTGATCGCACACTGATGACAGAGCCACTGCATGGAATGAACACGTTTCCAAGCTGGCGACCAAAGCGCAACATCGATCACATCCTGGTGACTCCTACCGTGGAAGTCGAGCATTCTGAAGTGCTGGATTACCCCCTGTCCGATCACCTGCCGGTAAGCATGGAAATTGTTTTACCGGAAACTGTCAGGCTTGATGGTTGATGGTTGATGGAGATGTAGGCATGGATACTGAAAAAGAGGCGCAGGAAGCGAAGCAGTGGAAGCAGAAATATCTCGATAATCTCGAAGAATGTGAGCGCACGGAAAAACAGTGGAAGGACAATGACGAACTATTGCGCAAAACGATCTCGCGCCTGACGCTGGCCGCCGACGGACTCGACGACACACTTGATGAACAATTATGCTGTCTGCGTGACGCCATTCGTGAACACAGCAGCACGCCAAAGTTGCGTGTCTGTATCGAGGAAATGTCAAAGACCCTGGTTCGCCTGGACCAGGCGGGTGAGGTACAACGCAGCAGGCAACAGGCTACACCTGAATCTGAAAAGCCATCAGGCGGATTCCTGGGTCGCCTGTTTGGATCAACATCCCGACAAGTACAGGATGATAACGACAGATTAACCGTAAGTAACGATTCCGGTGAAAGTCGTACATCGACTGAAACCGTGCGGGATATTCTGATACAACTGCTGGAACGCCTGACACTTCCCGAAGAATTTTCACAACACGTTGAGCGTATTCGCACGCATATCCTCAAAATGGATGACGGGGGTCAGTGGGACGGTGTGCTGGGAGAAATTGCTGATCTGGTTCAGGCCATACGCGCCCAGTCGTTGAAAGAAAAACAGGGCATAGAGGAATTTCTCAAGCAACTGGGTGAACGTCTGCAGGAAGTTGGTCATCAACTTGTACAAAGCGAAGCCTATTACGACGAATCGCAGCAAGCCGGCCAGCACCTCGACAGCCAGGTGAAGCAGGAAATCAGCGGTATCGGTGATAGCGTTCGTGACGCAACGAACCTGGGCCAGCTCAAGCAGACAGTACAGACGCATATCGACGCGGTCCTCCAGCATATGTCACAACACCACGAGGTCGAACAGCAGCGTTACGAACAGGCGAAGCAGGAAATTGCTTCCATGAACGAGCGCATGAAAGACATGGAGTCAGAAACCGAGGTCTTGCGGTTGCGTATTGATGACGAACGCTCACAAGCTAAAACCGATGCGCTGACCGGCATACCCAACCGTCTGGCGTGGGAGGAACGACTGGAACAGGAAGTGGCAGGCTGGAAACGCTTTGGTACACCGTTGGTGCTGGTGGTGTGGGATGTTGACCACTTTAAACGGGTTAATGATCGATTCGGGCACAAGGCGGGTGACAAGGTACTGTGTACACTGGCCCGCGTGCTAGCAGACAATGTACGTGAAACAGACTTTGTCGCGCGTTACGGCGGGGAAGAGTTTGTACAGTTGATCACGGGCTCCTCCATCGAGGACTGCATGCCCGTCGTTGAAAAATTGCGTATAGCGATAGAAAAAACCGGCTTTCATTTCCGTGATGAACGTGTGAGGATTACCACTTCCTGTGGTTTGTCCGCATACCGCGACGGTGACACGCCTGACCAGTGTTTCGAGCGTGCCGACAAAGCGTTGTACCGTGCCAAGGATGCAGGGCGCAACTGCTGCAAGAGTGACTAGCCGGCTACCTGGCCAAGCGGAGAAAGCGATGTGCAGATTTTGCTGGATGAGCGTTGTCGTGCTGTTAGTAATAACAGCCGTAATCACTTATAAATTTGTTCTTCAGGGCAGTGTGGAAGAAAGCAAGGATGGTCGAACGGCAATTCTGCTCGAAAAAAATGAACGGGATCTCGTGTTGTCCGAGATGCGCATTTTTCTGGAAAGCATACAACAGATTACCAGTGGAATTTCTGACAACGATATGAAACAGGTCGCTGAAGCTGCACGGAAATCAGGTCTCAGTGCACAGGGTGAGGTTCCTGGTTCCCTGATCGGTAAGCTTCCTTTATCCTTCAAGCAGCTTGGCTTTGATACACATCGAAAGTTCGATGCGCTGGCGCTTGATGCACAGGATATGGAAGATCCCGGGCATGCACTTTCTCAAATGAACATAATTCTTGGTAACTGTGTAGCGTGTCATAAAACGTACCGGTTCGAGCTGGAGCCGGACAATGTCCCGTAACCTCCCATTGCTGCGCTAGCGGTGTTCATTCAGGGGCAACTCCCCTCCAGATCCATTTCATCAGCGATACCATCCGGTGGTGTCGTGGGTCTTTCGCCATCCTGTATCTTGACGATGCAACTGGGGTTTACCGTTACCGTGTTATAAAAATTCGCGCTACTGACTTCAAACTCTGTGTTGCTATCCGAAGTGAACGTCAGGCCGAGTATCGTCACACTGACATTGGTGACAGCACTATCGACCGGGCCTTGCAGAAGATCGTTATCAAGCGTGTTGCGTCGTAATTCAGAAGCTACCACCGGGATCGTGGAGCCGGTATTAAGGAAGCCACGGATTTCCAGGTAATTTCCGATCTGAATACCCATCAGGTTTAACCCAGTCATGCCCCCGCTCATCTTGTCTTCCATTTGCGTCTGGTTGTTGAGTTGCACTGTCAGCGTATTGCCA
>CAZVBD010000061.1:7317-14121 GCA_964625255.1 uncultured Thiohalobacter sp. | reverse complement strand
CGCCAGCAACCTTAATAACTCGACACCGGTATACCCGGTCCCGCCTACTATGCCTACCTTGATCATTTGATGTATTCCGTCGTGCTCACGTGACTTCAAGTGGCTTATTCTCCGTACAATGCCGGAGTTTGTCCACGCAAAACAATTGCATGTGTGCGCCTTAGAAAATAACATGGCGCCCGCACACCCCACTTGTTCTCCAGGATGCCATCAGGCGACAACGCTTCATGCTGACTCATATTCGCAAATCCGGGAAAGACCTGATGTCCCCCGACGCGTGGAAAATCCGGCTGATTTTCTGGGCCGGCGCCGTGGTGGTCGGGGTGATAGCCTCCGGTTTTGCCCTCAGCGCTGTGTATGCCGAGGATGTGTTTCACACGCTGCTGGCTTACGGTGACTGGGTACCTTTCGTCCTCTGCCCACTCGGACTGGTACTGGTTTCCTGGTTGACGAGAAAGTTTTTCCCGGGTTCACAGGGCAGTGGTATCCCGCAATCCATCGCCGCCCTGCAACTGACGGAACATACCTCGCGCAGTGCGCTCCTGTCGTTCCGGATCGCATTCGGAAAAATCCTGCTGACGCTGCTCGGCCTGATCAGCGGGGCATCCATTGGTCGCGAAGGCCCTACCGTACACATTGGCGCGGCCATCATGTTCTCGCTGGGGCGTTTTGCCAAATTTCCACACCACTATATGGATCGCGGCCTGATTCTGGCCGGTGGTGCAGCCGGTATTGCCGCCGCCTTCAATACGCCGCTGGCCGGTATTCTGTTCGCGGTGGAGGAAATGGGACGTTCCTTTGAGGAACGCACCAGCGGTGTACTGCTGACGGCAGTTTTCATCGCTGGCATTACTGCTGTTGTCATACAGGGCAACTACACCTACTTCGGTAGCACCTCGGCCGGACTGGCGGCGTCACAAATGCTGATGCCGGTACTGGTGTGCGGCATCGTCGGTGGCTTGCTGGGCGGGTTATTCAGCACGGCTCTCATCCAGGGGTCGCAATATCTCGCGCCCATCATTCGCCGCCGGCCGGTTATTGTCGCGACACTCTGTGGACTGGGTATTGCGGGTGCAGGCTTCCTGTCCGGTAACACGGCCTACGGCACCGGCTATGAGGAGGCCTCGGCGATCATCAGCGGCACCAGTACCCTGCCGGACAACTACCCTTTCATGAAAATGCTGACGACAATCTTTTCCTACCTGAGCGGCATTCCGGGCGGGCTTTTTGCACCCTCTCTTGCAACCGGTGCCGGCGTAGGTGCAGAAATCGCCAGCTGGATGCCTTCTTTGCCCGTATCCACCGTTATCATTCTCGGCATGGTGGGATACTTCACCGGGGTGGTGCAAACACCCATTACCGCTTTTGTCATCGTGATGGAAATGACCGACAACCAGCAACTGCTGTTGCCACTGATGGCGACGGCTTTCATCGCCTATGGCACGTCACGTTTCGTTTGTCCGGAACCGATTTACCGTGAACTGGCCAAACAATTCCTGCCACCACCGGTGGAAAAGAAAACACCTGACGTGTAGGCCGTTGTTCGCGCTGGCCCGGCGGACACGGTACCATTTCGTCATGAAACTGAAAGACACCCTGACCGGACTGTTTGTGCTGATGCTGCTCGGCGGCATCGGTTACCTGTGGCTGGCACCGTCAGGGCTTGCCCGGGCACCGGACATCACCCTGTCTACCCTCCATGGCGAAAAAATCCCGTTATCAACACTGCGCGGCCAACCGGTACTGGTCAATTTCTGGGCCACCAGCTGCCCGGGGTGCATCAAGGAAATGCCACACCTTGTCGAGCTGTACGAGGAACTGGCTCCAAGAGGTTTTGAGATCATCGGCATCGCCATGTCCTATGATCCACCTGACCACGTCATTGCACTGACCAATGCGCGCAAACTGCCCTACCCGATTGCCCTGGATATCAAAGGCGATGCAGCACGTGCCTTCGGCGATGTCCGTTTAACGCCCAGCAGTTTCCTCATCGCACCGGATGGCCGCATTGTGCACCAGAAAATCGGTGAGATGGATATGCCAAAGGTACGTGCCCTGATTATCGACATGCTGGCACAGACCGATTCGCCGCCGCTCGTGAATACCAACTGAATATGCTGTGGATCAAGGCTTTTCATATTATTTTCATGGTGACCTGGTTTGCCGGCCTGTTTTACCTGCCACGACTGTTCGTGTATCACGCTGACTGCCATGAACAGACAGGGCACGAGCGCTTTATCATTATGGAGCGCAAACTGCTGGCCATTATGACGCTGGGCGCCCTGCTGGCGGGTGCGTTTGGTGTCTGGCTTGTGGTCGGCTGGCACTGGCCTCTCACCGAACACTGGCTACAGATAAAACTGGTGCTGGTGGCCGTGCTGATCCTCTATCACGTTCAGTGCGCACGACTGGTCACACAGTTCCGTCTCGGCAATAACCGGCACTCGGGCGTTTACTACCGCTGGTTCAATGAAATACCGGCTGCACTGCTGGTGGCAATTATACTGCTCGCCGTACTTCGGCCCGCCTGACCAACGCCCACTCCCTCGCTCCCCCCAACCCTGCCTCTATTTGGTAAATGAGAACGATTTGCATTTAGTTTGCTTTTCTCTATAATGCGCTCCAGACAAACAACAGCACTGAGGGAAACCACGCATGAAACGCTCTTTGAATACCAGCATCGGCCTCGCCGCCATTCTGATGACAACCGCTGCCAGCGCCGCCCGGATGCCATCCCCTGAAATGATGTGGGAAATTATCCAGAAGCAACAGCAGGAAATTGAAGCGCTTAAAAAGGGTCAGCAGACAACGAATGAAAAAGTGGAGGCCACCGGCGAAGTGCTGGACCAGATACAAACAACCGGCCCGGCCGCCGGCACCAGCATCAACTCAGCGGGACTGGGCGCTGATCACGGTGCGTTTTCCCATGGCAGTTCGGGGCGTACCATCGTGGGTGGCTACGGCGAAATGCATTACAACAATCTGGATAACCAGACCAGTGGCGGCAGCGACAAGAAAGAGATCGACCTGCATCGCGCTATCCTGTTCCTCGGCCATGAATTCAATGACCGTATTCGCTTCTGGTCCGAACTCGAAGTCGAGCATGCCCAGGCAGGTGAAGGCAAGGATGGCGGTGAAGTCTCCATGGAGCAGGCATACCTTGAATTCGATCTGAACGAAAACACGTCCAGTCGTGCCGGTTTGCTACTCATACCGGCCGGCATCCTGAATGAAGTTCATGAACCCGGCACCTTCTATGGCGTAGAGCGCAACCCGGTGGAAAACAAAATCATCCCGACCACCTGGCGCGAAGGTGGCGCCAGCCTGAACGGTCGCTTCGGTGAAGGCTGGAGTTACGACCTGCTGGTTCACTCCGGGTTCAGCACCAACGCCGGGAAAAACTATGCGGTTCGTAGCGGCCGGCAAAGTGCCCGCGAGGCAAACGCCAACGACCTGGCCTATACCGGGCGCATCAAGTGGACGGGACTGCCGGGCATAGAACTGTCCATGACCGCACAGTACCAGACCGATCTGACCCAGGGTGCAGACACGGCGGCAGGTTCGGCCGTTCTGCTTGAAACCCACGTTATCGCCAATCGCGGTCCATTTGGCCTGCGCGCCCTGTACGCCACCTGGGATCTGGATGGCTCCGGTCCCGCTGCTGTCGGTGCCGACGAACAAACTGGCTGGTATATCGAACCCTCCTACAAGGTCACCCCGAAAGTCGGCGTATTTGCCCGCTATAACGCTTGGGATAATCAGGCCGGCAATTCCACCGACACGGAATATACCCAGGTCGATTTCGGCGTGAACTACTGGCCGCATCCGGACGTTGTTCTGAAGGCGGATTACCAGATTCAGGACGCACCGTCCGGCAAGAATGAGTTCGATGGCTTCAATCTTGGCGTCGGTTACCAGTTCTGACACTGTCACTCAACCTGCAACTCAGGCAGAATATGGGGCGCTTCAGCGCCTCGTATTCACTTCCGGTTAGTTCATGAGACCCATAACCTTCCGCTTGTTTATCCTGCTCAGCCTTTTACCGCTGCTGGCGTGGGGGCGTGACACTTATCAGGAACCCCAGGAATTTCTCTCGGATAATTTTAACGGACAGGTCCCCGAGGCAAGCATTGTCTGGCTGACCGGCGAGCGCAAGCAACGCGCCCGGGAAATCCTGGGGCACCGCTATCCCAGTCTTCGTGTCCGTTACTGGCGCCAGGCACAACGTAGCGCCTGGATACTGGAGGAGGTCGGCAAGGATCACCCTATCACCACCGGCGTGGTTATCCAGGATGGCCGCCTGGAACGCATCAAAGTACTCATCTTCCGTGAAAGCCGCGGCTGGGAAGTTCGCTACCCGTTTTTTACCGACCAGTTCAAGGGTGCCGGATTAAACCACGACGGCGCACTGAATAAATCCATCGACGGTATCTCCGGGGCCACCCTGTCGGTACGCGCCCTGAAAAAAATCGCCACCCTGGCCCTGTATCTTGACAGCGTAACGGTAGAGCAGAATGTCAAAGCATCACCGTAGAAAACAGCGCTTCAAGCTGCGCTCCTTCTATGTATGGCATCGCTATATGGGTATAGGTGCTGCACTGTTTACACTGATCATTGCTTTCACCGGTATCCTGCTCAATCACACTGATGACTTCCGGTTCAATGACTCACATGTGCAGTCTGAATGGATTCTTGACTGGTATGGTATTGAAGCCCCCGAACAACTGTTGAGTTTCCCGGTTGGCGAGCACCACATCACCCTGATGGGCGATGACCTGTACCTGGACCGCAAGGAAATCGGCGACGACTACCGCGACCTGACCGGGGCGCTGCAATTTGGCGACATGCTGGTCGTCAGTGTCAACAACCATATTCTGTTACTGACACCGCGCGGGGAAATGATCGAACGCCTCAAGCGCAGCGATGGCGTCCCTGCCGGGATCGAGCAAATCGGTCTCGATGCCGAAGGCAAGCTTGCCGTACGCACCCTGCACGAAATCTACCGGCCGGATAATGATTTTATCCGCTGGCAACGACTCGACAATAATGACAGTGATATCCGCTGGGCAACCCCGGAACCGCTGGAGCCACAACTGAAGAAATTACTGCGGAATCATTTCCGGGGTGAAGTCCTGCCGGTCGAGCGTGTACTGCTGGATCTGCACAGTGGACGTTTTTTTGGCAAGATCGGGCCATGGCTGTTTGATATTGCCGCTGCACTACTGATTCTGTTATCGCTGACCGGTTCCTGGATCTGGCTCAGGCGACGTCGCTGACGACAGCGACTGTTTATCGACCGGCACGCACCAGTCCACCAAGCCCGGCTTCAACCAGGCTGTTGTGCAACAGTGCCTGAACTGAAGCCGCATCTTCCAGCTTCCAGGTTTCTTCCAGCAGGCTCTGCATCTTTTCTGTATTAAAACTGCGTAACACCCACTTGACCCGCAACAGGCTGGCCGAACTCATACTGAGTGAGTCGACGCCCATCCCGAGCAACAGTAATGCCGCTGCAGGGTCACCGGCCATTTCACCGCACACGCTCACGGGACGCTGTACCGCGTGTGCCTCAACCACGACCTGATGGATGGCACGCAACACGGCCGGGTGTAATGCGTTATAAAGATCACTGACCTGGGCATTGTTGCGATCCACTGCCAACAGATACTGGGTAAGGTCGTTACTGCCGATGGAGAAAAAATCCACGCGCTTCGCCATGGCCGGCACCTGGTACACCGCCGATGGCACTTCGATCATGACACCGATTTTGGGATAGGTAACCTGCTCGCCTTCCTCGACCAGCTCTTCGTGGGCACGGCGTACCAGACCAACGGCTTCGTCAATTTCACCAACGCTGCTAATCATCGGGAACAGCAACTGCAAATTATCTAGCCCGGCATTGGCACGCAGTATGGCGCGCACCTGGGTAAGAAATATTTCCGGATGATCCAGGGCAATACGGATACCGCGCCAGCCCAGAAAAGGATTTTCTTCTTCAACGGGAAAATACGGCAATGCCTTGTCGCCACCGATATCCAGTGTGCGCACCGTCACCGGTGCCGGTGCAAAGGCTTCCAGCACCTGCCGGTAAATACGAAACTGTTCTTCCTCACCCGGAAAGCGATCACGAATCATGAACGGGACTTCGGTGCGATACAGGCCGACACCTTCCGCCCCGCAACGCAGGGATGGCGTAATATCAGTCAGCAGCCCGGTATTCGCATACAAGGGCACATGTACACCATCGGGTGTCTCGGAAGGCAACTCGATGAGGTCCAGCAAATCCTGCGACAGTGCGGCTTCTTCCGCCTGCAAGCGCTGGAATTCTTCACGGATAGCGCGCGACGGACGGACAAACAAACGCGCCTGATAGCCATCGACAACAATGTCCTGGCCTTCCAGGCGATTCACCGGCAGATCATCAACACCCATGACCGCCGGGATACCCAGCGCGCGTGCCAGAATGGCCACATGCGAAGCGCTCGACCCGCGTGCCGATACCACACCCACCAGGTACTGCACCGGTACCTCGGCAAGCTGGCTGGCACTGATCTCTTCGCCCACCAGAATCGTGTTCGGCTCCCAGGAACGCTGGATCGGGCTGGTGCTTTGCAGGTGTTCCAGAATCCGTCTGCCGAGATCACGCACATCACTGGCGCGTTCACGCAGGTAGGGGTCTTCCATCGCTTCAAAAGCACTGACGTGTTCAACAATGGTTTCACGCAGTGCACCCGGCGCCCAGTTGCCGGCACGAATACCCTCAATGGTGCCGTCAACCAGATTCTCGCTACGCAGCATCATAATAAG
>CAZVBD010000061.1:4062-7217 GCA_964625255.1 uncultured Thiohalobacter sp. | reverse complement strand
CGTGATTCATCAGATTGTTGTAACAGGCGCGTGATATCGCCACTGGCACCGGCGTGACTGATAGCGCCTGCCAACTGTGCTGCCAGGGTAAACAGGAAGGTTTCTTCCGGTTCCGCAAAACGTCGTCGTTCACGCTGGCGAACCACCAGCACACCCAGCACCTTGCGGTGCTGTACGATCGGCACGCCAAGAAAACCGTGAAAGGGCGCTTCACCGATCTCACCGGTAAATATATATGCCCTGTGCGAAGAAGCATCATCCAGGTTAAGCATTTCCTCACGGCGAGCCACCACGCCGACCAGGCCCTCACCAGCATTCAACCGCACCTTGCCAACAGCACTCGGGTTATATCCGTCCGTTGCCATCAGCACATGCTGCTGAGTCTCCGGGTCAGTGAGATACACTGAACAGACATCCACCACCATCGCCTGTTTAACACGGCTGACGATAATCGAAAGTGCACGCGGCAAGTCCGGCGCGCGATTTACTTCCTGAACAATTCTTCTCAGGGTATCAAGCAAGTTTCAGATTCCATCCGGGTCAGGGCAAATGCCCGTGAAGCGACTCAGCGTGCCGCCATATCCGGCACCTTGCCGTCGGGAAAAATCAGCGGCGCCAGTTCGTTCAGTGCTTTTTTGTATACTGTACGTTTAAAAGGGACGACTTCGCGAAGCGGGTGCCAGTAATCCACCCATCGCCAGTTGTCGAATTCGGGTTTATCGCTCAGATCCAGCCGCACAAGACGCTCGTCGCACACCAGCCGCAACATAAACCAGACTTGCTTCTGCCCGATGCACACCGGTTTCTGGTGATGGCGGATAAACCGCTCCGGTAACCGGTAGCGCAGCCAACCACGGGTTGCACCAAGAACATCCACATGGTCTGATTCCAGACCGATCTCTTCTTCCAGTTCACGGTACATCGCCTGCTCGGGTGTCTCCTTCCCCTGAATACCACCCTGCGGGAACTGCCAGGCATCCTGACGAATCCGTCGCGCCCACAACAGCTGGCCCTGTGGATTGGTCAGAATAATTCCTACATTCGATCTATAACCACTTGAATCAATCACTTGCGTGCTCTATGGAAACCGTTGCTGTATAAAAGCATTGTACACACGGCACCGGATGGCGCAAATCAGCGAGGCGAGGAGGACCTGCTCCCTGAGAAGCCGCCCTGGAGCACAAAGTCTGATTTACCTTTGCCTGCGGTACGACTATCCTGCATCCCCGGCTTACCTTAACGGATAAAAATCATGGCCTTGGCGCTTTTTGACCTCGACAATACGCTGCTTGATGGCGACAGCGACTACCTGTGGGGCTGTTTTCTGGCGGAGCACGGAATTGTCGATGGCGAAACCTACGAAGCCGAAAATCAGCACTTTTACGACCAATATCTCGACGGAAGCCTGGATATTCATGAATTTTTGCGTTTTCAGCTCAAACCCCTGGCGGATCACAGTCGACAGCAGCTGGACACCTGGCGTGAGGAGTTTCTGGTCAGCAAAATCGAACCCATCATGCTCGACAAGGCCCGCGAACTGCTCGACCGCCACCGCACAGCAGGGGATGAACTGCTGATTATCACGGCCACCAACCGGTTTATTACCGGACCCATAGCTGCGCGTTATGGCGTCGAACATCTGCTGGCGACCGAACCCGAAGTCCACGAAGGTGAATACACCGGCGACTTTATTGGTGAACCCTGTTTTCAGAGCGGCAAGATCAAACACCTGCAACGCTGGCTGACCACGCACAACGCCACGCTGAACGGCAGCTGGTTCTACAGTGATTCACACAATGACCTGCCGCTGCTCGAACAGGTCGAACACCCGGTAGCCGTTGACCCGGATGACAAACTCCGCGCACTGGCCGGTGAACGCGGCTGGCCGGTGACCAGTCTGCGCTGACACTGTGAAACCGCTACGCGCCCTTCCCCTGTTCACCGTACTCGGTATCGCGGTACTGACCGGACTGTGGCTGAGCCTCGCCACAGGAACTGCCGTCATAAGCCTGCACGATATTTTCGCCGACAGCAGTTCGCTCAACACGCAAATTCTGCTGGAGCTGAGGCTGCCGCGTACCGCTACCGCCTTTATCACGGGCGCACTGCTGGCAATTGCCGGAGCGCTTATGCAGGTGCTGCTGCGCAACCCACTGGCTGACCCTTACATCCTCGGTGTCTCGGGTGGCGCCTCGGTCGGCGCGTTGCTGGCCCTGTTGCTGGGTGCCGGGGCATTCATCCTGCAAACCTCTGCTTTTGCCGGTGCATTACTTTCGACACTGCTGGTATTCGCACTGGCACGCGGACGCGGCAACTGGAACACCACCCGGCTGTTACTGACCGGCGTGGTACTGGCCGCCGGCTGGGGCGCACTCATCAGTCTGTTGCTCGCCACCAGTCCCGCAGGCCAGTTACAGGGTATGCTGTTCTGGCTGATGGGCGACCTCAGTTACGTACAACCCCCTGTCGCCGGCAGCGTTGTCTTACTGATCACCGCCCTGTCCTCCATGGCATTGGCGCCGTCCCTGAACCTGCTGGCCAGTGGCGAACTGCGCGCAGCATCACTCGGCGTCGAGGTGGACCGTCTGCGACTGCTCATCTATGTACTGGCCTCGCTGGCCACAGCGACAGCTGTCACCCAGGCCGGCAATATCGGCTTCATCGGCCTGATCGCACCACACATGCTGCGTCTTGCAGGCGCGCGCGACTACCGGTTGCTGATACCCGGCGCGGCGCTGCTGGGTGGTGCGTTACTGTTATTCGCCGATGCCTTGTCACGCAGTCTGATAGCACCGCAACTGCTACCGGTGGGCGTACTGACTGCACTGCTCGGGGTACCCCTGTTCCTGTTCCTGCTCTACCGCACGCAAGGTAACCGTCGTGGCTGACCCTACCGCCCTGCTGCAAGCGGCTGATGTCGATATCAGTATCGACAGCAAATGCTTTGCACAGGCATTAACCGTCAACATTGAACCCGGACAATGCTGGTGTATTCTCGGCCGTAATGGTGTGGGTAAAACCACTTTGCTACATACGCTCGCCGGCCTGCACGCACCCGCCGCCGGGGCGATTACACTTGAAGGAGAATCGCTCCAGGCACTGCCGCGCAAGCACATTGCACAACGGCTCGGCGTACTGTTCCAGGATCAGGAGGA
>CAZVBD010000061.1:0-3962 GCA_964625255.1 uncultured Thiohalobacter sp. | reverse complement strand
ATCCTGCAACAACTGCGTGACCACGGTCAGCAAAACGGTGCCGCCATCATCATGGTATTACACGATATCAATCTGGCCGCACGTTTCTGCGATCACGCCCTGTTGATGAGTGGCGATGCGGAAATCCACCTCGGTCGGTGTAGCGATATCCTGCAAACATCCATGCTGGAAACCGCCTTCAATCACCCGCTGACAGCGATTGAAACGGCCTGCGGACGGGCCTGGCTGCCGGAATAATGTAAAATATATCGACAATGTTTGCTCAGCCTGATTTTTCTGTCTCGCGGCAAAAAATGTGCTTTAATTCCCATAATCGCTTGTAATTGTTGTTATTTGCGATCATCCCGACAGAAGGTTATACAATCGGATAGTCGGTAAACTTTACATATTGATATAACCCTGCTTTTCATGTGCCGCTAAGCGACTGAGTTTCAAGCAGCTTCTGAAACGGCACAGCAATTGCTCCATTTAAGGGCAGGCTTCTTCGGAAAACGACTATGAATTCAAGCAACTCAGTGGCTGTACTGGATAACAAGTCCCGCATCACAGAGCGGCGCGATAAGACAGATCGCCGCCGCCACAGCTGGCGTACTGTGACCTATTGCGGACTCCAGGGACGTGGCCGGCGGCGCCAGGCACGTCGCGAGGGGCATGACTATTACCTGGACTGGTACGACCCACGGCTGGTCATAACCGGACTTGGCATACTATTACTGAGTTGCCTTGATGCGCTGTTGACGCTAACGCTGCTGAACCGTGGCGCCTATGAAACTAACCAGTTCATGGCACACATGATGGAAATCAGTACCAGTGCCTTTGTCGCCACCAAGATTGCCATTACCTGTGTCGGCATCCTGTTTCTGCTAATGCACTCGCACTTCCAGATACTGAAAGTCACCAACGGAAAACAGGTGCTGAGAATACTGCTGTTCGTGTACAGCGCACTGATCGCATACGAGTTTATTCTGTTGGGCGCGATACAATGACAAACGGAACTAACTGGAAAACAGCCGTTGCCACCAGCGGCGCCGGTTGCCCGGTTGCGGCATCGGCGCTTGCAAGTCGGCTGGAGGCAGCTTGGAAAGAATCCAGCCGGGCAAAGGCGGGTTATCACTGTAACCACAGGACACGCCCAGGTTGTTCGGGTCAAAAATTTTCACGAAACTGGGGTTAGCCGGGTCGTCGACATAGACGATGCCGCAGTAGTCTTCGTCGTGTTCTTTGCGCAGTAGAACATCAACTTCATCGACAAAACGCAACACGTCATCGGCTTCAGCCGTCTTCTCAGGTGGCGCCTCACCAACGGCATACACGTACCAGCGCCCCGCTGCATCAGCGCGCAACCGCCTCCAGAGTTCGTCGAGATGCTCCCAACGCAGCACGCCATAAAACGTACCCTTGAACTCACGATGAAACTCGTTCTGTACACTTTCCATCATTCACCCCCACCCCACATGACCATCAACAAAGCCTAATACACTCACCGGCTCAGCTCAATCGCAAACCACACAAAACGAAAACACTCTTTAAACTCAAAGACTTACTATTACTCTCTATTGACAAACCAGTAGCACGGCGCGTACAGTGGCACCCCTGTCTGAACGGCCCCAGCCCCATTTATGGATCTTCGTATCGTCGCTTTTATCACTGCCTCGACGCTCACCCACGGCGCTGCCGTGCTGTGGCTCGATACGACAAGCCCGGCACCTCAACTGGCACTGGGCGGCGAGGCTCGTGCGCTACGCGTTGCACTGTTGCCCCCCGCACGGATAACAGAGAACAGGACGCCGGAAGCTCAGTCTGTACAAACATCACCACCTGCAAGCACCGGCACACACCCGCCACAGATGACAAAACCTGACTCGCGCACAGCAGAAGCTAACCGGCTGACAACAGGACACAACGCACGCACGCTGCAACACGCCAATCGCAAATCACACACACAGCTGGCTGAAACGAATCCAGACACCACCCGGGATACCCCGCCGGAACCAACACCGGTTACCGAACCGCTTGCCTTGAACAACAACACAGCTACACCGCCACACAGTTCGGCAAAGAACATCAGCAGACATATCAGTGCCGCATTGAAAAACCGGCTGGCACGACATTTTGAGTACCCCTGGCTGGCGCGCCAGCGTGGCTGGCAGGGGCAAGTACTGTTGTCCCTGCACGTCGCAAGCAACGGTGACCTGAGCGACTGGAAGGTTGTGCAAACCTCGGGCTACCGTACGCTCGACCAGTCAGCACTCAAGGCGGCACAGCGCATTGAACATTTGCCACAGGCTGAGCACTGGCTGAACGGTGCTTCACTGGAAGTCCATCTTCCTGTGCAATACAAGCTGCTGGACAGCTAGGCCGTGGGGCATCGTCTATCAAAAATTTATACCCGCACCGGCGATGATGGCGAAACCGGCCTTGGTGATGGCTCGCGGATGCCCAAAGACGACTTTCGTATTGAGGCCATTGGCACCATCGATGAACTGAACAGCCTGATGGGCGTGATGTTGAGCGGGGAGATGCCCGACGAGGCGCGAACAGAACTCACTGAAATACAGCACCAGTTGTTTGACCTGGGCGGTGAACTGTCCATCCCGGGGCACAATATCATCAAGGCAGCAGATGTTGAACGACTGGAACAACAGCTTGATGCGCTAAATGCCGGGCTGCCGATGCTGAAAGAATTTATTCTGCCGGGTGGCTGCGCGGCTGCGGCATATTGCCACCTTGCACGTAGTGTATGCCGACGTGCCGAGCGCCGATTGGTTACACTGGCCAATACCGAAGCTATAAACCCGGCTGCGATTCAATACATCAACCGTCTTTCAGATTACCTGTTTGTACTGGCGCGGCATCTGAACCGTAGTGTTCAGGTTCCCGATGTGCTCTGGCAGCACGATCGTTGAAGCTGCACCGGAGAACCTCCGGGTAATACATCATGTGTGGGTAACATAGCAACGCGGCAATCTTCAGCTATCTGGTTACAGGCAAGCAGATTGTTGCACTTCGTTCGCAATGACAAAACTTGTAAATTAATCAGTAGTTCCCTGAAGAATGACTTTGTCGCACTTCGTCAACGCGTGCACACAGCTCCTGTGCCGCCTGTAATGCACGCGGCGTCTGCCGCTCCAGGGTTTCAGCTGGCAGTGTATACAGGTGATTCGCCTGCACCGCGCGCAACCCTTTCCACTGGCGCCAGCGTGATTCCCAATCCGTTCGCTTGCCGGGATGACGGCCGGCAAACAACACTTCCGGGTTCGCCTTCAACACCGCTTCCTGATCAATCACAGGCGCGAGATCTGAAAGACCGGCAAAAATATTCTCCGCACCACACAACTGCATCCAATGACTGATCATATGTTGGCCGTTGATCGTCATTAAGGGTTGTGGCCAGATCTGGTAGAACGCTGTTACTGGCCGACGACCGGCATAACGTTCCCGCAGTGTACGCACACCGGCACGAAATGCCCGGGCAGCCTGTTGTGCCTTCGCCTCGCTACCGGCAAGCCGACCAAGCGCCAGAAGATTTTCGGCAATGCCGTCAATATCGCGTGGCTCGGAATAGAACACCGGTATACCAAAATGCTCCAGCTGAAACAGCCGGGACTTTGCATTACCACTCAACCAGGCAACCACCAGGTCCGGCTGCTGCGCGATAATGGCTTCCACATTCAACCCCGCGCCACCGCCAATACGTGGCAACTGCCGGGCGGCAGGCGGCCAGTTGCTGTACCCGGACACGGCAACCACCTGTGCACCGGCACCTGCTGCAAACAACAACTCGGTAGCATGGGGAGACAGACTGACAATCCGTCGTGCCGGCTGCTCAAGACGAACCGTTCGGCCTGCGTCATCTGTCACTTCCACAGCGCCATTTGCCGTCGTCACCAGAAAAACAAGGGCCAGTACAAGCATTCCTACTTTCATATCACCATTCTACGCGAGACGATGAAAGCCGGGTA
>CAZVBD010000060.1:0-14239 GCA_964625255.1 uncultured Thiohalobacter sp. | reverse complement strand
CCTATCCCGGTTTTTTGTCTTCAAGGTTCAAAATAAAGTCCCATTGCTTCTTTGTTAACGGCATGATCGACAGTCGATTCCCCTTGCGCACCAACGGACAATCTTCCAGTGCCTTGTAACCCTTCAGCTCTTGCAAACTGATCAGCCGTTTGGTCATCCGCTTGTAACGAATATCCACCATGAACCAGCGCGGGTTGTCTGGATCACTCTTCGGATCGTAGTATTTTCCTTCCGGGTTGAGCGCCGTATGGTCCGGGTAACCTTCACGTACCACCTCCATAATGCCGACAATACCCGGCTCGGCACAGTTGGAATGATAGAAAAAAACCTGATCACCCTTCTTCATGTCATCGCGCATCATGTTGCGCGCCTGGTAGTTGCGTACGCCGTCCCAGTGTTCGGTTTTCTTCGGCATTTTTTTCAGGTGCTCGATGCCGAATACGTCGGGTTCGGACTTCATCAGCCAGTAATTCATGGTCTGCTCCAGAAGGGTTTTGTGATCAGAATTCGGTGATCCGGTCTTCGGTCGCGATGGCCGTTAATGGTACGTCCCAGGGTTGTGCGGGCAGGCGTGCGACCTGTTGAAAGTCGAAAGCCAACCCGACCAGTCGGGGTTTCAGCCAGTGCCGGCGGCGCAGCAGGTGAGCGAAGCTGCGGTCATAGAATCCACCGCCCATGCCCAGCCGGTTGCCTTGCACATCAAAGCCGACCAGCGGCGTTAGCACCAGGTCCAGCGCAAAGGCTTCGATGCGGTGCGCGTGATCCATTTCCGGTTCGGCAATACCATAGCGGTTTGCCACCAGCCGTGTGTCGGGTTCATAGCGTGCAAACCACAGGCGGTTGTCACCAAAGGGACGCAGTACCGGCAGGTAAACCTGTTTATCTGTGGACCAGGCCTGTTCGATCAGGGGGCGAGCATCGACTTCACCATCGGCCGACAGGTAGGCGGCGATACGCTGGCTATTGCGGAACAGTCGGTGCTGGATCAGTCGCTGACACAGCCGGTTTGAACGCTGCAGGTGTTCGGCAGGGTTGAGGGCGCAGCGTTGGCGGCGCAGCTGTTTACGCTGGTCGGAACGGTTGGGCATGGTATCCGGGTAATAAAAGGCATCTTCCACGAATACCGTTGCAGTTATTGCCCTTGAACCAGAGGTTCAGGTGGGGATGAGTGCCGAACCTAAGGCTTTCCACCGCAGTGGACATGCTCACTGGTGCGGCAAGCCGATCCCCGGGGGCTAATATTAGGCTCAAGGAGATCTTAACTGCTGACGAGTACCGCAGAAGATGCGTAATGCAAGTATAGCGCAAATCCTGGCGGGATGAGCAAAGGCTCAGAGTTCGAGCTGTTTGCCCTGGTTGAGTGCAACATCGATTTTGTCCTGCAGGGCGCGAATACGCTTGCTGACGTCAAATTGGTGGTCGTCCTTGCTGTGGCGCTGTTCCAACAGCTCATGCGCCATATTCAGGGCGGCCATGACAGCTATCCGGTCGACGCCCACAACCTTGCCAGTCGCCTGGATTTCCTTCATTTTTTCGGTCAGGAACTCAGCCGAGGCAAATAGCGCTTCGCGCTCGTCATCCGGACAGGCAACCAGGTATTCCTTACCCAGAATGTGGATGCGCATGGGATTGGCCTTGCTCATGCGCCCTGTTCCATGGCTTTCAGGCGGCTGATCATGGCTTCCACCCGGGTGCGCGCCATTTCGCTCTTTTCGATCATGCCGGCGCGTTCGGTGACCATGGACTCCTGCTGGTTGCGCAGTGAGCGGTTTTCCTCTTTGAGGCGCGTGATGGTGTTGACCAGTTCTTCGAGCCGGACCTCCAGTTTGTGGAGTTCCTGCTCGGTGACGGATTGCGGGCTTGTTTGAGTCATGCGCCCACTATAGAGAAGGGTCAAAAATGCGTCAATGTTGGTGCTGTGCAATAATCCGGCAATGTCAGAAAATCAAGGCCTTGAGTACTACGATGTGCAGGATGTGCTGGATCTTGCCAGCCCCGGTGCGGACCCGGCGGACAGCCACGGGTTGCTGTGCGGACTGATCTGTGCGGCCGGTTTTGCCGACCCGCAGCGTTGGTTGCCTGAAGTTTTTGATGATTTCAATCCACGCGACGATGCGCAGGCGAAGGCCTACCAGTGCTTGCAGGGCGTCTATGAACAAACCCTGGCCAGCCTGCACAGTGAGGAACTGGATTTCGAGCTGTTGCTGCCGGATGACGATGCGCCGCTGGTTGAGCGTACTGAGTCACTGGGCGCCTGGTGCAGCGGATTTCTGTCCGGTCTGGGCCTGGGTGGGCTACCGGGGAAGAGCGAATTATCGGAAGAACTCGCCGAATTGCTCGACGATGTGGCACAGATCGCGAAAGTTGATTTTGATCTCGAAAGTCCTGATGAGGACGAGAATGTCGCCTTTGAGGAGGTGGTCGAATACCTGCGCATCGGTGTGCTGTTCGTCCACGATGAATTACAACCGGCCGCCGCGCCGCAACAGATCCAGTAGCCGTCATGGAACAGAAAGAATTTGCCCGTCGCCGTAAGCAACTGATGCGTATGATGGGGGCAGACAGTATTGCCATCCTGCCCACCAACCCGGAGCAGTCGCGTAATCGTGACGTGGATTTCCCGTTTCGCCCGGACAGTGATTTTTATTATTTGACCGGCTTTGCCGAACCTGATGCTGTGGCCGTCTTGATACCGGGTCGCAAGCACGGTGAATACTTGCTGTTCTGCCGGGATCGTGACCCGAAAATGGAAACCTGGCACGGTCGCCGTGCCGGCCCGGAAGGCGTGGTTGAACATTTTGGTGCCGATGACGCTTTTCCCATCGGTGATATCGACGACATTTTGCCCGGTTTGCTGGAAGGCCGTGATCGTGTGTTCTACACCATGGGTACAGCGCCTGAGTTCGATAAGCGTGTGATCGGCTGGGTGAACGGTATCCGCAACCAGTCACGTGCCGGGAAGCATCCCCCCGAAGAGTTTGTGTCGCTGGAGCATTTTGCCCACGACATGCGCCTGTACAAAAGCCGGGCCGAGATCAAGACCATGCGTCAGGCGGCCAATATCGCCGCGCGCGCGCATAAACGTGCCATGCAGGTTTGTGAGCCCGGCATGATGGAATATGAACTGGAAGCCGAGTTTCTTTATGCGTTCCGTAAGGCGGGCGGTGAGCCGGCCTATCCATCGATTGTCGGTGGTGGTGAGAATGCCTGCATTCTGCACTATACCGAGAACAACGCGCCGCTCAACAAGGGTGACATGGTGTTGATCGATGCGGGTGTAGAACATGACTACTATGCGTCTGACATTACCCGTTGTTTCCCGGTCAGTGGTCGCTTCAGCAAGGCACAACGTGCCATCTATGAACTGGTGCTGGATGCACAACTGGCGGCTATCGAAGAAGTCTATCCCGGCAATGACTGGAACGCGCCGCATGTAGCCGCTGTGAAAGTACTGACCCGTGGGCTGGTCAAGCTGGGTTTGCTAAAAGGGCGACCCGCTGCACTGATCAAGGAGCAGGCTTATCAACGTTTCTACATGCACCGCACCGGACACTGGCTGGGGATGGATGTGCACGATGTCGGTGATTACAAGGTTGGCGAAGCCTGGCGTGAGCTGGAGCCGGGTATGGTGCTCACCGTGGAGCCGGGGCTGTATATTCCCGCGCACAGCAAGGGTGTGGTGCGCAAGTGGTGGAATATTGGTGTCCGTATTGAAGATGACGTGCTGGTTACCCGTGACGGTTACGACGTGCTGAGTAAGGCTACACCGAAAACCGTTGATGAAATCGAAACACTGATGGCTTGAACAGGGCAGCGTCATGACTGAAAACACCTGTCATTCAGATGTGCTTGTTGTGGGTGGCGGCCTGGTGGGCGCCAGCCTGGCGCTGGCGTTGGGGCGGGCCGGGCTTGATGTTGCCATTGTTGAAGCACATCCGTTTCGACTCAACGAACAACCCAACTATGACGAGCGTAGCATTGCCCTTGCACAGGGTTCGCAGCGCATATTCACCGGGATGGGATTGTGGCACTCATTACATGACGCCGTTTGCCCCATCCATACTATTCACGTTTCTGATCGCGGGCACTTCGGTTTTACCCGGCTTAAGCGTGAGCAGGAAGGTGTGGAAGCGCTGGGTTATGTGGCCAGCGCACGGCTGCTTGGCAACACGTTGATACAGGCGCTTGAAATGACAGAGGTTCGCCTGCTGGCCCCGGCGCAGCTGGAAAAGTTCCAGGTTGAAAACGCGCAGGTGAGAGTCACGCTGAGTCTGGGTGGCAAGCCGGTTGAGTGTCGGACGCGTTTGCTGGTGGCTGCTGATGGCGTACAGTCGCAGGTCCGTGAACAGTTGGGTATCAAGACCCGGCAGTGGGACTATGGACAGACAGCGATCATTGCCAACGTTACTCCGGACCAGCCACATAACCATGTTGCCTACGAACGTTTTACCGATACCGGCCCCATGGCGCTGTTGCCCCTCAATGACAACCATTGCTCACTGGTATGGACGCTACGTACAGGCCAGGTGGATGAAATGATGGCGCTGGATGATGTGGCGTTTCTGGCAAGGTTGCAAGCACGTTTCGGTTACCGGTTGGGGCGATTTACAAAGGTCGGTACACGCTACGCCTACCCGCTTCAATTGCTCCGTGCCAAACAATCCACAGCACAACGGTTGGCATTAATCGGCAATGCGGTGCATACCTTGCACCCGATTGCCGGGCAGGGATTTAACCTCGGGCTGCGTGATGTTGCGGCATTGGCAGAAGTTGTTATTGATGCACAGCGCAGGGGCGATGACATCGGTGGTGCCGACGTATTGCAACGCTATGCCGACTGGCGGCAGACCGATCAACGTCGGGTGGTGGCATTTACAGACGGTATGGTGCGATTGTTCAGTCAGACGTTTCCACCACTGGCCGGGCTACGGGATGCTGGCATGCTGGCGCTGGATCTGTGTCCACCGGCCAAACGGGCATTTGGCCGTTTGACCATGGGTCGCGCCGGACGTCTTCCACGACTGGCGCGCGGGTTGGCGTTGTGATGGCCAGCCCTCAGCAAACCGGGTTCGATATCGTGATCAGCGGTGCCGGTCTGGTCGGTCTGGCGCTGGCGGCCGCGCTGGGGCGTGACGGTTTTAGCGTCGCTATACTTGAAACCCGTGAACCGGAGCACGACTGGCCGGCTGGCAGTATCGATTTGCGTGTCTATGCGATTTCCCGCGCTTCACAACGCCTGTTTGAATCGCTCGGCGCCTGGTCAGGCATCGAACCACTGGCGCAACCCTATCGTGATATGCAGGTGTGGGACGCCGGCAGTGATGGCGAGGTACATTTTGACAGTGCCGAGCTGGGCGAACCCGACCTTGGTCATATTATTGAATCACGTGTGATTGAACATGCCTTGTTGGATGTGGTGGAAAACCTGGAGACGGTTACACGCTTGTGTCCGGCCAGTTTGCAGGGCTTTGAGGAGAATGAGGGAAGGCAACGCATTGAACTGGAAGACGGAACATCACTGACAGCGCAGTTGCTGGTTGGTGCTGATGGAAAACAGTCGCGCGTACGTGATCTGGCCGGTATCCATGTTCAGGTGTCTGATTACGGTCAGCAGGCGCTGGTCGCCGTGGTGCAAACCGAAAAACCACATCAGGAAACTGCCTGGCAACGTTTCCTGCCCAGTGGGCCGCTGGCTTTTTTACCGCTGCATGATGGCCGTTGCTCCATTGTCTGGTCAGCGACCAGTGACAAGGCGCGTGACTTGCTGGCGCTGGATGACAACAGCTTTTGTCATGCGCTCGGTGAGGCATTTGAATACCGGCTCGGTAAAGTTACCGGTGTCGATAAACGGGTGCTGTTTCCCTTGCAGGGGCAATCGGCCAAGGCATACGTGCAGCCAGGCATGGCCCTGGTTGGCGATGCTGCACACGTTGTTCATCCACTCGCCGGACAGGGTGTGAATCTTGGCCTGAAAGATGTGCAGGCGCTGGCAGAAACCCTGCATCTGGCGCGTGAACAGGGTCGCAACCCCGGCGCTTTTTCTGTGTTGCGTCGATACGAACGCGCCCGTCGGGGTGATAACCAGTTAACCCTGGCGACAATGAGTGGTTTCAAGCAGTTATTCGGCAGCACACAGGCACCAGTGCGCTACGCTCGCGGGCTGGGTATGAAGCTGTTTGACCGTGTTACACCGATCAAGACACAGATCATTCGTTCGGCCATGGGGCTGTAAGTGGAATAGAGTGCGTGATGGAACTCACCGAAATCAACATCTACCCGATCAAATCCACACGGCGCATTGCGCTGGATGAGAGTAATGTGCTGCCGCGTGGCCTGCCCTGGGACAGGCGCTGGATGCTGGTTGATGCACAGGGCAAGTTTATGACGGCACGCAAGCACCCAACCCTTGCCGTCGTGGATACTCGTCTGGACGATGCGACCCTGCATGTCAGCGTCACTGGCCAGCCGGAACTGGTGCTGCCGTTACAGGCGGAGGCACGTGATGTTACCAAAGTGACCATCTGGCAAGACCAGTGCGACGCCATACCCGCCGGTGCTGACGCCGATGCCTGGTTCTCTGATTACCTTGGTGTCGAGTGCCACCTGGTACGGATGACCGATGATCTGGTGCGCGGTGTGGATCTGAACTACGGCAACCCGGGCGATGAAGTCAGTTTTGCCGATGGTTTTCCGATGCTGCTGATTACCGAAGCGTCACTGAATGATCTGAATACGCGGCTTGAACACCCGGTTTCCATGCGTCGTTTCCGCCCCAATCTGGTGGTGGATGGCGACAGACCTTATGCAGAAGATAACTGGCACCGGATTCGTATCGGTGAAGTCGAGTTCGAGGGTGTGAAGAATTGTTCACGCTGTGTATTCACGACGATCGATCCGGACACCGGCATTAAAAACTCCGCAACCGAGCCACTGCGCACCCTGAGTCAGTACCGCCGCCGCCCCGAAGGCGGTGTGTATTTCGGACAGAACCTGATTCCGCGCAGCGGTGGCAAAGTCCGAGTGGGCGATAAAATAGAACTTATTGATCCATAGCTACTTTTTAAATAAATGTCACCGATTAAATGATTAACTTGGCGGGTTACGGGTGGCAGGGTATAGTGCGCTTTCGATCTCGCGCTGCTGCGGGAGAGAGCCGGCCCAGCCGGCCGCCGAAGGCGCAACCCGCCCGGAATCGCTCAGGCAAACGGACCGTGGCAGCAAGGCATTCAGCCGGATTGACTCTGGAGAGCGACCGCCGTATCTGAGTGGTCCACCGAAGGGGACGGCAGCCAAAGGCTGCTCACACTCTCAGGTTACCGGACAGAGGGGCGACGGATTTTTTAGCCGTCGTTCCGGATGTTTCCGGGCGGCATGACAGCCAACGCTTTCAGAATTGCAGAGTCAGTTATGGGAAACAAAACCCCCCTGTACGAATCACACAAGGCTATGGGCGCCAAACTGGTGGATTTCGCCGGCTGGGATATGCCCATCCATTACGGCTCGCAGCTCGAAGAACATCACACCGTGCGGCGTGATGCGGGTATGTTCGATGTCTCACATATGACCGTCGTCGATCTGCACGGTGAAAAGATGCGCGACTTCCTGCGCTACCTGCTGGCCAATAATATCGACAAGCTCCAGGATGCCGGCAAGGCGTTATACAGCTGCCTGCTCAACGAGCAGGGGGGTGTGCTGGATGACCTCATCGTGTACTTTCTCACCGAGAATAATTTTCGCCTGGTGGTTAATTCCGCGACGCGGGAAAAAGACCTGGCGTGGATTGGCAAGCAGGCGCTTGCCTTCGATGTACAGGTCGTTGAGCAACCACAACTGGCGATGATCGCGATACAGGGGCCGAATGCACGCGAAAAGACCTTGTCACTGTTCAATGCTGCACAGCACGAGGCTATCGAAGGTCTGGGCCTGTTTTTCGGTACAGAAGTTGACGACTGGTTTGTCGCACGCACTGGCTACACCGGTGAGGATGGCTTTGAAATCATGTTACCGGATGTCGAAGCGCCAGCCTTCTGGAAAGCGCTGGCTGATGTGGGTGTACAGCCTTGCGGTCTGGGTTGCCGCGACACTCTGCGGCTGGAAGCGGGTATGAATCTGTACGGTACCGATATGGACGAAACCGTCAGCCCACTGGTTTCAGGGCTGGGCTGGACGATTGGCTGGCAACCGGAAGACCGGGACTTTATCGGTCGCAAAGCGCTGCAAGCCGAGCGCGATGCCGGTCCCAAACAAAAGTTTGTCGGACTGTTACTGGAAGATCGGGGTGTGCTGCGTGGTCACCAGAAGGTCGTGGTCGGTGACCGGCAGGGCGAAACCACCAGCGGCAGCTTCTCGCCAACATTGGGACGTTCGATTGCGCTGGCACGTGTACCGGCTGACATTGGTGAACATTGCCAGGTCGAGATTCGCGGCAAACTGTTGAAGGCCAAAGTTGTCAGGCCGCCGTTTGTCCGCCATGGCAAGGCGCAAATCGATCTTGATTGAAACAACTGCAAAAGAGGAACAGACAATGAGCGAAGTACCGGGTGATCTGAGATACAGCCAGAGTCACGAATGGGTGCGGGTTAACGAGGATGGCACGGTGACAACCGGCATCAGTGATCACGCGCAGGAACAGCTGGGCGACCTGGTGTTTATCGAGTTGCCGGAAATTGATCATGAGATGGAAGCCGAAGAAGCCTGCGCCGTGGTCGAGTCGGTAAAGGCAGCCTCTGATGTGTACGCACCTATTGCCGGTACGGTGGTTGAGGTCAATGAAGATCTGGCCGATGCACCGGAGGCTGTCAACCAGGATCCCTTCGGGGCGGGTTGGCTGATGCGGATCCAGCCATCCTGTGTGGATGATGTAGATCGTCTTATGAGCCCCGAAGAGTACCAGGAATTTATCGAGTCAGAGTAAAGCCAGATGCCGTTTGTCCCCCATACCGAAGACGATGTTCGCGATATGCTGAAAACTATCGGCGTATCCGATATCGAAGACCTGTTTGATGAAATTCCACCACAGCTGCGTTGTGATTCGCTGGAAGGTATTCCGCCGGGAATGTGTGAGCAGGACATCAGTCGGCTGATGCACCAGCGTGCTGCAAAGGACGGACAGCCACTTTGCTTTATTGGCGCCGGTGCTTATGAACACCATATTCCTGCCGCAGTGTGGGAATTGGTAACGCGCGGCGAGTTTTACAGCGCCTACACGCCTTACCAGGCAGAAGCCAGCCAGGGTACCTTGCAGCTGGTCTACGAGTTCCAGAGCATGATGACGGAACTGATGGCAATGGATGTATCCAATGCTTCACTGTATGACGGGGCCTCGGCGCTGGCCGAAGCGGTACTGATGGCAGTTCGTGCCAACCGCAAGTCAAAGTCGCGGCGTATCCTGGTGCCGACCAGCGTCCACCCGGCCTACCGGGCAACCACTCGTACTATCGTCACCAATCAAGGGATTGAACTGGTCGAGGTGCCGTTCGATAACGAGGGTGGACACATCCCCCTGGACAGTCTCGATCCCTATAGCGGTGAAGATATTGCCGCACTGGTTATTGCTCAGCCCAACTTTTTCGGTGTGCTGGAAGATGTTGATGCCCTGACCGACTGGGCACATGCCAATGGCGTGATGGTGATTGCGGTGGCCAACCCGGTTGCGGCGGCATTGCTTAAACCGCCGGGCCAGTGGGGTGAGACCGGCGCAGATATCGCGATTGGCGAAGGTCAGCCACTGGGTGTGCCGCTGTCATCGGGTGGGCCTTACTTTGGTTTTATGTGTGCGCGTCAGAACTTCGTGCGGCAGATGCCCGGGCGTATTGTTGGCCGTACCGTTGACCGTGACGGACGTGAAGGTTTCACCCTCACTCTGCAGGCGCGTGAACAGCATATCCGACGCTCCAAAGCGACTTCCAATATATGTACCAACCAGGGACTGCTGGTGACGGCGGCAACGATTCACATGAGCCTGCTGGGCGCCGAAGGCCTGCGTCGAGTGGCGCTCGCCAGTCATGCCAATACCCGCAAGCTGGTGGACAAACTCAGTAACAGTCATATCCACCCACGTTTCAATCGCCCGTATTTCCACGAAGCGGTATTAACGACGGACCTGTCCCTGAAGCGTTTACTGCGACCGCTGTATGCCCACAACCTGCAACCCGGTTATGTCCTTACCGATGATTACCCCGAACTGGGTGAGTCGCTGCTGGTGTGTGCGACTGAAACCAAAACCGAAGCGGATCTGGATCGTTTTGTCGATCACATGGCCCGTGCGATTGAAAAGCAAACGACCACCGGGTGTCCGGTGAAGCCCAAAATGGTTTGATTGACGAGGAGCGGTAACATGGCCACGATTACACTGAAAGGAAATGAAATCCATACCAATGGCGAACTCCCTGCTGTCGGTAGTGATGCCCCGGATTTCCACCTGGTTGACGGCGAACTGAATGACAGGCGACTGGCGGATTACGCCGGCAAGAAAATTCTCATGAACATTGTTCCGAGTCTCGATACACCCGTGTGTGCGGTCTCGACAAAAAAATTCAACGAGGCTGCTGCCGACAAAAATGATGTCGTGATGCTGGTTATTGCCGCTGACCTGCCATTTGCCATGGGGCGCTTTTGCGGCGCTGAAAATGTTGACAAGGTCATTCCTTTATCGATGATGCGGTCACGCAATTTTGCCAAGGACTACGGCATGCTGATCGAAGATGGTCCGCTGGCCGGTATTACGGCCCGTGCCATTGTCGTTATCGACGAGAACGGCAAAGTCGTTTACACCGAACTGGTGCCGGAAATTGCCCAGGAGCCTGATTACGACAAGGCACTGGCCGCACTCTGACAGACGAGCAACCTTCATGCTGATTTTTGAACACTCCCGCCCCGGTCGACGTGCCACTGTACAGGCACCTGAAACTGACGGTATAAAGAATGACCTGCCGGCTGAACTGCTGCGTGAGGATCAGCCGGGTTTACCGGAAGTCTCGGAAATGCAGGTAGTCCGGCATTACACGCGCCTGTCGCAGAAAAACTTTTCCATCGATACGCAGTTTTATCCGCTGGGTTCCTGCACCATGAAATATAATCCGCGTGCCTGCAATACGCTGGCGATGTTGCCGGGCATGCTGGCGCGGCATCCCCTGGCGCCGGCCAGCGAGGGGCAGGGCGCGCTGGCCTGTCTGTATGAGTTGCAGGAAATTCTCAAGGAAGTGACCGGTATGAAAACGGTGTCACTGACACCGGCGGCCGGTGCACAGGGTGAATTTGCCGGTGTGGCAATGATTCGTGCCTATCACAATGCCCGTAACGACACGGTGCGTGATGAAATACTGGTACCGGATGCAGCGCACGGCACCAACCCGGCGACAGCGACCATGTGCGGTTACAGAGTGCGCGAGATCCCCACGCTGGATAATGGTGATGTGGATGTTGATGCACTACGCGAAGCTGTGGGAGAGCACACCGCCGGTATCATGCTGACCAACCCGTCTACGCTGGGCGTGTTCGAACGTCGCATCAAGGAAATTGCCGATATCGTACACACCGCCGGTGGTCTGCTGTACTACGATGGCGCCAACCTTAACGCCATCCTCGGCAAGGTGCGGCCAGGTGATATGGGTTTTGATGTTATTCATATGAATCTGCACAAGACCTTCTCCACACCACACGGTGGTGGCGGACCGGGCGCCGGCCCTGTGGGTGTTGGTGAGCGACTGGAGCCTTTCCTGCCAGTACCGATGGTTGGGTATGATGGCGACGAGTATTTCTGGATCACAGAAAAGCAATTACCGCAGTCCATCGGTCGACTGTCAGCCTTTATGGGTAATGCAGGCGTATTATTCCGTGCGTATATTTATGCCCGCATGCTGGGACGAGAGGGTATGCCACGGGTGGCCGAGTACGCCACACTCAATGCAAACTATTTGATGAAACGGCTGGAAACAGCGGGATTTGATCTTGCCTTTCCGGAGCGTCGTGCAACTCACGAGTTTATTGTGACACTGAAAAAACAGATGAAAGAGCAGCACGCCAGCGCCATGGATTTTGCCAAGCGCCTGCTTGATTACGGCTACCATGCGCCGACAACCTATTTCCCGCTGCTGGTGCCGGAGTGCCTGCTCATCGAGCCGACCGAGACCGAAAGTCGTGAAGAACTGGACGGATTTGTTGATGCCATGGCCAGAATTCTGGAAGAGGCCGGTGAAGATGTCGAGTTGCTGCACGAAGCACCGCACAGTCAGCCGGTACGACGTCTCGATGAAGTGCGCGCTGCCCGTGAACTTGATCTGCGCTGGAAGGCTCAGGGTTGATGGACAAGACAAATAATACGGGTCTCCGACGTATCATCCGTGCCGCCGGTTTTTCCTGGAAAGGGTTTGTTGCAGTTTTTAAAAATGAAGCGGCCTTTCGTCAGGAACTGGGTCTGACGCTGTTGCTGGTCCCCCTGGCGATCTGGCTCACGCAAGACCCTGTCGAGCGTGCGCTGATGATAGGCTTCTGGTTGCTTGTCCCCCTGACAGAAATGCTCAACTCATCGATTGAAGCCGTCGTCGACCGTATTGGCGATGAGTACCACCCGCTGGCCGGTGTTGCCAAGGACGTGGGTTCTGCCGCGGTGGTTTACGCCATGTTTGTTGCGGCAGTCGTCTGGGGTATTCTGCTTTTTAGCTGAATCCCGTTCCCCCTCTCACACTTGCCGGGTTATGATGTCGGTTGTTTCAACGTAAGGAAGCTGAGTTAATCCCCGTCATTCTGGCGTATGCCAGAATCCAGTGGTTTCAGCGTGATAGATACCGGCTTTCGCCGGTATGACGGATTAACCGGTATGACGGATTAACCAGAGTATCCTTAAACATCGATCCCCTGAATTCGGAGAAGCGTTACATGTCAGCACTGATTTGCGGTTCCTTTGCATTTGATACCATCATGGTGTTCCAGGACAAGTTCAAGAATCACATCCTGCCTGACAAGGTACACATTCTGAATGTCGCCTTCCACGTCCCGGAAATGCGTCGCGAGTTTGGTGGCTGTGCAGCCAATATTGCGTTTAATCTGAAACTGCTGGGTGGTAACCCGCTACCCATGGGGACCGTAGGAAAGGACTTTGGTCCCTATGCGGCATGGATGGATCAGTACGATATTCCTCGTACGCATATTAAAGAAATCAAGGATGCCTATACTGCACAAGCATTCATCACGACAGATCAGGATGATAACCAGATTACGGCGTTTCACCCCGGGGCCATGGATTTTGCGCACGAAGTCAACGTGGCCGAGGCACAAGGCGTCAAGCTTGGTATCGTTTCACCGGACGGTCGCCAGGGCATGATCGATCATGCAAGCCAGTTTGTTGAAGCCGGTATTCCTTTTGTGTTTGATCCCGGCCAGGCCATGCCATTGTTTGACGGTGATGATTTCAGAAAATTCATTGAACAGGCCACCTGGGTGTGTGTGAACGATTATGAATCACAGGTCCTGCAGGATCGTACCGGCTGGTCTTTGCAGGAGATTGCTTCACACGTTGATGCACTGGTAGTGACACGTGGTGGCGAAGGCTCGCAAATCTTTACCGGGGATGCCTGTATCGATATCCCGACCGCCAACGTGAATGCGGTGACAGATCCGACCGGTTGTGGCGATGCTTACCGCGGTGGTTTGTTGTACGGCCTGATGAACGGGCTTGACTGGGACGTTACCGGCCGTATTGCGGCACTGATGGGTGCGATCAAGGTTGAGCAGCACGGCACCCAGAATCATGCCTTTACACTGGATGATTTCCGGGCGCGTTACCGGGACAGCTTTGGAAGTGATCTAACAGTACTGTAGGGGGTCTGGTTGTGTTCCGTCTGGCGAAATCGCAGGATATTGATGTTATACACACGCTGATTGTTACCGAAGCGGGGCAGGGTCGCTTTGATCGACGCCTGGCGGATGAACCTTACTGTGCGGCATTGCGCAAAAACCTGAACACCATCCGCAAGCGTGGCCGTCGACTCGATGAGGATGTCAGCGCCCAGTTACTGGTCTGGGAAACGGATAAAGGCGAAGTGGCAGGCTGCCTGATTAACAGTGCCATTATGTCCAGCCTGGGGAACGAGATCTGGATGATTGCTGTATCACCCGAGTTCCGGGGCAAGGGCGAAGGGACGCGCATGCAGGACAAGGTGCTGGAACACCTGCATCCGCGCGTGGACGTTTTTTCGCGTTGTGCGGCAGAAGCCCAGGTGTTTTATCAAATGAATTGCCG
>CAZVBD010000059.1:11542-14343 GCA_964625255.1 uncultured Thiohalobacter sp. | reverse complement strand
ATCGATAAATTATAGAAATACCGGTGTATCCGAGTACGAAACGTGCGCACGAGAGAAATACAAAAAATACTGCTTGCATTGAATAACGTTATTCCGTTAACCCCGGCCCCAACAACACCGCAATCCAGCGCGTATCGTCGCGCGACGCCAGCGCAATCTGCACCGAAATTGTCAGCGGCACCGATAGGAACATCCCCACCGGGCCGAACACCCAGCCCCAGAACACCAGAGACACAAACACGATGAGTGGCGACAGGCCCAACTGATTACCCATCCAGCGTGGTTCAAGAATACTGCCAATCACGATATTCACGACCAGGAAAAGTGCTGTTACCCCCAGTGCGCCACCAACACCAAACTGTAGCAGGGCCAGCAGCACCGCCGGGATGGCAGCAATAATTGATCCGATGTTGGGAATGAAATTCAGCAGGAAGGCAAAGAACCCCCACAACACCGCAAAATCGACTCCCATGAACGACAGGCCAACCGCGACCAGGACACCGGTCAGGGCCGAGGTCAGTAACTTGATGCTCATGTAACGCTTTATATTGTCCAGTACCGTATAAGTCTCTGTCAGCGTATGGTCCGGAGAACTCAGTGCAGTACGCAGTTTGACGGGGAAACTCGATGCTTCCATCAGAATAAAGATCACCGTCAACAAAATCAGGAAGGCATTGGTCAGTACGTTACCCAACCCTTTCAACAAACCGGACGCCAGTGCCATGGCAGAACCGGGATTGAGAAAACTCAGAAAGGTTTGGTCTGAAACGTCGATCCCCTGCGCGGCAAGCCACTGTGCCAGTTCCACGACCTTGCCCTGCAATCTGTCCTGGTAAGATGGCAGGGCCTGACTGAAGGCATCCAGCGAAGTCCCCAGCAAGGCAGCCAGCGCCACTCCCGATGCCACAATAGCAAGGATGATCACCAACAACGCCAGCGACATGGGCATGCCTTTACGGTTCAGCCAGTTCAGGTAAGGTGCACTGATAATGGAAATAAAGGCCGCCAGCAAAAACGGGACAATAATGGATTGTGCCGTCTTCATGCCGGCTATCACGATAACAAAAGCGGCAAGCCCAAGGACAAAACGCAAGGCAGCTGGCTGGGTGCTCATATCAGACAAGATGCTACAGGTAGCTCAGCGCAACAGATCACCGGGGTGAAAAGGTAAATTTCTGGCCACCCACGCTGGCTTCATACATCAGACCACCCTTTGTCATGGTAAACACAGCAACACCATTTTTATAATCTGCGTCTGCTGATGCACCCAGTGTGATAGCAACGGCTGACACCTGCGCACCCAGCTCATATTTTCCTGCTTTGAAATCATCGAGTGCGGCCTTGTTCTGGAAGAAAATAATCTCCCGATAGGCCTGTCCACCCCACTGGAAACCGATGGTCAACTGGGCGATGCTGCTGGTGCCAATAACCTTCCCTTTTTCAAACACCACGCCCTTGCCATAGGCACCACCGATTCCAAGCCCGCCCTTGCCAACAGTTGGGAACACGACATAGCCCCGGGCCTTGTCAAAGAAGGTTTGTATTCCAGGGTCAGCCTTTCTGAACTCGGCCATGGCATCCCCGGCCTTATCCTCCAACTTCGGGTTCCATCCCGCTAGACCTGGTATCGTGTACAACCCAGCTGCCAGTACCAGTACCCACCCCGTTAGTCTGCGCATTATCTTTTGGCTCCCAAGTTGTTAAGCAGATTGGAGAATACTACCAACAACCGGTTTTAAAGCAACCGGGTACTTTTTAACTGCCAGGCTGTACTATTCACACAGCATGCTTTCACCGCCCAGGTTCAAGAACCGGGTAAAACGTGCCGATACTCCACCCGGTAACCCCAAATTGTTACCAAAACAGCGAAATGGAGGCCCAGGATGGCGATCGCACCACAATTCGTTAGATTGCTTGATTCGTGTCTGGATATGGAAATCAGCCACCTTCGACCACTCATCGACCGCATGTTCGAGAATGCAGATGTCGCACTACTCGACTTCGCGGAAAAAGCCCAGAACAACATGGCCCAGTCTGTATTCTTCGAGGCCATGAGCGAAGTCCGTAAACGGCGCAATGCCATCGAGCAGGGCTTCTTCCAGGAAATCAAACGCAGCTTTACCGAATTCCCGTGCGTCCCGAGCACGGAGACACTTGCCGATGCAGGCAGAAAAACACTCACTCTGGTGAATACAGAGGACATGGAACTCTCGGTTGCCATCCAGAACGCCTGTCAGAAACTCAGCAGCCGCATCATGGATCGTATTTTTGCGCTCAAACAACGTCTGTCAATTGTTAACGGCGGTGATGCCATCAAGGAGTTGCAGATACCCGGCGGTCCTGCGTGGCTCGGTGCGGCTTTCCAGCACGCCGTCGGCAAGCTGGAACTTGAAAACAAGGTACGCGTTGTGTTCGTTGCCCTGTTTGAAAAGTATGTACTCGGAAAGGTGGATAGCCTGTTCGATGAATACAACAAGTGTCTGATCGAGGCCGACATATTACCAAACCTGCGTTATGAAGTACGCAAACAACCCGGCAGTGTCGAAATTATTCAGAAGGAAATCGATGCAAGCGCCAAAACAGAAGAAGTGAATGCATACCGCAATACAGCCGACGAGCCTGAAGTCGAGCAAAGCCCGTCGGAGCTGGGGGATGAACTGTTCGGGCGTATTTGTGAATTGATGGCGGTCCGGCGTACTGATGCCGTAGATCAGGCTGGCGGAAAGCGTTTCGGAGGCAGTGTTGCACACAATGTCACCCCCCTTCATTCACATGCTGTAACAGGAACAGCTGACGAAAGC
>CAZVBD010000059.1:9181-11442 GCA_964625255.1 uncultured Thiohalobacter sp. | reverse complement strand
ATGCTGTTCGAATACATGCTGAAAGAAGAGAACCTTCCCAATATTGTAAAGGCTCTTCTGAGTCGCCTTCACACCCCGTTACTCAAGGCTGCGGTAATCGACAAGTCTTTCTTTACCCGGTCACAGCACCCGGCCAGGAAACTTCTGAATAATATGACCGCCGCCGGTATCAGGTGGGTCGATGAGAACAACATAGAGCGTGGCATTTTCCCCGGGATGAAAGAAATTGTTGATCGGGTACTGAACGATTTTGATGAAGACACCGAAATTTTCGAAGCGCTGGTTACTGACTTTGAAACAAGGATTAGCGATCTTGAACAACGTTCCAGCCTGGTCGAAAAACGCACCAACGAAGCGGCAAGCGGGCAGGAAAAGTTACAGACGGCACGACAACGTGCCCGACATGAAATCAATGCTCTGATGGGTGAACACACCGTTGCAGTATCGGCAAAGGAATTCCTGCAACGCATCTGGTCTGACAAACTGACATTTATCTTCCTGCGCCAGCCCGAGGCTGACAACAGTGATGACTGGCACAGCGCCATCAAGCTGGCAGAAACCATTATTCGTTATGCCTCCCCCGTTGAAAACGAGACAGAACGCAAGCAACGCTTACAATCACTTGATGACCACCAACAGGCATTGCGTGAAGCCTCCACCACACTACAACAACCCGAAAAAGAAAAGCTTCTGTTCAACCTGTTTTCCAGTCAGCGAAAACTCACAGAGGAAAGCAGCCTGGCTACTGAGGTACCTGTCGTGGCCGTTGAACCAGAACCTGTCCCGGACAAGACGCAGACCGCGATTAACAGCCCCACACCTGAGCAGGACGTCATAATCAGTGAACTCAAATCTGTTCCGTTCGGCACATGGTTTGAATTCACAGGAAAAGGAAAAACCATACAACACGCAAAATTATCATGGCGCAGCACCGTGACGGAGAAGTTCATGTTCGTGGACCAGATGGGCACCAGGGCCGCCATCATTTCCATGACTGACCTTGCAGACAATATAATCTCCGGCAAAGTCCGGGTGATCCATCATCAGAAAAAGCCGTTTGTTGACCGGGCACTCAGTGCCATACACCGCATGCTCGACCACGGCCCCCGACAAACCGTACACGCCTGAGCCAGGAGAACATCTGATGACGACTGAAATCCGCAAAAAAGGAGTGGAACAACGGAAACTCACTCGCGTTTCCATACCGGATCACCCGCAGATATTCGACGCCCATAGCAATGCTGTAGTAGGTCAGCTGGTCAATCTCTCAACTGAAGGGCTGATGATGATGAGTCCTTCCGCCGTCAAGCCCGGCACACTTCTGCAATGTCGAATTCCACTGCGCTGCAACGAGGAAGTCATCGAGATAATGATCGGCATCGAGAGCCTGTGGTGTGATGGCGCCGATGAATTGGGTGTATGCTGGACAGGGTTTCATATCATCGATATTTCGCCACAACATCACAAGATGATCAGCACGCTGATTTACGACTGAACAAACACCTTACAAATCCCTGACAGTACCGGTTAAATAACCGCAGTCAGTGCAGATCACTTTTCTGCCAGACAGCTGTGCCACCAGACGCTTCGGCCAGATTTTCAATACTGGCTTCGTGCGCAGCAAGTTCATCCGCATCCGGGTGAATCACTCGCAACGCGGCACGATTCCTGTCGAGCCGACGAACCGGTTGTGCCGTATGTGCGCCACTACCCGATTCTTCACCATCACCCAGTGACAGGGTAACCTGGCCACCGGTCATCGCCAGGTAAACGTCAGCCAGTATCTCCGCATCGAGCAAGGCGCCGTGAAGGTCACGACTGGCATTATCAATCGTGTAGCGTTTACACAGGGCATCCAGATTATTCTTCTGTCCCGGGTGCATGCGGCGCGCCATCTTCAGGGTGTCCAGTACCCCGCAAAGATCAGCCACCTGGGAAGTATTACCGCAAAGACGTAACTCATGGTTAATGAAACCGACGTCGAATGGCGCATTGTGTATCACCAGCTCGGCGCCACGAATGAAGGTTATGAAATCATCAACAACATCTTCGAAAAGGGGTTTGTCCGCGAGGAATTCATTGGTGATGCCATGCACCTCGACAGCACCGGGATCTATTTCGCGGCCGGGCTGGAGATACTGATGAAACGTATTTCCGGTCAGCTTGCGTCCGATCAATTCAACACAGCCGATTTCAATGATTCGGTGGCCGTCTTTGGGTTCAAGGCCGGTCGTTTCTGTATCCAGCACGATTTGTCGCAT
>CAZVBD010000059.1:0-9081 GCA_964625255.1 uncultured Thiohalobacter sp. | reverse complement strand
CTCATCAGCACGTTCATTTTCCGGGTGTCCACTGTGGCCCTTCACCCAGTGCCAGGATATGTCATGCTGCTGTGTTGCAGCGTCCAGGCGCTTCCACAAATCAACGTTCTTAACCGGCTTGCGCGCTGCTGTCTTCCAGCCGCGTTTTTTCCAGTTGGGCAGCCATTCGGTTATACCGCTCCGGACATACACTGAATCAGTCGTGAGCTTCACCGAACAGGGGCGTGTCAGACTTTCAAGCGCCTTGATTGCCGCCATCAGCTCCATACGATTATTCGTGGTTTCGGTTTCACCGCCGAACAGTTCTTTTTCGTTCCCGTTGTAGCGTAACAGTGCTCCCCAGCCCCCTGGACCCGGGTTGCCCTTGCAGGCACCATCAGTGAAGATTTCAACCTTGTCAGCCATGTCCTGGCAATCCTCCGTTTCTTGATTCAATAACGCCACCCGCGAGGATAGCGCGACGTGGTCGCCAACGTGGTTTGACCGGTGTCAGCGTAGCCACGCGTTTCTTTGCCACCAGCAGGTAGGATGCCGCCAGCAACGGCCAGTGGTCTCGATGCAGCCGGTCAAGAATGCCTCGACGGTCCCTGCCAAGTCCGTAAGCCCAGGGAGGGTGTGGAAACAGGTAACGCGTGCGCACTGTGTCAAATCCCAGCAGTGACAACCAGTCCTTCAGCCGGGATAAACCGATAAACCGCAAGGCCCACGGGGCATCTTGGTGTTTACCACTCAGCACACGTCGCAGCCCCCACCAGCCATAGGGATTAAATCCCAGAATAATGAGATGCCCCTCGGCAAGCAGGCACCGGTCAATTTCACGAAGCACCTGGTGAGGATCCTGCGCAACTTCCAGCGCATGTGGCAGCACAAAAGCATCTACACTGTCCGACCGGTAGGGAAGTTGCTCGCTGTTGGACAACAGTTCAGGGTGACGAACGAGTCCGCTACGGCTACGTGTTTGCACAATCCTGTGGATGATACGGCTTTCTTCCAGTGAATCGATTTCACAGGACGGATCCATAACGACCAGGTGGTAACCGAATACATCGCTCAATACATCGCGCAGCGCGGCCTGCTCAGCCTCCGCCAGATGACACCCGAGCGGTTGTCTGCACCATTCGCGCAAGGCCTCAAGCCGGGCTGTTCCGGAGTGCAAGGTACTGTGTTCTGCCATCACCGGTATGATCATAACGCATACAGGGGGATAGACTACAGGGCTTGACGCGCCCGGGTGAGGCTGTCAGCATGGCGCGCAGTTTTCTGAAATTCTTTACTGATCACCCACTTGTCGCTCAATGCCGACGGCTCCCCGCCGATAGGGATAGTATGTTCAAACGAATCAGACGGCTGCTGCCGGCAACCACCCTGCTACTCAGTGCCTGCGCCACACAACCACCTGTCGCACAACAGACCCCGCCTGCGGTTGTCCCGGTCGAGCACGCCAGCCCGACACCGAAATCCGACATCCCCCTGCTCGCCTCCGCGCAACCGCTGACCGGTATACTGACAGACACACCCGCCATACCGGAACCTGCCGACCTCTGGGAATCCATGCGCCGGAATTTCGGTCTGCCCGCCGATAATAACGCGCGCATCCATGTACAGCGCAACTGGTATGCCAACCATCCCGAATACATGCACCGCGTCATCCAGCGTGCGGACCGTTACGCGGCCTATATTCTGCAAGAAGTCACGGCACGCGGCCTGCCCGCTGAAATTGCACTGCTACCCATTGTAGAAAGTGCCTATGATCCTTTTGCCTATTCACACGGTCGTGCCGCCGGGCTGTGGCAATTTATCCCGGGCACCGGCAAACGCTTCAACCTGAAGCAGGACTGGTGGTACGACGGCCGTCGCGACCTGGTGGAATCGACACGCGCTGCACTCGACTATCTGGAATACCTGCACAAACATTTTAACGGTGACTGGATGCTGGCACTGGCCGCCTACAACTCCGGTGAAGGCACCGTCGGTAAAGCGGTGCGCCGCAACCGCAAAAAAGGCAAACCGATCAGTTTCTGGGATCTTGACCTTCCCAATGAAACACGCGCCTACGTACCCAAGCTGATCGCGCTGAAACAGCTCGTCAATTCACCGGAGAAATATGCTGTATCGCTGCAACCCGTTGCGATTCAACCTCCCTTTGAAATCATTGATACCGGTGGCCAGATCGATCTGGCCATCGCGGCTGATCTGGCGGGTATTGATCTGGACACCCTGTACCGCTTTAATCCCGGCTTCAACCGCTGGGCAACACCACCGAAAGGACCGCACCGGCTGCTGATCCCGAATCAGAATGTTGAACAGTTTCGTGAAGCCATCGCCGAACTCCCGCCCAAACAACGCATTCAGTGGATACGCCACAAAGTCATCAAAGGCCAGACGCTGGGACATATCGCCCGGCGCTACCACACCACCGTCGATGCACTGAAAGCCGCCAACCAGATCCGCGGTCACTCAATTCGTGCCGGCAAGCACTTGCTGGTACCCGTATCCAGCACCGGACAGGAAAACTACCGTCTCAGCGCCAACCAGCGTCTTAACCGCAAGCAAAACACCACGCGCAAGGGACAGCGCAGTCACCACATTGTGGCCACCGGTGATACCTTCTGGGATCTGTCGCGACAGTACAAGGTCAGTGTCCGTAAACTGGCCGCCTGGAATGGCATGGCACCCGGCGATCCGTTACGGGTAGGGCAGAAGCTGGTGCTGTGGACAAGTCAGCCAACACGTCGTAACGCACACCCCGGCACTCAACGGCGCACCGTACGATACACCGTACGCAAGGGTGACTCCCTGTCGCGTATTTCCAGCCGTTTCAAGGTTCGGGTCACCGATCTGCGCCGCTGGAACAAACTGCCCGGAACGGGCTACCTGCAACCCGGGCAACGTCTTAAACTCTACGTCGATGTCACGCGCCAGACCGGAACCTGAACACACTGTTCTACAACTGGCTGCTGTAACGCCCGTAAAACCACTTTAAAATAAAGGGCGGCAGCAAGGTCGTCAACGCAATCACTATGACCATACCGGCATAGATTTCGTTTTTGAAAATACCACTCACTCTGCCCAGTTCCGCAAAGATGAGGCCAACTTCTCCTCGAGGGATCATGGCCAGGCCGATCGCCCAGCGTGCCGCCCAGGGTTCTTTGATGAACAGCGCGCCCACAACCTTGCCGGCAATCGCAGCTATCAGCAGTGACAGTGAAAAAACCCAGATGAACAGCGAGCTCCAGTCGATCTCACGCAGGTTGAGAGAAAGCCCTACAAACACAAAAAATATCGGCGTAAACAACTGCACAATAGGCTTCATCTGCTCTTCAATACGGTGCGCGAAATCCTCATCGGCTCTCAGCGCAACACCCAGCGGCAGAAAAAACCGTCTCGATAACGCCAGGCCTGCGGCAAAACCACCGAGCAACTCCGGGGCACCCAGGACATGTGCCAGCCAGGCAAAAAACAGCACCAGTGAAACTATCGTCGTCGGTAGTAAGCCGGGGATCTGGCTGACGGCATCGAAGTGTTTAATGACCAGTGAAATCATTCTGGCAGCAATCGGCGCAAGCACAAAGAATGCGCCGACGAATACCAGCACTTTCCCGGCATTGACCAGGCTTGCCCCGCCGCCAGTAGAAAACTCATAGAGCAGCGCCAGCAGCACGACACCCATCACATCATCCAGCACAGCGGCACCCAGCACGATCTGCCCCTCGGATGACTGCTGGCGTTTAAGGTCGGACAATACGCGCACGGTTATACCGATACTGGTCGCGGTCAACGTACCACCGATGAACAGGGATATCAGCAGTGATAAATCGAACACCCAGTAGGCCAGCGCAAAACCCAGGATCAGTGGCAAAACAAACCCGGCAATCGCCACCACAACAGATTTCAGCCCGGTGCGCACCAGGCGTTTAACGTCGGTCTCCAGGCCAACTTCGAACAGCAACAGGATAATGCCGATTTCCGCCATCAACTTGATGGCCTCGGCCGGTTCGATCCAGTCCAGCAGACTTGGCCCCAATACCACACCGGCAAGCAACTCACCGATGACTGATGGCGTTTGCAGGCGCGTCGCCAGTTCCGCGAAGATTCTCGCTGTCAGGAGAATAATCAACAGGTAGAGGAAGAACTCACTCGTTTCCATTAGGCCTGCCCCAAAGCGTTACCGTTCGCTGACCCATTTCAACCAGACAAATCCACTCACGCCTGCGACAAAAGAGGCGAGCAAAATTCCGGTTTTTGCCTTCAACAAATAATCTGCCTGCTCGGCAAAGCCCAGTTCAGCGATAAATATGGCCATGGTAAAACCGATACCCGCCAACAATGCCACACCCGCAATCTGACTAAAACGGGTTCCTGCGGGAAGCTGGCCTATTCCCATTTTAAGTGCCAGCCAACTGGCCCCGACAATACCGATAAATTTACCCAATACCAGTCCAAACATCACACCAAGCGTTACTGGATGTGCCAGTGTTCCAGCCAGACCGGCAAGCTCTATCGGAATACCGGCATTGAAAAAAGCAAAAACAGGGATCACCAGGAAAGCCACAGGCATGTGTAAACCGTGCTCCAGTCGTTGCAGAGGTGTCTCCACCTTGTGCACACCGTTTTCCAGTGTTTGTACGACACCGCGCAAGGCATCATTGGTCATAATACTTTTACCGGGTTGGTGACTGGCATCAAAACGAGCCATCAACTCTTTAACATGAGCGCTAAAGCGGGCCGGGTCATATTTGGGCGTGGCGGGAATGGTAAAGGCTGTTAATACACCAGCCAGCGTGGCGTGAACACCCGACTTGAGCAAGGCAAACCACAACAACCCGCCGAGGATAAAATACGGCAGGGGCTGACGAATACCTACCCGATTAAGTATGATCAGGGTCGCCAGTATCACCGTAGCAGCAATCAGCGCCTCCCACACGAGTTGATCGGTATAAAAGAACGCAATCACCAGTACTGCACCCAGATCATCGACAATCGCCAACGCCACCAGAAACGTTATCAATGCTTTGGGTACCCGATTTGCCAACAGCACCAATGCACCGATGGCGAAAGCAATATCGGTCGCCATGGGAATTCCCCAACCCCGTGCCGCATCCCCATCGGGATTGAAGGCAAGGTACACCAGTACAGGTCCTACCATGCCGCCAATTGCAGCGACGATAGGCAATGCAGCCTGACGCGGCACGGCCAGCTCACCAACCAGGATTTCACGCTTCAGCTCCAGTCCCACGACAAAGAAAAATAACGCCATCAGGCCATCGTTGACCCAGTGATGTAAGGTTTTCTCCAGACTCCAGCCACCAACATTGAAACCGACCGGGGTATGCAGTAAATCCAGGTACATGCCGGACAGGGCACTGTTCGCCAGCACCAGTGCCAGAATCGCTGTTGCCATCAACAACAAACCCGACGTTGTCTGGCGATGAACAAACTCTTCAAACGGCGTCAGTATCCTGTCGAAGGATTTTTCCCATGGTGCGTTAAAAACACCCTGCTCTGTTGAGTGTCCTGCCGCTTTGTCCTGCTCGCTCATGTCTTTTCCTCTCTGAATAACCACTCCCGCACAGTTTGGGTAATGATCACAATTGTTCACGCACTACATCCGTTTCACCAACAAGGCACTCATTATCTCAGTAAAGATGCACCTGCAAACGCAACGATGACTCCCAGCAACACAAGCAGGGTGCTTGCAAAGGTCCAGCGTTGCAAATAACGTTCGATACTGTCCAGGGTTTTTTGCCATACACGGATTTGCCGAAGACAGCCTGCTTTCGCCAGCCATGAAGCACGCCATCCGGGCAGGATATCGAGTCCTGCTTCTGCACCCCAACGCATGACAGCTCCAGGCAACCGCTCAAACCACGAATTTGAGTCGTCCTCCTGCCGCGCAGACATGGCGGCATACTCACGCCTCGCCTGCAGCCACCTGATGCCAGTGACCAGCACCGCTAACCCGGGCCCCAGAGAGACAATGTAAAAATATGCCAGATTCTCATACTGTACCCATGCAACAGGATCGGCCAGACCAGCCCCCAGGGCGGTGACAAACAATCCTGTGGTAATGATGACAACATAGGCGGGTAACCGCTTCGACCGCATCCGTATCAACCCGGCCAGAGTGGCATAGAGTATGGCGGCCATGCCGATACTCTGGATAATCAATCCCGGTTTGGGCGAGGTGATTATACCAAGAGGCAACCAACGCACCATTCCGAGCAATCCCATGGCAACAGGAACACCGCCCAGTAACAGAGCCACTGCTGGCCGGGCCGAACCAAAGGCCCGTAGCAGCCAGAAGTGCAACGGCCAGACGCCTGCCCTGGCCGCAAAGCCGACAACAACCATTGACAGATACAAACCCGATGTGGATGACTGGCCTATTGCATGGCGCACCACCTCGAAGCCCAGACCCCCGGTCATAGCCGCCGCGATCAACAAGGCCTCAAATAACGCCAAATCCGCCAGGATCATAAAACCGAGATAGGCACGTCCGGCCCGCCGCGCTGTCTCATCGCCACTAACAACCAACAGACCATAAAACCCATAACCCATCAGTGCCGAAAAGGTAAAAAACCCGACCAGATCATTCGCCAGAATCGTGCCCAGATTACCCGCCATGGTAAGCAGACAAAGGGTCGTAAGAAAGTTATCCGCAGCCTGGCCGTCAGGGGTACGCATAAAGGGCACGGCGACAGCCCAAAGCACCACAGACATTCCTAACAACAATCGGGATACCCCATCAATATACAGTCCGGTACCGAACAGTAACCAGGGCAGATCAACAGAAACAACCGCCGGGACAGCCAACAAAATAATGGCCGGCAAGAGAGCAAGATGGCAAGGCCAGGGCACGCGTGAGTGCAGTGCGGGAAACGCGAGTAATAACGGCAGCACCGGTACCGACAGGAGTAGAACCAGGCTCAGGGTGGTATTCACGGCGCGTATTCCTGTGTAGTAATAAAATACGCCCATTGCAGCGGGCTGAACGGCGCCAATGCGAACAGCCCCACGATCACTGTCAACAAGGCGGTCACCACCGGTGGAACCAGTAACGCCCAGGCCGTCTCACGCTGTCCGTAAGAGCGCTCGGCGGGCCAGGTATCGGGAGGCGACTTGAACCAGGCGGCGTACAGAACAGGCAGAAAATAACCCGCGTTAAGCAAGCTGCTGCCGGCCAGGATAAAAATCACCCAGTCCTGTCCGGCATCCAGCGCCCCCAGCCCCAGGTACCATTTGCTGATAAAACCGGCCAGCGGCGGCACGCCAATCATACCGAGGGCACCGATAGTGAACGCCGCCATGGTCCAGGGCATGCGCCGCCCGACCCCGTCCATTTCACTGATTTTGTGAATCCCCAAAGTCTCGGCAAGGTTGCCGGCACAGAGAAACAGCGTGATCTTCATTACGCCCTGGTGTACCAGATGAACCAGGCCACCGACGGTCGCGATCGGACTGAAGATCGCGATACCGAGAATAATATAGGAGACCTGGCTGACGGTGGAGAACGCCAGCCGGCGCTTCAAATCATCCTGGAACAACGCCCGTAGCGAGCCGTAGATGATGGTCACCGCTGCCAGTATGGCAAGCGGGCCTGTGACACCGAGGTTTGCTGCGACCTCGACACCGTATATATCATTGACCACTCGCACAATACCAAAGGCACCTGCTTTCACCACCGCTACGGCATGCAACAATGCGCTCACAGGTGCCGGCGCCACCATCGCCTGCGGCAGCCAGCCGTGCAGCGGTACCAGTGCTGCTTTGACACCCAATCCTGCAATTAGCAACACAAAGATGACAATAAGCGTCACACGATGCGTATCGACCAGCTCCGCCACGAATCCACGGTGGGTAAATTCCAGCGAACCGGTCAGACCGTAAAGCCACACCGTGCCAACCAGCAACAAGGCGCCGCCTGCGATGGTATATCTGAGGTAAGTGTGCCCGGCCTGGCGCGCCGCCTCGGTTCCCCGGTGTACGATCAGCGGATAGGTGGCCAGGGTCAGCAGTTCATAAAACAGCAGAAAGGTAATCAGGTTACCGGCCAATGCCACACCGACCGTGGCGGTCACGCACAGACTGAAAAACCCGAAAAAACGGCTGCGATGGGGCGAGTCCTCCAGGTAGCCGATGGCATAAACGGTAGTGACCAGCCAGAGCACGGCGGACAGTGTGACGAACAGAAGCGACTCAGCGTCGGCGCGTAATACAATATCCAGTCCGGGTAACAGGGGCAGACGGATCTCGTAATGGTGTCCGTGAGAAACACCCCAGATCATCACCCCGACCAGCACCAGCTTGAGTAACGCGCCGGCCAGGTTCAGGGCAGTACGGGTTGCAACGCGCTCCTCGGGCAGAAAGAAAATTACCAGCCCGGGCGCCAGGGAGCTGGCGAGAACGAGCAGCAGCAACCCGGAATCCCAGTTCATCCGGCACCCTCCCCGCCAAAAGGTAAACCAATCTCCATTAATGTCAGGGGCCAGGGAGCAAACAGACCCAGCAAGATGGTGGACAGCGCCAGGGCCAGCGCGGTCCACTCCATGCTGGCAGGCACTGCTCTGGCTTTATGCGTTACCTCTGCCTGGGTAAACGCATGGCCGATCACTTTGAAGACATAGGCGGCGGCCAGCAGCCCGCCCAGAATCAGGATGATCGCCCACCACCACTGGCCGGAACGCATTGCTTCCTCCAGCAGCAGCCATTTGGCGATGAAGCCGCCACTGGGCGGCAGACCCATACTGCTGACCCCTGCCAGGGCAAACGCCGTCAACGTCAGGGGCAGACGTTGCGCCACCCGGTCGAGATCCGCGATGCGATCATGTCCACCGAAACGCAGAATATTACCGGCTGCCATAAACATGGCCGCCTTGGCCAGGGCATGGGACACCACCAGATAAAGCGCCCCCTTCCAGGCGATACTGGTCGCCAGTGGGAATGCCAGAAACAGGTAACCCAGTTGCATCACGGTCGAATAGGCGATCAACATTTTAAGCCGCGTCTGGCGTAACGCCTGAAGCCCACCCCAGAGCACAGCGGCCGCGCCGAGCAGGCCCAGCAGTTGTCCGAGTGCCGCAC
>CAZVBD010000058.1:0-14731 GCA_964625255.1 uncultured Thiohalobacter sp. | reverse complement strand
AAAGTCCTGCGCAAGCGCCTGCAGAAACTTGCTGACCATATTACCGAACAGGTTGGGCAGTTTGGCTTCCGCGCCTTTACCGACAGCGCCCCGGTGCTGGAAAAAGCCATTGCACAAAAGGCCGGGCTGGGCTGGATGGGCAAGCACACCAATCTGATCAATCGCCGTGAGGGTTCCTGGTTTTTTCTTGGCGAATTATTTACTGATCTTCCGCTGCCCATCGATACCCCGGCAGACAACCATTGCGGCAACTGCCGGGCGTGTATTGATATCTGCCCCACGCAGGCGATTGTTGCACCCTATCGCCTGGATGCGCGGCGCTGCATTTCCTACCTGACAATCGAACTGCACGGCGCTATCCCCGTGGAACTGCGCAAGCACATAGGTAACCGCATCTACGGCTGCGATGACTGCCAGCTGATCTGCCCCTGGAACCGCTTCTCGCGACCGAGTGGGGAAACCGATTTCACACCACGTCACCGCCTCGACAGCCGCACGCTGATTGACCTGTTTCAATGGGATGAAGCGGAGTTTCTGCGTTATACGGAAGGCACCGCCATACGCCGCATCGGTCATATCAGCTGGTTGCGTAATATCGCCGTTGCACTGGGGAACAGTCCGGGTAGTGAGACGGTAATCGAAGCACTGAAATCACGCAATAGTCATCCGTCAGAACTGGTGCAGGAACATGTGCAATGGGCCTTGCTACAGCATGCGCAAGGCGAATAAGACTGGAAGATACGTCTTTAAACAGATTTTTTGAGCGCAACACCCCGGTCGTATAAATCACGTTTGTTCAGACCCGTAAGGCGTGCGGCCAGCTTGGCGGCTGTCCTGACCGGCAGTTCTTCCATGAGAACCCGCAATATCCGTTCAGCGTCGGCAGTGAGTGAATCATCATCAGGCTGCGACCAGCCTTCCACCAGCAGCACGATTTCACCCTTCTGCTGGTGACTGTCTGCTTCAACCCACTGTTGTAACGCACCAAGTTCATCCTGACGAATAGTTTCGAATTGTTTGGTCAATTCACGCGCCAGCACCGCGTGGCGCGACGCACCAAACACAACGACCATATCGGTAAGACAATCAACTATCCGGTGGCTGGATTCATAAAACACCAGGGTACGCGGCTCACGTGCCAACTGTTCGAGCCGGTTATGACGGGATGTGGACTTTGAGGACAGAAATCCTTCGAACACGAAACGATCCGTCGCCAGGCCGGAAACAGACAAGGCACAGACCAACGCACTAGGGCCGGGGATGGGCACAACACGCACACCGGACTGACGCGCCAAACGCACCAGGTTAAAACCGGGATCACTGATCAGCGGTGTGCCTGCATCGGAAATCAGCGCAATCGACTGGCCGGCCTTTAACTGCTCGATCAACCCCGGTGCGGCATTCCGCTCATTGTGTTCGTGGAGTGCCAGCATGGGAGTCTGAATGGCGAAGTGCTGCATCAACCTGCCGCTGTGACGGGTGTCCTCTGCCGCAATCCGGTCCACCTGTTTAAGCACTTCGATGGCGCGCGCACTGATATCTCCAAGGTGACCAATCGGTGTTGCCACCACATAGAGTGTCCCACTGCCGGCAATCTGATCCGGTTCCATCATTACCGTACCCGCCTGTTACAACAGGGGCGAGAAAAGAACATGCACATCCGCTTCCACCTCTTTACAATGGGCTTTCACCAAAACAGGTAACGCCCTTCGTGTTCGTGTCCAGATTATACGTGCTTATTCCGCTGGTGCTGCTGTGGCTTGCCGGCTGCGGCAGTTCACCCGTACAACCGGTCAAACCGCCAGTGGATCAGGGCATCGACAGCAAAGTCAGGTCCTATGTTGAACAGGGGGACTTTCTTACCGCCGCCCAGCAATATCTCAATGCCGCACGCACTGCCCGGCCTGAACTGCGCCCTGCCCTGCGCTTCAAGGCGGCTGCATTGCTGGAGCAGGGTAAATTATGGGACCAGCTCAGACCGGTGCTGGCCAATATCGACACCCGGACACTGAGTGAGCCGCTACGCATTCAACATCTTCTGCTCAGCGCACGCCTGGATCTTGCCGAGGGTCGCAGTAAAGAAGCACTGCAGAAATTGCAGCCGGTCCGCAATCCGGAGTTACTCCCCGATCACGGCTACCGCTATTACCAGCTGCGCGCCATGGCCTATGCCATGCGTGGCAATGCCCTGGAAGCCGCACGCCAGCTGATCTGGCTTGATGGGCTGGTCGATGACCCGCAGCAAAAACTGGAAAACCAGTACCAGATCTGGAAGCAGCTCTCCACGCTCACCACCCGGGCGCTTGAGGAACTGCGAGTCAATCCGCCGCCCGACCCGTTAAGCGGCTGGATGGAGCTTTTGCAGATTACCCGCCAGTCACACGGTGACCGGCAGGAATGGATGCGTCAGCTGGCTAACTGGCGCAGTCGTTATCCTGGGCATGCGGCAGAAAATGCCTTGTTGCCGGACCTGCTCGGGCAGGTTCAACAGCTCACCACACGCCCGAAACACATTGCCGTGTTGCTCCCGTTCACCGGCCGGGCCAGTGAATCGGCCGCAGCATTGCGCGATGGCATGCTGGCGGCCTGGTACGAAGAGCAGCCTGTCGACACCACATTACGTTTTTACGATACCGGCGGCGATGCCATGCTGCTGTGGTCTGTCTACCAGACGGCGGTGGAAGATGGTGCAGACTTTGTGATTGGCCCGCTGCTGAAAGAGGCTATTGGTCAACTGGCACAGTCCGGTTTATTGCCGGTACCGGTCATGGCGTTGAACCAGATTGGCGGTGAAACCGACCGCGAACTCCCGCTCTACCAGTTCGGTCTGGCACCTGAAGATGAAGCACGACAGGCAGCGCAACGTATTTTTAGTGAGGGCCATCAATACGTGATTTCACTGATCCCGGACAGTCCGTGGGGTGAACGCGTCTTCACCGCCTTTGCCAGTGCCTTTGGTGATCTCGGTGGCGAAGTTCTTGAAACCGGCCGCTACCCGCCAGCAACCGCAGACTTCAAGAAACCCATCGAGCAGACACTCAACCTCGACGACAGCAAGCGGCGACATAATGCACTGCAGCGATTGCTCGGGGAAAAACTCAACTATGAGCCACGCCGACGCAAGGACGTTGAGGCTGTATTCATCCTGGGGTTCCCGCAGCAGGCACGGCAACTGCGACCACAACTGCGCTTTCATCATGCCGGTGATCTGCCGGTGTACAGCACCTCTCACGTCTTCAGTGCGACCTCAGACCCCGGACTGGATCGTGATATGGACGGCCTGATGTTCTGTGATATCCCCTGGGTACTGGACAAGCGTGGGCGCTGGGCTGAAAAACGCCAGATGCTGGCCCGGATATGGCCGGTACGCAGCAAACGTTTTCAACGGCTGTTCGCGCTGGGCTACGACGCCTGGCAGATCACGCCCTGGCTGGGCACGCTGAACATGCCTGGTTTCTCCAACTACCCGGGGGCAACCGGTATTCTGACACTGGATGATCAGAAGCGCCTTCACCGTACCCTGGAATGGGCGCAGTTCCGCCGGGGCGTACCGCAGCTTATCCACAATGATAAACCCGTGTCCATGGAGGGACGCCATGAATCACAGAGCGACGGGAGACCAGGCAGAAACCCTGGCCTGTAAGTTTCTTCAATGCCGGGGGCTGACGCTGGTAACCCGTAATTTCCATTGCCGGGGCGGCGAGATTGACCTTGTCATGCGGGATAACGGCACACTGGTATTCGTCGAGGTGCGCTATCGGCGGCAGACCCGTTACGGGCGCGCCGCAGAAACTGTCGTCAAACGCAAACAGGTGCGTATCATCCGTTGTGCGCAGTATTATATGCACTGCCACCACGCATGGAACGACGTCGCTCGCTTCGATGTCGTATCCATCGAAGGTGAACTGGACAATCTTGCGATAGACTGGCTGAAAGATGCGTTCCGGCTCGACGCCTGACTGAACCGACCGACACGAGAAACAGGAGAATAACATGATGAAAACTCGCTGGCTGGCCCTGGGTACACTATTAACCACAACGCTGTTACTCAATGCCTGCGTACCGTTGGTCATCGGAGGTGCGGCAACGACAGCCTCTGTGGCTCACGACCGCCGCACAACCGGTTCTGTGGTGGAAGACCAGTCCATCAAATTGCGCATTCGCAGTGCGCTGAACAAGGATCCGGAACTCAGCAAACAGGCCCATATCAATATAACCAGTTTCAACGGCATTGTGCTGCTATCCGGTGAAGCACCCACCAGCGCCATGCACCAACGTGCCGGTGATATCGCACGCCGGGCCGAGAAAGTGCGACGTGTACACAACGAACTGCAGATTGCAGCACCCAGCTCCATAATGTCACGTACCAGTGATTCGTGGATTACGACCAAGGTCAAATCATCATTGCTGGCCATCAAGCAGAAAGGTTTTGATCCAACCCGGGTCAAGGTGGTCACCGAAAACGGTACTGTTTATCTGATGGGGCTGGTCACTCGCAGCGAAGCCGATGCAGTCACCGAAGAAGCACGCAAGAACAAGGGTGTACAACGCATCGTCAAACTGTTCGAATATCTCGACTAGCCCGGTCAAACCGGCAACGATGCAGGATCGTATGTCGCAGGACATTATTGAAGTATTACGCGCATCACTGGGCGACCGTCTGTTGACGGATCCGGCTGACTGTCACGCCTATGGCTACGACAACAGCAAGCTGCAGGGGCAGCCCATGGCGGTTGCACTACCAACCACCCATGAACAGGTCGTCGGCGTTGTGCGCGCCTGCTATGAGCACGGGACTCCGCTGATACCTCGCGGCCAGGGAACCGGGACCACCGGCGCCACCGTACCGCTGGACCGACAATCGGTTGTCATCTCACTGCAGGGTATGAACCGGCTGATCGAGCTGGACCGGGATAATCGATTCATGGTGGTTGAACCCGGCATGACCAATCAACAGGTACAGGAGTCCGCTGCCGAACAAGGATTTTTCTGGCCACCCGACCCAACCAGCGCTGCCGTCTGTACCGTGGGCGGTAACCTCGCCTATAACTCCGCCGGGCCGCGTGCCGTCAAATACGGTACACCCCGTGATAATACCCTGGGACTCCGCGTCGTGACCGGCGATGGCCGCACATTGCGTACTGGCGTACGCACCACAAAAGGTGTGGTGGGTTATGACCTGACACGCCTGTTAATCGGTTCCGAAGGAACACTCGGGATCATCACTGAAGCCACCCTGAAGCTTACCCCGCTACAACCTGCGAAGCGGACCCTGCGCGCTGAATACCGTGATATGCAGTGTGCTGCCAAAGCTGTGGCAAATATCATGGCCAGCCCGGTCACGCCCTGTGCACTGGAATTTATGGATGGTAATGCGATCGATATGGTGCGTACCGAACTGGCCGGGACGCTGGCTGCGGATACCGGTGCGTTATTGATCATTGAAGTTGATGGCCTTGCCTCACAGATTGATGAACTCGCTACACAAGTCTCTGACAAGGCAAATACACCAGGCTGCCTGGTCATACAACAGGCGGGCAACGCGGTAGAAGTCAGTGCGCTCTGGGATGTGCGCAAGGCATTATCCCCTGCCCTGCGGCGTGTCGCACCAAAGAAGATCAATGAAGATGTGGTCGTCCCGGTTTCACGTATCCCGACACTTGTCGATGCATTGTCTGCATTGTCGAAAAAACACGGCATTCATATCGTTAACTTTGGACATGCCGGCAATGGCAACCTGCACGTCAACCTGCTCTATGACCCGGATGACGACGGTCAGCAGAAAAATGCGGAGGCTTGTCTCGAGGACGTGTTCAGCACGGTACTCGAACTGGATGGCACACTGTCCGGTGAACACGGTATTGGCCTGGTCAAACGCGACTGGGTGGCACGGGAGATCGGTGCTGACAGCCTTCAACTCATGCGCGCCATTAAACGACAGTTCGATCCGAAGGGCATACTCAACCCGGGCAAGACGCTGCCACCCGTTAACGATTGACCGAATGCCAGCCAGGTGTTTGCAGCAACCCTTCCCTGAGCTGCACCCGAGGCTGCCAGCCAAGCATCTCAGTAATCTTCGTGTTGTCGCACACCCAGTCCGGGTGGCGCAGTTCGCGCAATTTTTCCGGTGTCAGCATAGGTGCATAACCCAGCCAACGTGACAGGCGAGCATTGAGGAAGGCCGGGATATCCAGCAGCAGGGCAGGCATTTCAAGCGGACGAACGGAGCGATGACAAATCCCTGACACAATCTGACAAACCTCATGCCAGTCATAGCCACCCGGGCGACCGTCATGTAAGGCAAATATTCCTGGTGTCGCATCGTCCTTGTTCAGCCAGTCAGCAACCGATGTTGCAATATCGTCAACATAGACCATCGAAAAACGTGATGTCCGTTTGCCGGGCACCGGTGCAAACCCTTTTGCCATCGCCCGAAACAGCGGCAGCATTTCGCGGTCACCTGGACCGTAGACGGCAGGTGGACGCAACGCAAGCCAGTTCAGACTGCCTGCCTGCTGTTCAAGCAACTGTTCTCCACGGCGCTTGCTGGCGGCATAAAACGATAATCCCGGTTCACGTGCCGCGAGTGATGACAGGGCAAAAAGGCGCGGTGAAACTGCAACACGCTGCATGGCTTCCAACAATCTGGCAAGTCCGTCCACATTTACTGCATCAAAATCCTGCTGACTGGCGCCGCGCACAACACCGGCACAGTGAATAACCGCATAGGCGCCGTCCACAAGCGTCGCCAAAGCGTTTTCGTCATGAAGGTCTCCATGAACAATTTCAGCATCAATGTCGCCGAACAACGACGCACGCCCTGGAGAGCGCATCAGAAGACGCACGCGCCAGCCTTGTGCGTGCAAGTGCCTGCAAATACTCTGGCCAATGAAACCGCTGGCACCCGTCATAGCAATCTGTTTCGACATCAGCACTCTGCCCTGATGAGAATTTTGGCCCTGAAACGAAATAACCGGCCGAAGCCGGTTATTTTTCCTGGGAGACCCCAATTATTTCTACTACCGTCATGCCGGCGCAGGCCGGTATCCATTGCACCGGGCCTCATAGATTCCGGCCTGCGCCGGAATGACGTATTGATCAGACTGAACCCTGTTTTAACTCCAGCTCACCAGATCCACCCGCCGCCAGATTACTGATGTCGTGAGACTCGATGAAATTCTGACGCGCCTGGGAACGAGACAGCTTGCCGGACGAGGTACGTGGCAGCGTATGCAGCGGCACCAGTTCAACAAAGACGTCAATACCCAGTTCAATATGGACCAGTCGATTCAGGCGATCACTCAGATCCGCCCGTTTGACTGGATCAGATTCACGGCATTGCACAACCAGCACACAGATCTCATCGTTATCAACGCCGGGCACTGAAAACGCCAGCGCATCACCAAGACGGACTTCCTGCTGATGCTCTGCAAGATACTCCAGATCCTGTGGCCAGATGTTACGACCATTAATGATGATCAAATCTTTTTTGCGGCCTGTAATGATCAGGCTGCCATCGACACGATAGCCCACATCACCGGTATTCAGCCAACCGTCTTCGGAAAGACAGGCAGCCGTTTCTTCCGGCGCGTTGAAATACCCGGACATCACACTCGGACCGCGCACATAGATGGAACCACTCAGGCGATCCGTCAGCACCTTGCCTGTTTCATCACGAATCTCGACTTCGTAATCGGGCAATGGCTGTCCGCAATCAACGAAACAACGGGCACGACCGGGATTCTCGGAAAGATGGATTGGCAAGGCTTCCTGGTGATCGGAATGATGATCGCCATCGACGCAGTCAGTTGAATGCCCTTCAAACAACGGGGCAAAACTGATGGCCAGCGAACACTCAGCCATGCCGTAACAAGCGAGGAACGCTTTTTCATCAAAGCCTGCAGGAGCCAGCGCTCTGGCAAAACGTGTCAGGGTTTCGGAACGGATCATTTCCGCACCGACACCGGCTACACGCCAGTTGCTGAGATCATATTTTGTCGCCTCGCCGGGACGCAAGCGTCGGGTACACAGCTCGTAACCGAAGGGAGGACCGAAGGAGATGGTCGCTTTCGTTTGCGTCATCAGGTTCAGCCACTGGCGGGGACGCATGGCGAACTCGCGAGTATCGAGGTAATCGACAGAAATCTGTGATGCAACCGGTACCAGCACCAGACCAACCAGCCCCATGTCATGATAGAAGGGAAGCCAGGAGAAACACCGATCACCGGGACCAATACGAACACCGTGGCGAATGATACCCGCCAGGTTGCTCATGACAGCACCCTGCTCGATCACAACACCACGCGGGAAACGCGTACTGCCCGATGTGTACTGGATGTAGGAAATATCGCCAGGCTGAACAGGCTGGAATTCAACATCGACTTCCGGCAGCGCATCAAATACCCCGGGTGAACCGATCAGCTTCAGTCCCAGACCTTCACCGGCCTCTTCAAGGAATGAAGCATAACCTTCCGGTGCCATGGCAACAGACGCCATGCTGCTTTCGAGCAGCCCGCGCAACTGTGTGACGTAAACGGTATGACCGCCGAGGTTCACCGATGCAGGCAATGAGACGGGAACCAGCCCGGCATACTGACAGGCAAAGAAAAACCTCAGGAAATCAGGATTGGTTTCTGCAACCAGTGCAACACGGTCGCCCTTCTGCAGACCCATGCCAAGAAGTTTACGCGCCAGCACACGGGATGCCTTACGCAACTCGGCGTATGGCAATGTCGCATAGAGCTTCCCACGACCTGTGTAGAAGTTTGCCCCTGTATCGCCTTTCGCTGCATAGTCGAGTGCATCAGGCAGAGTTGCGAAATCAGCGGCACGGAACGGCAAATTATGTAAGGTTGGTGTCGATTCTGCGCCCAAAAGTCTTTTCCCTTTGAGGATTGTGTTCGGTTCCGATCAAGAGACAGGAACGCCCCAAAAAAGTTTCAGTCATTGCCAGCCAGGAAGCGCTACGGTCACAGTACGCCAACAACAATGCGATACTGTATCTAAATTCCGCGTAACACAGTTGCTTTTTCACAACAGCGATGTCTGCGCTCTAACGTCCAGCCAGCCGATTGTGGATTATTCCTACAATAGGAAGAAAACACAATACTTTTTCAACGTTTTTTCGGTACTTGTTGGACATACCTCAGAAATGTCGCCAATCTGAGACAGAAATAATACAACAACTCCCGTGAAACCCTGCAAACCCATGGGTTACACTTGCCCAACAAATTCCGCGTTAAATTCTAGCAAAATTCGAGCCACATTACGCCCCAGTTCTGCGCCCCCGAATTATAAATACCAGAACATAAAGAAAACGTGATGTACTACACACTTCCATACGACTGTAGCCCCTTACCCATCAGCCCGGTATGATCACCGCCCCGAACAGCAACCAGCGAAACGCCATGCCAGCCGACAAGGATGCCCTCGATGTCCGCCGTGTTGACAACAAAGCCCGGCTAAAGGATTTCATTCGCCTTCCCTGGTCCATCTATCGCAATGACCCGAACTGGGTTGCGCCATTACTGATCGAACAAAAACAGCGCTATAGCAGTAAAAACCCATTTTTCGAACGCGCACGCTGGCAGGCCTGGGTTGCCTACCGCAAGGGTAAACCGGTCGGGCGTATCAGCGCACAAATCGATCCATTACATCTCGAACGTTATGCCAACCAGACCGGCCACTTTGGTAGCCTGGAAGCTGAAAACGACCCGGCAATTTTTTCTGCCTTATTCCAGGCCGCCGAAACGTGGCTCGCCGGTGAAGGTATGAGGCAAGTTACCGGACCGTTCACTCTGTCCATCAATGAAGAGGCGGGGCTATTGATTGACGGGTTTGATACACCACCACGCATCATGATGGGACACAACCCGCCCTATTATGGCGCACATATCGAAGCCAATGGCTTCAATACTGCACAGGATTTGCTGGCGTATCACCAACCACCGTCCTACGAGTTTTCACCTACCGTAAAACGTCTGCTGACCCGGTTATCCGGGCGGATACACATGCGCCACCTTAACCGCAAGGCGCTCGACAGTGAACTGACCATACTGCGCCACATTTTTAATGATGCCTGGTCGGAGAACTGGGGGTTCGTCCCTTTCACAGAAGCTGAATTCAGGGAAGTTGGCAAGGCAATGACGCTGTTACTGGACGATGACTTTGTACAGATTGCCGAAGTTGACGGCGAACCGGCGGCCATGATTATCGGCTTGCCCGACATCAACCAGGCCATCAAGGATCTGAATGGCAGATTGCTGCCCTTCGGCTGGTTAAAGCTGCTGTGGCGCATCAAGGTGCGTTACCCTACCCGTGCGCGTATACCGTTGATGGGTGTTCTGAAGAAATACCAGCACACCCGGCTGGGACCGGCACTCGCCTTCGCAGTCACGGATGCCTTGAAGCAACCCTTCAGGCGCCGCAGTATTGAGGATGTAGAAATGTCATGGATACTCGAGAGCAACCAGGGTATGCGCAACATCATCGAAAAACTTGGTGGCGTCGAATACAAGCGCTACCGTCTGTACGAAAAGCAACTGGGGAGCCACACAGACAAAGGAATCTCTGATTAACGTCGTTATGCCTGACACCTCGTTTACCGCAATCATCCTTGCTGCCGACCGCAATCGCGATGACCCGCTGTTACGGCATGCCGGTGTCTGTACCAAAGCGCTGGTGGAGATCAACCAGCGCCCGATGATCAGTCGCGTCATTGAGGCGCTGGCCCGGAGTCGCCGGGTTAATGATATCGTGCTATCCGGACCAGCAAAAACCTGCCTCGAAAGCTCCACCATGCTGCAGGAATTGATCGGCAGTGGCGCAGTGCGCTGGACAGAACCTGCCAATAGCCCGGCGAGCAGTGCCTACCAGGTTTTGAAGCAATTACCGGAGGGGCAACCCGTGCTGATCACCACGGCAGATCACCCCCTGCTGCGCCCGGATATTATTGATGACTTTCTCGAGCGTGCCAGCGCAAGCGGTGCCGATGTGGTTGCAGGTGTTACCACGATTGATGCCATCCATGAAAAATTTCCCGGTGCGCGCAAAACCGTTATGCGTTTCAGTGACAATGGCTACTGCGGCTGTAACCTGTTTGCGTTCCTGACGCCACAATCACACCGCGTAGCCAATGCCTGGCGCAGTGTGGAAAAACAGCGCAAGAACCCGCTCTATATCGTGCGTCAACTTGGACTCGGTTCGGTGTTGCGTTACAGCCTGGGCATGCTGAAGATGGATACAGCAGCCGAACGCCTTTCGAGAAAGCTCGACGTAACCATCAAACCGGTACTATTACCTTTCCCTGAAGCGGCTATCGATGTCGACACGGTCGAAGATCAGCATTTTGTCGAAGCTATTCTCGGTGCTGACAAGTGATGTTCATGCTCCAGTGTAAAACAATGACGGTCACGCTGGTACGCCCGCACACGGACATCAATGCGCCACTGCGCACCCTCTGGCCGCACGTCATAGAGGTAATACTGTGCCGCACGCCCCGGTTTACGCCCGACAGCAGACGCTGAGGGAATACCGAACACCGGAATATCGCCTGCTTCGTGTTGAATGCTGCTGTGAAGGGCGCGGTGACTGTGCCCGTGCAGGATCAGTTCCGCACCACACGTGGCCAGCACCTTGCCCAGTGCCGCCGTATCAGTCAGACGCTTGCGCCACTTTTCCGTTCCCTCACCCGGGGGATGGTGCAGCATCACAACACGGAATAATCCCTGCGCCCCGGTATCTCGCAATACAGCCGCCAACCGCTTTAACTGTGCCGCACCCAGTTCACCGGTTGCGAGGAATGGCGCTGTCGCCACCGCACTCGACAAACCAATCAACGCGACACCGTGGCGGATACGCAGACTGGGAAACAACGCGTCCCCACCTGTTATCGGCGTATGCTCCGTTACGCTATCCGAGCGCATCCATGGTTCCCATAAAGCAAAGGTGTCCGACCAGACGTGTCGCGCATAGGCATCGTGATTACCGGGGATGATGGTGACATCTCCGCTCTCACCGAGCCGCTCCAGCCAATGCCGTGCCTGGCGGAATTCGTCCGGCAAACCGATATGGGTAAGGTCGCCGGTTATAACAACGTGCTGCGGTCGGGCCTCACGCATATCATCCACCAGGGCATCCAGCACTTCACGGCGATGCTCGGCCCGTCGGCCACGGCGCCAGGACAGATACCCCAGCATCCGCTTGCTCAGCAGCTGATGCCAGCGCACCGCTTCAAGCGTGGTGAGATGTGGGTCGGACAGATGCGCGAAACGCAGACCGGTTGGTGAACGGGTATCATTCATCAGGCAGGACATAAACACAGTGCGACGATCTTGTGCTTCGAAACATGCTTTTCCTCGCAAAAACAACTTGATCCAGAGGCGCTTTCTGTACTTTTTTCAGAAAATGATTTCCTTAAAGGTACTTATCCGGCGTCTACTGGGTTAGGATGCCGGTTAGGGAATAGTACCCCATCCACACCGACAAACACCCTTGAATTGCACTGACATCTCCATCGACCACCCGCATATCGGCCTGATCACCAACCCGTACAGCCGTCGCAACCGTGCCGCGCTGGCTGATGTAGAGGCGGCAATTGCAGCCCACGGTGATGTTCGTCATCACATCACGCCATCCATCGACGCGGTCCAGACTGCCTTGCAGGAATTTGCCGAACAGGGCGTTGATGTTGTTGCGATCAACGGTGGCGACGGCACCACTGCCCAAATTTTTGGTGCCCTACTCAACCACTCGCCCTTCGCAAAACAACCTGATGTTGTGTTGTTACCGGGTGGTACCACCAACATGAATGCAGCAGATGCCGGTATGCGAGGCAACCTGAAACAGGCCGTGGAAAAGCTCTGCCGTTGGTCAGCAGGCGAGACGTGTGCCGTGGAGCGGCTCTCCCGCCCCATACTGCGCATCGACGGTGCTATCGGGCAGGATGCACTTTACGGAATGTTCTTTGGTGCGGGTTCTATCATCATTAATGGTATCGAACACTGTACAAGCCAGGTCCACCGTATTGGGCTTACCGATGAAATCGGCCCCGGTGTTACATTGCTACGGGCCGTATGGGGTATATTGTGTGGAGACCCGCAGTTCACCGCACCCGTTGACGTGACACTACGGCTTGATGGACAGGACGATGCGAGCCAAAAGCAAGTTGCTATACTGCTGATCACCAGTCTGGAGCGCCTGTTCCTGGGTATGCGCCCCTGGTGGGGGCATGAACAGCAACCGCTGCACAGCACCTGGATAGAAAAACCCGCACAAGGCCTGTTGAGAAAACTGCCAGGCCTGCTGCGAGGAAAACCTGGCGCCGGCGCCACGCCGGAAAATGGCTACTTCAGCCATAACATCCGACAACTCGAACTGGATATGGACACAACGTTTACCATCGACGGAGAACTCTACCAGGCAAGTCGCGAACACGGGCCGATCCGGATCAGCCAGGGTGGCACAATTGAATTTCTGAAAATTGACTCATGACGATGGGCACCGATATCGACAAGCCGGGCCAGCACATCGCCGACCTCACGCCCGTCCCGCAACACCCTGCGTTGCAATCACTGGTCAACGCCTTGCGAGCGCGTTACGGCGAAAACGTTGTCGCCGTCCTGTTCTACGGTTCCTGCCTGCGCAGCGGTGATCCCTACGACGGCCTGGTCGATCTTTACCTGATTGTTGATCGCTACCGCGAAGCCAACAGCTCGCTGGCACGGACCATGTGGAACGGGTTATTGCCCCCCAACGTCTTCTATACCGAAGTTGCACACGAAGCGCAGACCGTTCGCTGCAAGTACGCCGTACTGACCCTCACTGACCTGCAACGCGGTACTTCACGTCGCTGGTTTCATTCCTACCTGTGGGGGCGCTTCTGTCAGCCGGTCGCGATTGCCTGGCACCGCGACACCGACAGCCGACAACAAATCAGCCACTGCCTGCTGCAGGCAGTCACCACCTTCCTGCAGCGTGCGCTGCCTGCACTACCACCGGAAGGCGATATGGTGTCATTGTGGCGTGATGGCCTGACGCTCAGTTACCGCACTGAACTGCGTCCCGAATCCGCAAACCGTGCCGGTGAACTGATTGCCGCCAACCTGAATTACTACGAAACGGTCACTGGCTACGCGGCTACTACGCTGGCGCCTGATTTCCGGCTGGAACCTTCAGCCACCGACCTGCGCTACCGGACAAGCCACCCGGCACCGAAACGGTTTGTCGCAAAACTTGCCTGGAAGCTTCGCAGCCTGCAGGGCAAGTTGCTATCCGTTGCCCGCCTGCTGAAAGCCCTGTTTACCTTTGATGGTGGACTTGACTACATTGCCTGGAAACTCGAACGTCATTCCGGCGTCAGCGTGGAAATCCCTGACAGAGTGCGTCGCTGGCCACTGATTTTTATCTGGGGCATGTTCTGGGATCTGTACCGGCGCGGGGCTTTCCGTTAACGATGGGAAACACGAATTCAATACAGACACCGCGTATCTGGCTGGTGATTGGTGACAAACCAGGGGATAACGCACAGGTTGAAATCATCGCTGAAGCACTGGGACTGCCATACGAAACCAGGCGCATGCTGCCCAGACCTCAATATGTGCTGGGTAAACCCAACTTCAAGGCTTCGCTCTATCACCTTGACATGGAACGCTCGGATACACTTGAAGCACCGTGGCCGGACCTGATAATCACCATCGGCCGGCGTCCCTCGATGGCAGCACTCTGGATACAG
>CAZVBD010000057.1:12597-14798 GCA_964625255.1 uncultured Thiohalobacter sp. | reverse complement strand
CATCGCTGAACTGGAGCGGGTCTTCCAGAAAGAATACGAAGCACTCAAGCAGGGTACGGACTGACCGCATGGAGGTCGTTCGCCAGTGGTTCCAGCGGCATTTTTCAGATCCCCAGGTTGTCATTCTGGCGCTGGTGTTGTTGCTGGGTTTCGTGGTGGTTATCACCATGGGCAAGATGTTGGCGCCCGTGCTGACGGCACTGGTGCTGGCCTATCTGCTGGAAGGTGTAGTAACGGCATTGCAACGACTGCGCGCACCACGCTTGCTGGCTGTCGTGATTGTGTTTCTTGTCTTTATTATCGTGCTGGTTTTTGCGTTGCTCGGGCTGCTGCCGAAACTGTCCTATCAGGCAACACAGTTATTCCAGCAATTGCCCAACATTATCGGCAAGGTCCAGGGCGCTATTATGCATATGCCCGAGCGGTACCCGGGTCTTGTCAGTGAGGCACAGGTTGCTGATCTGATGAATGCCATTCGTGCTGAACTGGGCAGCCTGGGGCAGCGCGTGGTGTCGGTCTCAATGGCCTCGGTTATCGACATTATGCTGCTGATGGTCTACCTGATCCTGGTGCCCTTGCTGGTGTTCTTCTTCCTCAAGGACAAGCAACGCATTATCGACTGGCTGCAGGGCTACCTGCCGAAAGAACGGGCACTGACCACGCGTGTGTGGCGTGATGTCAATGTGCAGATTGCCAATTATGTGCGCGGCAAGGCGTGGGAAATTCTTATCGTCGGCGGCGTGTCTTATGCCACGTTTACCATCATGGGCCTGCAATACGCCGTACTGTTATCCACCCTGGTAGGGCTTTCGGTCATCATCCCTTACATCGGTGCAGCAGCTGTGACGCTGCCGATTGCCGCCATTGCGTTCTTCCAGTGGGGCTGGAGCAGTGATTCCTGGTATATCCTGCTGGCCTATGGTGTGATCCAGGCACTGGATGGTAATGTGCTGGTGCCACTGTTGTTTTCGGAGGTGGTCAACTTACACCCGGTCGCCATCATTATTGCAGTCGTGGTGTTTGGCGGGTTATGGGGGTTCTGGGGCGTGTTTTTCGCCATTCCACTGGCTACACTGGTGCAGGCGGTACTCAAGGCCTGGCCGAAAAAGCCCTTGCCGGAAGCAGCTGTTGCTACGGATTAATGTGCCTCTGACCCCATTGTTTTATCCCATTGATTACAGGGCTTCTGATGCGTAATCGGCCAGTCTGGAACGTTCCCCCCGGGTAAGAATGATGTGTCCGCTGTGTGCCCAGTCCTTGAAGCGATCCACCACGTAGGTGAGGCCGGAGCTGGTCTCGGTGATATAGGGCGTGTCGATTTGCGCGACGTTGCCGAGGCAGATGACCTTGGTGCCCGGTCCGGCGCGTGTCACCAGTGTCTTCATTTGTTTGGGTGTCAGGTTCTGTGCTTCATCGAGAATCAGGTACTTGTTCAGAAAGGTCCGGCCGCGCATGAAGTTCATGGAGCGGATTTTGATGCGGTTACTGAGCAGGTCATTGGTGGCGGCACGTCCCCAGTCACCGCCAACGTCAGAGCGTGTCAGTACTTCCAGGTTGTCCATCAGCGCCCCCATCCACGGCGTCATTTTCTCTTCTTCGGTACCGGGCAGGAAGCCGATGTCCTCACCGACCGGTACCGTGACGCGGGTCATGATAATTTCCTTGTAGCGGTTTTCTTCCAGGGTTTGCGTCAGACCGGCGGCCAGTGCCAGTAGTGTTTTGCCGGTGCCGGCCGTGCCGACCAGACTGACGAAATCCACTTCCGGGTCCATGAGCAGGTTCAGGGCAAAGTTTTGCTCGCGGTTGCGTGCGTTAATGCCCCATACCGTATGCCGTGATCCCCGGTGGTCGATGGCCGTTTCCAGTATGGCAGTGCCACCGCCGACTTCCCGTACCAGTGCTTCAAAACCCTGGTCGCCGGGTATATAAACGCATTCATTGATGTTCCAGGATTCCACCAGCGGGCCGTGTACGCGGTAGTAGTTGCGGCCGTCTTTTTGCCAGGATTCCAGGGTATCGCTGTGCGCCTGCCAGAAATCTTCCGGCAGCTCGGTGATACCGGGGTATAGCAGGTTGACGTCTTCCAGTACCTGGTCGTTGAAATAGTCTTCGGCATGGATACCCAGCACGGCAGCCTTGATGCGCAGATTGATGTCTTTCGACACCAGCGTCACGGTAATATCAGGGTGCTCGTTTTGCAG
>CAZVBD010000057.1:0-12497 GCA_964625255.1 uncultured Thiohalobacter sp. | reverse complement strand
TTGCCGGCATCCATTTCTTCCAGCACCACCATGGGCAGAAAGACGTCGTGTTCCTTGAACCGGAACAGGGCCGTGGGGTCGTGCATCAGCACGTTGGTATCGAGAATAAAAAGGCGTTTGGCGGCAGAATCAACCTGGGACATGGCGGGTGTAGTTCCTTGCCTACCCTTTTACAGGCTCAATGACGGCATCCAGATTCAGGCGGTCACAAAAGTCCAGAAACTCTTCGCGCAGGGTGGCGATATGGATGCTGGCCGGCACGTCCAGCGCCATGTGTACGGCAAACATCTGTGTGCCGGTATGCGCTGCCGCATAGGTCGATGTGGACAGATCCTGGATGTTGATATTGCGTTGGGAAAAGAAATTGGCGAGATTATGGACGATGCCGGGATGATCGAGGGATACCACATCCACGCCATAGGGTAAAAAATCACCTGTGGCAGATCTCGGCTCGGTGCGCTTGATATGCAGTGTCATACCGAGCTGTTCCTGCATCGAGTCGCACTGGTTTTCCAGCTTGGCCAGGTTGTTCCAGTTGCCGGTCACCAGCAACAATACGGCAAATTCACCACCCAGCACGGTCATCCGGCTGTCGGCAATATTGCAACCACTGTCTGTGACCCAGCCAGACAAACGATCGACCAGCCCCGGTCGATCCTCGCCCAGCGCCGCTATGACCAACTGGTTATTCATGCGCGCAGCCTACCACTAATCCAGTACAACGGCACGTAGCTGTTCGGCCGCCTCTTCCGGGCTGATGGTGCTGACAAACAGCCCCGAGCCCAATTCAAAGCCGGTCGGGATGCTGGTGCGCGGACAGATTTCCATATGCCAGTGGTAACTGTCGTGGCAGTTGGAAAAATCATTGTTGTGCGGCAGCGAGTGCAGGAAGAAGTTGTACTGTGCGCCACCGATCACCGCGTCCAGCCGTGCGGTGGCCCGCTTCAATACGCGGGCCAGGTCTTCGCGCTGTGCATCATTGATTTCGGTGAAATCGCTGGCGTGCTGTAACGGCAGGATATGCACTTCCCATTCGTAACGGCTGGCAAAGGGTTTGATGGCGACAAAGTGTTCGCCGCGTTCGATCACATACTGTCCGACATCGATTTTACGCCGTACCGAACCAGACTCCCGGTCATAGATTCGGGCTTCAAATGTCAGCGCCTCATCGATCAGTGAGCAAAAAATGCACTGGCGGCTCTTTTCAAAATACTCACGGCTGTGAACAACTTCGTTATACACATTCTCCGGGACCACCGGCATGGCGATGACCTGGCTGTGAGTGTGCGCAATACTGGCGCCGGCTGCCGGGCCGAAGTTCTTGAAGATCAGCACATACTGTATGCGCGTATCAGCTTTATAAAGAGTGCGGATGCGATCCTTGTAGACACCGATCAGGCGAAACAGGTGATCCTCGGACATTTCGTGGATGGCAATACCGTGCTCCGGGTGGTCGATAATCACCTCGTGGCGACCATAGCCGTCAATGGCCTGTTGCAGGCCGAAAACCAGATTACCGGAATTGCTCTCATCACCCAGCACCGGGTAGAGGTTTTCCACCACGCGCACCTGCCAGTCACCGGTTTCCGGCGAGGCAGTGACGGTGGGCGGGGTCATTTCCTCATTGCCACGGCAGAACGGGCAGCGGTCGACGTGCTTGCGGGTATCGCGCGGGGCCGGCGCCTCATCCTTGCGCGGACGCATGCCACGGGCGGTGGATACCAGCACGGATTCGCTGGGTACGACGGGGTTAATGCGGATTTCACGGATACTATCGGGCTGATCGCTCATGATGCTTTGCCAGTCTGGTAAGGTAGGCTCATTATCGTTGTCCGGCGCGATATGGAAACCAAGGGTTGCTGAATCCGGTATTAAATGGACTAATCAGGCAGCGCGGGTGCTTCCGGGAACCGGCTTGTCAGCAGCGGGTCGGAAACGTAACATGCATCTGGTTTTTCCTGGTGGAGGTTTCGATGTTTCACGGCAGTATGGTGGCACTGGTCACGCCGATGCGTGAGGATGGTGCAATCGATGAGGAGAGCCTCGAAGTTCTTGTCGAGTTCCACGTTGCTGCGGGCACCGATGCTATTGTCGCGGTAGGAACCACGGGCGAGTCCGCGACTCTCAACGAAAAGGAACATTGTGCCTTGCTGCGCCGTATTGTCACCCTGGTGGCCGGGCGTGTACCGGTTATCGCCGGCACGGGGGCGAATTCCACCCAGGAAGCCATTGATCTGACCCGCTGTGGTATGGAGGCCGGTGCCGATGCCTGCCTGCTGGTTGTACCGTATTACAACAAGCCTACCCAGGAAGGGTTGTATCAGCACTACCGGACCATTGCCCGGTCAGTGCCGATTCCCCAGATCCTGTATAACGTGCCGGGACGAACGGTGTGTGACCTGTTGCCGGAGACGGTCGAGCGGTTGGCGCCGATCGCCAACATTGTTGGTATCAAGGAGGCGACGGGTGACCTCCAGCGTGGCAGGGAAATCCTGGAGCGCTGTGGTGACAGCCTGGACCTCTACAGCGGTGACGATGCCACTGCCATGGAATTGATCCTGATGGGGGCCAAAGGGGATATTTCCGTGACGGCCAATGTCGCACCCAAAGCTATGCATGAGCTGTGTAAGGCGGCACTGGCAGGTGATCGTGAAACGGCGGAAAAGATCGACAGTACACTGCGTGCCCTGCATCATGACCTGTTTATCGAACCCAGCCCGATTCCGGTAAAATGGGCGTTACACGAGATGGGAATGATCCCTCCGGGGTTGCGTCTGCCGATGACACCGCTGTCTCCCGAATGTTACCAACCGGTTCGTGATGCATTACGCCAGGCCGGTGTGCTCAAAGCTTCCAGTGCCTGAACCGAACCAATCATCTGAACTGAATTCAAGCGGACTTTTATCTATGTCAGAAAAATCAATCGCCCTGCGTATCCTGCTGCCCCTCCTGGTGCTGTCCTTCCTGTCCGGGTGCGGTACGCTGAAGCGGATGTTTCCGGATCGCAGTGAGGAGTACCGCAAGACTGAAACAACAGCGCCGTTGGAGGTGCCACCGGATCTCACCACAACCCCGGTCAATGATGCGCTGGTCGTACGTGATGGCTCAGCAACCTTGTCAGGCTACAACAGTACGGCCCAGACACGCAGCAGCAATGCCAGCCTGGGTGTTATGCCGACACTCAAGGATATGCGCATTGTGCGCGACAACGGTCGTGCATGGCTGGTCGTGAAAGGTGATCCGGCTGCTGTCTGGAGCAGGGCGAGAGAGTTCTGGCTGGACGCCGGGTTCCTGGTTCGCCGTGAAAACCCGACGCTTGGCGTACTGGAAACCGAATGGGTGGACAGTCGGGTGGACGCGCCTGGCGATATTATCCGCAACACCATCAGCCGTGTTTTCGAGAGTGCCTATTCCTCGTCGTTGCGTGATCGTTACCGCATGCGGCTGGAAACCGGTGAGAAGCCAGGCACCACCGAGATTTATATTACGCATAAAGGCCTGCAGGAAAAACTGGAAGGCCGAACCGATGAAATCCAGACCACGATCTGGGAGCCACGCCCCAGTGATCCCGGGCTGGAATCGGAGATGCTGAAGAAAATGATGATTTACCTTGGCGTGACACCGCAGCGTGCCGAGCAGTTGGTCGCGTCTCAGGCGCCAGCACCGGACAAGGCGGAACTGACCAAGCAGGGCGACGGGCAGCCAGTACTGGTGATCCACGATAGCTACTCACGGGCCTGGCGCAGTGTGGGTATCACGCTGGATCGTATTGACTTTGCAGTAGAGGATCGCGACCGCTCGACGGGTATTTACTATGTTCGCTATAACGATCCCCTGAAAAGGCAGAAGAAGAGCTTCCTGTCCAAACTGGCGTTCTGGTCGAGTGATGAAGGTACCGACAAGGTGGCCACTTATCAGATCAAGCTGGTCGATGACGGGGCAGATACCCGGGTGATGGTGCTGAACGAGAAGGGTGAAGTCGAAGACTCGGTGACACCGGTGCGCATATTGACACTGCTCTATGATGAACTGAGATAAGCTGCATGCGGTTTGCTTCGCTGGGCAGCGGCAGTCATGGTAATGCTACGTTGGTTGAGGTCGGATCGACACGCCTGATGATCGACTGTGGCTTCTCCTGCAAGGAAACTGAAAAGCGTCTGGAGCTTTTCGGGATTGCCCCGGACAGCATCGATGCCATTCTGGTGACACACGAGCACAGTGATCATATCTCCGGTGTTGCCCGCTACTCACGACGTTACGGTACGCCGGTGTGGATGACGCCGGGTACCGAAGCCATGCACCAGGGTGGCGAAGTGGCCGAGCTGAATTTTTTCAGTAGTCACCAGTCTTTTCGAATTGGCGACATTGAGGTTGAGCCATTTCCCGTCCCCCACGACGCTCGTGAACCCTGTCAGTTTGTTTTCTCCGACAGTCAGCAGCGGCTGGGCCTGTTAACCGACGTGGGCAGTATTACCCGGCATATGGTTGAGGCACTGGAAGGCGTGGATGCGCTGATTCTGGAGTTCAATCATGACCCTGACATGTTGGCAGAAGGCCCTTACCCGCCAGGCCTCAAGGCGCGTGTCGGGGGTAATTTTGGCCATTTGAGTAACGGACAGGCTGCGGATCTGCTCGGCAGAATTGACCTGCATCGTCTGAAATTACTGGTGGCGGCGCATCTTAGTGAAAAAAACAACCACCCGGACCTGGCGCGCCAGCGAGTCGAGCGTGCTCTCGACGGGTGTGACACTCGTGTCCATATCGCCAGTCAATCGACAGGCTTCCCCTGGGAAACCCTCATGTAAGCATGGTTTTCCCGATCCTCGCGTGCCTCAAGATCCGTCGCAATCCGCCACTACTCTCTGTATCGATTCAGGTTATCTGACAAGGGTATGACCATCACCTGTCTCATGGAGCAAGAGGGCGAATATTGTGAAATTAGAGTTTCTTTCCCGGCTATCCATCCGCAGCAAGGTCTGGGGTGGGTTTGGTGTGTTGCTGGCGTTAATCATGGCGGTATCGACTGTTTCCTGGCGTAGCCTGTTCCAGATTGAGGATGAATTCAGCCGTGTGGTGGAGGAGGTACAACCCACCATGCTGGCTTCCCAGGCACTTTCACGGTCACTGGCACAGGCTTCGGCCTCGCTGGGTGTCTACCTGCTGACTGAGGAAGACACCAGTCGGGTGAAATACGGAGAGTCACTGGAACAGGTCAATACCGCTATGTCCAACCTGTCCCGACTGGTATCCGGTCAGGATGATAGTGATCTGACAAATCGTGTTGAGCATCTCGGCACATCGGTCGCACGGTTTGTGGCCTATCGGGATCGCATGATTGCACTGATGGAAGACAAAATGAGCAACCTGGCCGGTCTGCAGTATGCCACGCAGAACCTGAATCCCGTCAGCCAGGAGATGCTGCAGATTACCGGCGAAATGCTCGGTAGTGAATTTGATGAAGAAGCCACTGTTGAACGACGGGCATTGTTCAACGAGATCCATGAACTGCGTTATGCCTGGGCCAATGTCATGAACGTGGTTCGTTCCTATATTGCCTATCGTAGCGACCGTTCACTTCAGGAATTGAAGCTCCACGGTGACGTTGTCGACCTTAAAATCAAGGCGCTGGCGTCCTATGAAAATGAACTGACCTTTGAGCAGGAGGACGGGCTGGCACGTTTCATCGACCTCAAGGAGAAATTTTTGCAGGCTTTTGAAGGCTTGACGAAGCTGGGTAAAGAAGGCGGCTGGCGTACAGATATACGTCTTATCCGGGATGAGATCTCACCGCTCCTGAGTGAAATCAATACGGAACTGGATGGACTGGTTGAAGAGCAGCGGCAACTTGCGATTACGGCCAGCAATGGCGTGCTGGTTGACCTCCAGGGCAGCGTATCACTCATTGGTATCCTGCTGGCCGCCGCGCTGGTTATTGGTGTTGGTGTATCGCTGCTGGTCGGGCAACAGGTGGTTTCCCCGATCCTGCGCCTGCGGGATATTCTCGAAGGTATGGCGAAAGGTGAAGGTGATTTGACCCAGCGTGCACAACTTGCCTCGAAAGATGAACTGGGGCAGGCGTCTGGCTATTTCAACCAGATGATGTCCAGTTTACAGGAGATGGTGCTGGAAATTGCTGCCGTTTCCGAGCAGGTGCTGGGCAGTGCGCAGCAATCCAGTGAGCGTATCGGTACTGTGCATAAGAATGTCACCGACGTTGCCGAGCGGATACGCGGCACGGCATCTGCCACTGAGGAAATGTCGGCCACCAGTGCTGATATTGCACGGCATGCTGAAACGGCGGCCAGCGAGGCCGAGAAAGCGCGTGAGCAGGCCGATGAAGGGAATACTGCCATGCAAGAAATGGCCGGTAAGGCCGGGGTGATGGAATCCGAAGTCCAGCGCTTGCAGCAAAGCGTTGTAGCCATTGAGGAAAAAGGACGCGCCATGGAATCCATGGTCGGGGTGATCAACGAGATTGCCGAACAGACTAACCTGTTGGCACTGAATGCTGCCATTGAGGCGGCGCGTGCCGGCGAAGCCGGGCGGGGTTTTGCCGTGGTGGCTGACGAAGTGCGACAGCTTGCCTCCAAAACCCAGCAATCCACCGCCAGTATTCACGAATTGCTCGACAGCAACCGCCAGACCAACAAGGCGCTGGTTTCCACCATGGAGCAGGTAGCCGATGCCGGTGGGTCGGTGTCGCACACAGTTGCTGATGCCGAGCGGGTCATCAGTCGGATGACCGAAAGCGTCAATCTGATGAACGACAGGGTGGTAGAAATCGTGCAGGCTGCTCGTGAACAGTCCCAGGCCAGTCAGGAAATTGCCCGCAATGTAGAGACCATGTCCGCCACGGAAACCGAGAATGCCGAGCTGATGTCAGTGAGCCGCCAGGAATTGTCCGAGTTGACCGGCACGGCCGTGCGCCTGAAAGCCGTCGTGGATCGCTTCAAGGTTTAGGAAAAGCCACCGGTCAGTCGACTGGTGGCTGTACCGCTCCCCGGCCATCCCGTATCATTACGGCCTTCTTTTTGACCGGGAAAGCCCATGTTGCAGCTTGCTGGCGCACCTGCCTTTTCACCCTTCCGAATCCGTAAATTGCTCGAACGTGCGCGGCAGATCGCCGCTGGCGTTACGGTACTGGATGCCCGTTATATCCACTTTGTGGAGCTGGAGCAGGATCTGACACCGGCCGAGCTACAAGTGCTCGAACAGCTGCTGGGTGGGGCGAGTTCCACACAGCAGGATTCGGCACACCGGTTCTGGGTGGTGCCACGCCTCGGCACCATCTCACCCTGGTCGAGCAAGGCGACAGACATTGCCCATCACTGCGGGCTGGTCAACGTGGCGCGTATCGAGCGTGGTATCTGCTTTGATCTGAAGCTTGAAGACGGCGCAGTGCTGGATGAGGGTGTACTGACCTCGTTGCTGGCGCTGTTGCACGACCGCATGACTGAATCCGTGCTGACCCGTGCCGAGGATGCCGAGGCACTGTTCAGTCACGCCGAGCCGGCACCACTGACCTGCGTGGATATCCTCCAGGGCGGCCGTGAGGCGCTGCTGGCGGCCGATAGTGCCCTGGGGCTGGCCCTGTCGGGTGACGAGATTGATTACCTGCTCGACAGCTTCACCGCGCTGGGCCGCAACCCCACCGATGTCGAGTTGATGATGTTCGCGCAGGCCAACTCCGAGCATTGCCGGCACAAGATATTCAATGCAAGCTGGGTCATTGACGGCAAGCCGCAGGACACTTCCCTGTTCAACATGATCCGCGCCACATACCGGGCCAGCCCCGATGGTGTGTTGTCGGCCTACCATGACAACTCCGCCGTCATTGCGGGTAATCCTGCGCGGCGTTTTTTCGCCGATGCGGATAACGGGCGTTACCGGGGCCATGATGAAATGGCGCACATCCAGATCAAGGTGGAAACCCACAACCACCCGACAGCGATTTCCCCCTTCCCGGGAGCGGCTACCGGTTCCGGCGGCGAGATACGTGACGAGGGTGCTACTGGTCGTGGCGCCAAACCCAAGGCCGGGCTGTGCGGCTTTTCGGTCTCCAACCTGCGTATACCGGGTTTCGTGCAGCCATGGGAGACCGACCACGGCAAACCGGCACGTATCGTTTCCGCGCTGGACATCATGATCGACGGGCCGCTCGGTGCAGCGGCATTCAATAACGAATTCGGTCGCCCCAACCTGTGCGGCTATTTCCGGACATTTGAGGAACGTGTGCCGGGGCCGGCGGGCGAGGAAGTGCGCGGTTACCACAAGCCCATCATGATTGCCGGTGGCTACGGCAACATCCGCGAGCAGCACATCAAAAAACAGGATATCCCGGCCGGTGCGCAGATTGTGGTCATCGGTGGCCCGGCCATGCTCATTGGTCTCGGCGGGGGTGCCGCGTCATCCGTATCCAGTGGCCAGAGCGCCGAGCACCTCGATTTCGCCTCCGTGCAGCGCGGCAACCCGGAAATGGAACGCCGTTGTCAGGAAGTCATCGACCGCTGCTGGGAGATGGGGGAAAACAATCCCGTCCTGTCCATCCACGATGTCGGTGCCGGCGGCTTGTCCAACGCCGTACCGGAACTGGTCAATGACGCCGGCCGTGGCGGTCGCTTTGAGTTGCGCGCCATACCCAACGATGAACCGGGCATGTCACCCATGCAGATCTGGTGTAACGAATCGCAGGAACGTTACGTGCTGGCAGTGTCGGGTGAACGCATTGAGGCATTCCAGGCCCTGTGCGAGCGTGAGCGCTGTCCCGTGGAAGTCCTGGGCGAAGCCACCGAAGAACCTCAACTGGTACTGGGGGACGGCTATTTTGATAACACGCCGATTGATCTGCCCATGTCACTGCTGCTCGGCAAGCCGCCAAAAATGCTGCGTGACGTACACCACCGTACCTTCAGCAAGCCCGACCTTGATTTGCCGGATGATCTGACAGAAATGGCCTATCGCCTGCTGCGTTTGCCTTCGGTGGGCAGCAAACAGTTTTTGATCACCATCGGTGACCGTTCTGTTACCGGGCAGGTAACGCGTGACCAGATGGTCGGTCCCTGGCAGGTGCCGGTGTCCGATGTGGCCGTCACCTGTGCCGACTATGACGGCTACCGGGGCGAAGCCCTGGCGATGGGGGAGCGTCCCCCCATCGCGCTGGTCAATCCGCCTGCCTCCGGGCGCATGGCCGTGGGTGAAACACTGACCAACATGGCAGCCGCCTGTATTGAATCCCTGTCCGACATCCGCCTGTCGGCCAACTGGATGGCGCCGGCCGGGCACCCCGGTGAAGACGCCGGCCTGTTCGATACCGTGCGTGCCGTGGGCGAGGAACTGTGCCCGCGTCTTGGCCTGTGTATCCCGGTGGGCAAGGACTCACTGTCGATGAAAACCGTGTGGGAAGAGAACGGCGAGTCACGTTCAGTCACCGGACCCCTGTCATTGATCGTGACCGGTTTTGCACCGGTGATTGATGTGCGCAACACCCTGACGCCACAGCTACGCACCGATAGTGGCGATACCGATCTGGTATACGTTGACCTGGGCAAGGGGCGTAACCGGCTGGCCGGTTCCGCACTGGCACAGGTCTACAAGCAGGTGGGACATCATGCGCCGGATCTCGATGACCCGGATGCACTGAAGCACTTTTTTGAGGCCATTCAGGACCTCAACCAGAATGAACTGTTGCTGGCCTACCATGACCGTTCCGATGGCGGCCTGTTCACCACCCTGTGTGAAATGGCCTTTGCCGGTCATTGCGGTATAGACATCACGCTCGATGAACTGGACGATGACAACCGTGCGGTGTTGTTCAACGAGGAACTGGGTGCGGTGTTACAGGTGCGGCATTGCGACACCGACGCCGTGCTGGAAACCTTGCGTGAGGCCGGCCTGGGACGTCACAGTCATGTCATTGGCACCTTGCGTGATGATGACCGCATCGTTATTACGCGGGCACGCAAACCGGTGTTTAACGAAAAACGTATCGACCTGCATCGCGCCTGGGCGGAAACCAGTTACCAGATGCAGGCCTTGCGGGATAATCCCGACTGTGCAGAACAGGAATTCACCGGATTGCTGGACAGCAGCGATCCCGGCCTGCAGCCGCATATCGGTTTTGACCCGGAAGATAACATTGCAGCGCCCATGATTGCCGTCGGCGTGGCACCCAAAGTGGCTATCCTGCGTGAGCAGGGGGTTAACGGGCACATCGAAATGGCGGCTGCCTTTACGGCTGCCGGTTTTGACTGCCGGGATGTCCACATGAGCGATCTTATTGATGGACGCACCAGCCTTGCCAGCTTCAGTGGGCTGGTAGCCTGTGGCGGTTTTTCCTATGGTGACGTGCTGGGTGCCGGACAGGGCTGGGCCAGATCAATCCTGTTCAATCCTGCTGTTCGTGATGCGTTCAGTGCCTTCTTCGAGCGGGATGACAGCTGGGGATTGGGGGTATGCAACGGCTGCCAGATGATGTCCGGTCTGCGCGAGTTGATCCCCGGCGCCACACACTGGCCACGCTTTGAGCGCAACCTGTCAGAACAGTTCGAGGCGCGCCTGTCGATGGTGGAAATTCTTGATACGCCTTCGATCCTGCTCAAGGATATGGTTGGCTCACATTTACCCGTTGTTGTTGCACACGGTGAAGGCTATGCCGGGTTTGAATCGCATGAGCAGGCACAGGCCGTATTGGAAAGCGGGCACGTCGCCTTGCGCTATGTCGACCACTATGGTGAACCGGCCGAAACCTATCCGCAGAACCCCAATGGTTCGGCATTGGGTATTACCGGTCTGACCACCGACGATGGCCGTTTTACCATCATGATGCCGCACCCGGAACGGATGTTCCGCACCGTGCAGCATTCCTGGCACCCGGACGAGTGGGGCGAAGACGGCCCCTGGATGCGGATGTTCCGCAATTCACGGCACTGGGTCGGTTAGGAACTTGTCCCCCTGAACCACAGTCACAAGGTGGAAACCTGGAGGGCAGTGCCGTGTTAATTAAAACCCCCACCGATCTCGGTGAATCTGACGTTACGCCGCTTGAAATCTATCAGCAGCGGCGTCGGTTTTTACAATCCGGTGTTGCCATGGCGGGAGCCGCGCTGACTGGTTCGCTGTGGCTGCCTTCTGCCTCGGCCGCCATCTCACCCGGTAACGTAATACCCGGTCCCTTCAGTACCGACGAGAAAAAAACCGATCGTAAAGATGTACTGACCTACAACAACTTCTACGAGTTTGGCGTATCCAAGTCTGACCCGGCGAAACATGCACATCGCATGAAGACCGATCCCTGGTCCGTTGAAATTGTCGGCGAATGCGAAAAACCGGGCACTTACACGCTGGAAGATATACTCGCCCCGCATGCACTGGAAGAACGCATCTACCGCTTGCGTTGTGTGGAAGGCTGGTCGATGGTGATCCCCTGGATCGGCTTCCCGCTGGCCGATCTCATAAAACGTTTTGCACCGACCTCGAAAGCCAGGTATGTCGAATTTGAAACCCTGTACGACAAGAAACGCATGCCCGGCCAGCGCCGCCGTGTGCTGGACTGGCCCTATCGCGAAGGACTGCGCATGGATGAAGCCATGAACCCGCTGACACTCATGGCAACAGGCCTGTATGGTGAGACCCTGCCCAACCAGAATGGCGCACCACTGCGCCTGGTGGTGCCCTGGAAATACGGCTTCAAAAGCATCAAGTCCATTGTAAAAATCCGTTTCCGTGAAACACAGCCCACCAGTTCCTGGATGAAAGCCGGTCCGCGTGAATACGGTTTTTATTCCAACGTAAACCCGGGTGTCGCACACCCGCGCTGGAGCCAGAAACGTGAACGCCGTATCGGCGAGTTTCGCAAGCGCAAGACGCTCATGTTCAACGGTTACGGAGAGCAGGTCGCCGCGTTATATACCGGTATGGACCTGAAGAAAAACTTCTAGGACAAGATTGAAGGCCATGCAAAAACGTTTTATCAAGCCGTTGGTGTTTGCCTTATGTCTGTTACCGGCCATAACGCTGGCCTGGCAGCTATACGCCGACCAACTCGGTGCCAACCCCATTGAAGAGGTGGCTGATGCAAGCGGTGAATGGACCTTGCGGTTCCTTTTGATCACATTGATGGCGACGCCACTGAAACGTCTGTTCGGTTGGCACTGGGTGGTACGCATACGGCGCATGCTGGGGCTTTTTGCCTTTTTCTACGCCACCCTGCACCTTGCCACCTACCTGTGGCTCGACCAGTTTTTCGACTGGGGTGAAATCTGGCTGGATATTCTCGACAGGCCGTTTATTACAGTGGGCATGCTGGCATTCGTACTACTGTTGCCGTTAGTTGTAACCTCTACCAACACCATGGTGCGGCGCCTTGGGCGCAACTGGAAACATTTGCACCGGCTTGCCTACGTGGTCCCGTTACTAGGGGTATTGCACTTCTGGTGGCTGGTGAAAGCCGATGTGCTGGAACCATTCGTGTACGGTGCAGTGCTTGTCGTATTGCTGGG
>CAZVBD010000056.1:6194-15169 GCA_964625255.1 uncultured Thiohalobacter sp. | reverse complement strand
GCAGTTGGCTTTTAACCAATTGGTCATAGGTTCAAATCCTATACGACCCACCAAAATCACTGTCTTGCGGGGTTCTTTCTGAACCCCTGAAAAGTTGCCCAGATCTGTGTCACGCAACCCTTAGCTGTGCTGCGCTTGTGCTGGCCTGATTCGTCAGTTATCACCGTCTGGTATTGGTGAGTGATGAATCGGACTATCAGAAAAAATAATTATAAAACAATATCTTATAATATTCTTATCTCAAAATTTTAAATAAACCACGCCTGATAGCCCCCCCCTCTAAAAGCCAGGACTGGATGATGACCCTGGGGTAAACCCTGGGTTGATGTCGGGTCAGCAGCGATTTTGCTGGCAGTCCCGCTGCCATAGACTGCCCGTGTCACACCCGACCTGTATTTAGATGTGGAGAAAAAATATGTCGAGAATAACCAACGCAGGCCGCAAGACGGCCGTGGCCCTGGCATTTGCGGTATGCGGATTTATGAGCAGCGCGGCGATAGCCGGCAAAGACGTCGGCAAGGGGCACGATCACCGTACCTTCCTGGCCGATGGCAAGATCGATTATGGCAAGATTGGCGATTCCTATACAGCCGATCTGGTTATGTACCTGGCCGGTAACCAGTTCATGGTGATGGAAGATTTGATTGGTGCTTTCCAGAAGCATAACCCCGACATCAAGTCGGTATTCGTGGAAACGATTCCCCCGGGCCAGATCCTCAAGGGACAGATTTTAAAGCAGGGCAAGATTGCCGGTCAGAAGATCGCCAGAAATCCTGACCTGTTTGCCAGCGTCAATGTTAATCATCTCAAAAAACTGCACGCCAAAAAAATAATGGACGACTACATGGTCTACACCCACAACAAGCTGGCGCTGGAAGTGCTGGAGGGTAACCCCAAGAACATCAAGGGACCGAAGGACCTGGCGCGTGATGATGTCGTGGTAACACTGCCCAACCCTTTGACGGAAGGTATCTTCAAGTTTTACGGTTCCGAGATGCTCAAAATGCTGGGTATCTACGAGAAGGTGACTGCTGGCAAGAAATGCAAAAGCTGTTGGGCCATCGAGGGCAAGACCTGGTTTACCTCACGCCATCACCGAGAAACCCCGACACGTCTACTGGAAGGCAAGACGGATGTTGGTCTGGTGTGGACGACGGAAATCACCTACCAGCAGCAGATTGGTCGCAAGATTGGCGGTGTGGACATCCCGGCACCCTATAATATGGCCAGCAAGGTCGCTTACGCCATTGGCACCTTGAAAGCTGCTCGCAACCAGTACAACGCCGTGCGCTTCCTGTCTTTCCTGGGCACGGATGAAGCCCAGGATATCTATGCCAAACATGGATTCATCAAGGCAACCCAGAAAGAGCTGCGGCTTAAACCGCTGCCGTTACCCGGAAAGTAGGATAAACGGGTGTTCAGGTTGTGGTTCAGCTGGCGCTTGAAAAAGCGCCAGCGTACTTTTTACTGAACGGTTTATCAGTCTGCGTCACACCTCATAGCCCGGGTTACCCTTTACACCCTTGATCAATGGCTGGTTGAGTTCAATATGGGAAATGGTCTTTTTATCCCGCAGGTACTCGCTGACCACATCCCAGATCGGTCTGCCTTCGAGCGGTTGGCCAACACTGGCCCAGCCCGCGACGGAGTATTCCTTGCTGGCACTGATGGGTTTGCCGTCGAGTTCCATGTCACTGATACGTGAACCCATGCCGGCATTCGGGTCAATGCTGTACTTCAGGCCACCAACACGCACCATATCGCCACCCTGCTGGTAGTAGGGGTCTTTATTGAACAGGTTGTCGGCAACATCTTCGAGAATTTCCTTGAGACGCGCACCGGTCGTGTTGTTGAGCGTGACCGTGGGGTAGGTGATAGCGGTTTGAGTCATGACGTGCTCAAAGGTAATAGCCTCACCCGGTAGTACGCTTACCCCCCAGCGGAAGCCCGGTGATAACGAGATCTCGGCGCCCTGGACGTCCATCAGTGCATCGCAGATGAGCTGATCGAAGGTGCCGTTGAAATTACCCCGGCGGTACAGGAGTTCATCGGTGACAGCCAGTTCCTCGGCCAGTTTGGCCTCGTAGGGCTGACGAACCTTGTTGATGTAGGCCTCCATCTCTGCATCGGCTTCCAGCAGGTTGGAGAAGATTGGCATCAGGTGGTAACGGTAGCCCTGAACCTTGCCATTGCGCACATCCAGGTCGAGCACAGCAAGGAACTTGCCATTGGAGCCGGCGTTGGTTACAAGCGTTTTACCGCCGGCATTATCGACAATGACCGGGCGCGGGATGGCGTCGTGAGTGTGGCCGCCCATAATGGCATCAATGCCCGTGACTCTGCCCGCCATCTTGAGGTCGACGTCCATGCCGTTGTGCGACAGGACGATGACGACCTTGGCACCTTCACCACGAGCCTGGTTGACCATTTTCTGCATGCGCTCATCGCGTATGCCGAAGCTCCAGTCCGGTATCATGTAGCGAGGGTTGGCAATGGGTGTGTAGGGGAAAGCCTGGCCGATGATAGCCGTCGGGACGCCGTTGATTTCCTTTATCACATAGGGTTTGAAGACGGGCTCTTCCCACTCGTTATTGAAAATGTTCTGGGCAACGAAATCGATCTGTCCTTTAAAATCATTCTCTATGATCTCGGTGACACGGTCTGCGCCATAGGTCATCTCCCAGTGTGCGGTCATGACATCGACGCCGAGCAGCTTCTGTGCGTCGACCATGTCCTGGGCGTTGGTCCAGTAGGCTGTGCCTGAGCCCTGCCAGGTGTCACCACCGTCCAGCAGCAGTGCTCCGGGGCGCTGTGCGCGCACTTTTTTCAGGAGTGTGGCGAAGTGTGAGAAGCCTCCGACTTTCCCGAATTTTTTTGCAGCCTCGGTAAAGTCCAGGTAAGTAAAGGCATGTGCTTCGCGTGACCCCGGCTTGATACCGTAGTAGGCAAGGAAGTTATTCCCGACTAGGTGTGGTGGGTGCCCGCGCATGTTACCAATACCGAGGTTGATATTCGGTTCACGAAAATAGATCGGCTGCAGTTGTGCGTGACAATCTGTGTAATGCATCAGCGAGACATTGCCGTAGGGCAGCATCTCGTAGGGTGTCAGCGGTTTGGGCGATGAGGCTACCCCGTTTGTTGATGTGGCGGGCATGTCCGAGTCGCAGGCGCTCAGGGAAATGCCTGATGCACTTGCAACAGCGAGCATCTGGAGAAATTCACGGCGGCTGATATTCATAATTTGGTATTCCCGGTTAGCTGCAGACAGTTTGAAAAGCTGCCTGAAAAGACGTGGAGGGGGCTAGTTTATTCCGATTTGCAGAAACAAAAAAGCCCGGCCAGGGACCGGGCTTTCAGGATTGACTTACGCTTATTTTCGAGCGCCAGGGCCGTTGAGTTCCAGACCATTGCTCATATAGGTATGGAAGTACTCAAGCGCCTTGTACTCGTCGCTCTGGGCCTTGAAAGGCTTGAAGCGAACCTGCTTGTTACAGCCGCCATAACGACGATGGATTGTCCCCAGGGCGCCCCATTTGGACCGATAGACCGGGAAGTGCGTCGTCTGTCCGAGTGCCGGGCTTAACAGGTCAGCGCGGATACGGTTACCGGCGTTCCACTGGTGACAATCAGCGCATGACATGTTCAGCTGGCCACGTTTGGCGTAGAAGTCGTGCTTGCCCCGCTCGTAGGCAGCAAGAGCAGCCGGGTCAGACGGAATCTTGACGTTGCCCTTGTTGCCACGTGAGGTATATGCCATGTAGGAGGAGATGTCGGCAATTTTGCCTTTTTTCCAGCCTAGTGGCTTTTCACCATTTTTTACCCGGCAAGCATTGATAGAACCTTCAAGGGTGACGACCTTGCCACTGGTGGTATCGAAGTAGGGATAGTCCTGCTTGATGCCAATGCCGCCATTGCGAAAGCAGCTGGCGTAGGTCTTGCCATTTTTGAACGGGGTTTCAAACAGTTTTTTGCCTTTATCGATACTGAATTCGTAGGGTGGAAATTCCTCGATGGCTTCCCACTGTGCCCGTGATGCCTTGTCGATGGCGTACACGCCGTTGACAAATTCCTGGAAAGAAACATCGGGGAACCGCTTGGCGAAGTAGCTGCGGAATTCTTTCAGATCCTGCTGTGGACTGGCCTGAACCGTGATCGATGTTGTGCACATCAGACCAAGAGTCGCGGCGATGGTGAGCAGTTTTTTCATAAGTTGTCTGCCTCCGGTATAGGTAGTAGACGGTTGGATTGCCTGAATCGCATCAGGTAATCTTGGCCTCGGCGGAGTCTTTCTCGCCCTTGTTATCGACCCAGCTCAGTTTGATGACGTCGCCCTTCTTGGCGCCCTCAATCTTGAACTGCAGGAATGGGCGCTTGGAAACCGCAGGGCCCCATAGCGCGGTCAGGACGATGGTGCCGTTCAGCTCGCAGACCACTTCCTGGATATAATGGGCGGGAATCTTCTTGCCCGTTTTTTTGTTTTTGCGCATGCCGGTTTCCATAGGATGCTCGATCAGCGCGCTGACCTTGGTAACCTTGTCGCCGGCTTTTGCCCGAATCTTGATAGTTGACATGTTTCTTTCCTCTGAATCCTGGTTAACCGCCACAACCACCGATGGTGATCTTGACCTCTTTCTGCGCGCTGTACAGCTTGCCGCCAGCCTTGACGACAGCAATAACACTGGAGGTCTTGCCCATCTTGATGCGAGTGTTGACGAAGCCGAGTACGCCCGGGCCGAGTATGAAGGAAGCAGTCAGCGGGGAGGCATTCTTGCTGACTATAATGCTGATGGATTCAATATCATCCAGACTACTGATGACCTTGACCGGAACCACTGCACTGTTTTCACCCAGATCCGGCGCATCAATCTGAACCTTGTCCGAGGCTTGCGTGGCATGTGCGCCGGTGAGTGCGTCGAGTGCCGCATCTACGGTGGTAGCCTTGAATGCGTCAGTCGGCCATGCAGCGGCGAGAACGGCACGCGGGGTTAACAGGCCTGCACCCACAGCGGCACTGACTGCGCCTGCGGCTACGGAGCCTTTCAGGAAGGTTCTGCGTTTCATGTTAATCACTGGTATCTCTCCTGATTGAACTGCACGCTGCTTACAGCGTGTAGATAAACTCAACAATTTTGTCGATCTCGCTTTCGCTGAGAATCTTGTTGCGCCCGAACGGCGGCATGATGGTGTTGGGGTTGGCTTTGGTGGCATCCCAGATCTGGGCGCGTAGCTTTGCCTTGTCCGGGTAACGCGCTTTCATGGCAATCAGTGGCGGACCAATGTTACCGGGCAGTTTGCCACCTGCGATCTGATGACAGGCAAGGCAATTGCCCTTTTTACGGTTGAACGACAGGGCCTTTCCCTGCTCAATGACCGAAGCAGTTTGTGCCTCGGCTGCAGCGCCGGTGACCGGGAACAACGCAAGGCTGCCCGCAATCGCCAGCACAGAGCTTGCTGTTTTCAGGATGCTGGGGAATTTCCGCATCTTTATCCTCCTTACAATGCGCTTTCAGTGTGGTTGTTGTGCCAGCTGTCTGGCGATTTTTTGCACGGCGTCTAAGCCAGGCACGTATATCAAGAACCTGCAATAATCCCAATGCTTTCGCGACTATAGACCTCTGTTTCCAACGAGTCAAAGCAGTTATTGTAGCAGCTGAACATCTTCGTCGTTGAGATCCAGCGCCTCGCCCATTTGAAGCAGCGTCTCCTGTCGCAGATCAGATATTTTCCCAGGTTACTAGACGCGAAGACGGGGGGTGCGGGGGTTTTATTCCCGTTCTGCGTGTTTAGCGAGGAGAGATTTAAAATCGTGCAGTTTGGCCTGAATCCGGGCACGGTCGTAATCGTTGAGTCCTTCCAGCCTGAGTGCCTGCTGGAGCTGGTCGACGGCGAGCGACAGATTACCACTCAGAGAGTAAAGTTCAGCCGAGGCAAAGCGTGTTTCCCAGGCGGGTCCGTTTTTGCTTGTGGCGCGTGCCCAGAGTTTGTATATCGGTGGTGTTCTTGCGTGTTCGTCGCGCAGGAGCGCCAGGATGACGTTACGCGCCTTTGCGGGTTTGTTGGCAATCAGCAGGGCTTCGGCATAGTACTGGCCAACGACCACGTCGCCGGGATACAGGCGCTGGGCATCCTCGAACAGTCTTAGCGCTTTCCGGGTTTTGCCGTCTTCCAGGAGCAGGCGGGCCTGGGTAGTGCGGTAGAGAATCCGGTCGGGATCGGAAGATCTGAGTATGGCGATCTGTTTGAGCGCCCGGGTCTTGTCACCGATACGCCAGTAAATCAGTGCGAGGCCATAGCGCTGCGCGGGGCCGGCATCGGCGTTGATGCTGCGCAACAGGCTTCCAGGATTGCGCGATTGCTGCACAGCAAGCCGCACCTTTGCCAGTTCAAACTCCAGCGTGTCGCGGCGCTTGGTGTGACCGTATTTCCCTGCCCGATCCGTGGATTCGGCAATACGGTCCGTGGTGACCGGGTGTGTGCTGAGAAATTCGGGGATACTGGCGGTGCCGTACAGGCGTGTTGTCTGGTACAGCCGCTCGAAGAAAGCCGGCATGCCAAAGGGGTCGATACCGGAACGCGCGAGGGTCTGGATGCCGATACGGTCCGCTTCTTTCTCGTTTGCACGGGTAAAATTCAGTTGTTGCTGGATACTGCCTGCCTGGACTGCCGAGGCTGCTGCAATACCGGCATTGGAGCTGCCGGTCGCGACACCCAGCAGGATGGCAGCAATCGTTGCTGCTGCGGTGGGCAGACTCAGCTGCTGTGCCGATTCGTAGGCGCGCAGCAGGTGGCGCTGGGTGACGTGAGCGATTTCATGCGCCATGACACCCGCCAGCTCGCTTTCATTCTCTGCCGCCAGCAGCAGGCCCGTGTGGACACCGATTCGGCCACCTGGCCCGGCAAACGCGTTAATCGACGGATCGTCCACCACAAAAAAAGTAAACGGGTAGTTCGGGGTGTCACTGTTGGCGACCAGGCGTGCACCCAATTGGCGGATGTAGCTGTTTATGTTTGGATCGGTTACCAGCGTTGCCTGACTGCGTACGCTACGCATGAAGGCTTCACCCAATGCCTGTTCCTGAACCGGTGAGATCAACGCGCCGCTGGAGTCACCGAAATCCGGAAGCTGATCGGCAGAGATCTCACCGTGCGCAAAAGGCAGGAAGCCGCCTGACAGAAAGGTCAGGACAAGTATCTGAAGGGTGCGTTGTATCATGCGCCGGGCAGAATAACCCAGTGTTGCGCCAGCGCCAAGATACCGATTTGAAGAATTGTCTGAAAAAGCAGGTATGCGCATCTGGATGGCCGGGGTTGACAAAAGCGTAGTTCACCTCAACAATATTAGCAACTACTAATACTAAGGTGAAGTTATGACCGGGATACAGGAAATTAACGCATCACAGCTTTCTAATATGATCGGGGACGAGACAAAAAGTTTCCGACTGATTGATGTCCGCAGTGCCAATGAGATGGTGCAGGGCATGTTGCCGGGTGCTGAAGCCATGCCCATGCATCTGATGCCATTACGTATCGACGAATTACGGAAAGCCACGGAAATCGTCTTTTATTGTCGAACAGGCGTGCGATCGGCGCAAGTTTGTGCTTTTTTGCAACAGCAAGGCATAAATCAGGTCATTAACCTGCGGGGCGGAATAGTCGACTGGTACCGCAACGGCTTTCCGATTGAGGCACCGGATACAGGTGTTGTTGCCGCCGCACAGTGAATATCCAGAATGGGGTGTTTGGGTGCTTTTCGCTTGCGTTTGCGGGTTACTTCCCTTATAAGTACGGGCCTTCAAGTCTGACCACCCCATTAATTATTATTGAAAACACGTTACAAGGAGCATTTTAACATGGCAAATTTCGACGAAGAACTAGACGCATCCGGCCTGAATTGCCCGCTGCCGATCCTGCGCGCCAAGAAGGCACTGGGAACACTGGACAGCGGTCAGGTGTTGCACATCATTGCGACCGACCCGGGTTCTGTGAAAGATTTTGAGGCATTTGCCAAACAGACTGGCAACGAGCTGATCGAATCCAAGGAAGCTGGCGGCAAATACGAGTTTCTGATCAAGAAAGCGTAAGCTGCGCCGGATCCAGAAAAAAGCGGCGTCGGGGTTGAAACCCGGCGCCGCTTTTTTTTGCGATGTTGCAACTGTCTAGATATTCCACACCAGCTGGGCGCTGAGAATATCCACGCTGGCATCGTATTCCCCCGCGATTGTGCCTGTAGATGCGGTGCCGTGGGCCGTCTTTGGGTCTTTGACGAACAGGTGTGAGTAAGCGACATCGATGCCAAGGCTCGGGGTCATCTGATAGCCGAAGCCAAGGGAAAGCCAGGTACGGTCCTCGCCGGGTATCCGCGCCGTTCTGTGCGCATCATTCGGAACCGGGCTTTCGTCAAAGGCGATGCCGCTGCGGAATGTCCATTGGTTGCTGTACCGGTAATCGAGGCCTACCGCATAACGCATGCTGTCATTCCAGCTTTCATCGATAGCAGTATCGGGCTGGAAAGAATCATATTCAATGCGCAATTCCTGGAAGGAACTCCAGCCGGTCCAGGTGGCATCTGCCATGACAGACCATTGCGTATTCAGATCGTGGTAGACACTGAGCGAAGCGGTCTGTGGCAGGTCTATCGAGGCTGATATGTTGGACTTGACGAAGACCTGGTTATTGGTAAAGAACGCGTTGGCATTCTTGAAGGTCGCATCGCCGAGCAGTTGTTGTTTGACCTTGGAACGATACGATAAACCGATTCGCGTGTCAGTGCTCGGTTCATATAACAGGCCAATGTTAAAGCCACCTGCCCAGTTGTCACCTTCTACTTTGGCAAAGGCATCGCTGTTTTGTGGTGTGAGTCCAAACCCGGCGCAAGCTGCACCCGCAGCAGTGGGACTCAAACCGGGTCCGGCAGGTGGTGGTGCAACCAGTGATGCAATACACAAGCTGCCCTGATCAACGGCCTGGGTCAGCTC
>CAZVBD010000056.1:0-6094 GCA_964625255.1 uncultured Thiohalobacter sp. | reverse complement strand
TGCCACCGGGCTACCAAGCAAACTGTTTGCACTGCCGTTGAACTCAGCCTGCGTTGCAACAAAATGTATACCGCCAATCAGTTGTCTGGGCAGTCGCGTCATGCCCGCCGGGTTAAAGTAGATGGTTGATGCGTCGTTGGCAATCGCTGCGCCCCCGGCGTATGCGTTACCCATTTGACTGGCGCTTTGCTCGATAAGCGCAAAGCCTGCTGCCATGGCGCCTGGAGCCAGCAGGGTCAGTATTCCGGCAGATACGAGGCGAAGTGACAGGAATCTGGCTTTCGGATTAAGCATCGGAAGTTCCTCTGTATTGTTGTGTAGCCGCTACGGGTTCCCAGCATATCGCCCGCAGCTACTGTATTACAAGTAGAATCCGCGTAAAACTGCTTTCAAAAAGGCGTCTAACTATCAGGAAATCCTTATATATAATTACCGGCACGAAATTTGCTTTTCCGTGAATGGGGAATTGACAGCCTGACCCTTTTTGCGACATGTTTGTAGCAAGCACCCCACCAGGGTGTTGCAAAAATACAACGATTTGCAGGCGTCACACTGAACAGACAAATTCTTTTAGAGAGGAAAGGACTTATGAAACCCATCCTGAAACGTACGTTGACATCCGTCGCCGTGGCGGCAGCTTTGGCGATAGCGCCACTGGCGAACGCGACGAATGGTTACTTCAAAATTGGCTACGGTTCGAAGAACCGTGGTATGGCAGGGACAGGTATGGCCTTTGGTCAGGACTCGCTGGCAGCTGCAATTAATCCGGCCACTCTGGCGGGCATGGGAAACCGTGTTGATGCTGGTGTTGAGTTGTTCAGCCCAAGTCAGCGAGAAGGGGGGGTTGATGCGACAGGTCTTATGACACCGGATTTTGGTAACGGTATACGCCAGGGAGTGGACATCCGTGAAACCAGTGGTGCTAATATATTTGCGATACCAAATTTCGGCATCACGATGGATATGGGCAATAACATAACCTTCGGATTGGCGGTTGTGGCCAATGGCGGTATGAATACCCGCTACGGCAGCGCCAATGCAGGCACAGGCAACGTGTTCATGACAGCCTTTGCCCCAGTAATTGGTGATAGTTCAATCGGAACTTTTGGTGGTATATCCGGCTTTGCTGGGGCAATTGAGCTTGGTGCTTTTGACCTGGATGGTGATGGAACAGCCGGTGGCCCGGGTGATATGATACCGGCATCAGTGCTGGATCCTAACCTGGCTAACCTTTATCTCAATCCGAATAACTCTCCGTCACCTGGTTCGCTTGGTATCAATCTGTCACAGGTATTGATTACTCCAACCCTTGCATACAAGATCAACGAGCATCACTCAGTTGGTTTTGCGCCCGTGATTGCCTATCAGCGCTTCCGTGCCTACGGACTCGGACTTTTTCAGGCATTTTCCAGCGATCCGGCTAATGTGACTAATAATGGTGATGACGAATCCTGGGGTTACGGTGCTCGCATCGGTTACCAGGGTACCTACGGCATGTTTTCAGTTGGTGCGTCCTATACCAGCAAGCTGAATATGCAGCCTTTTGATAACTATGCCGGGCTATTTGCGGAGAAAGGTGATTTTGATATCCCTTCGACCTACGGTATCGGTATCTCAATCCATCCATCATCCAGTCTGACTATTGCGGTTGATGCTACTCGCATCAACTACAGTGAGGTTGCAGCAATTAATAATGCCGGTCCAACCGGTAACGAGTTCCTTGGAGGATTTGCCAACGCGCTTATAACTGGTGGTGGCACAAACCTGCCTAATGCGCTGGGCAAGAACGATGGCTGGGGCTTTGGCTGGGATGACGTTAATGTAATCAAGGTTGGTGTCAACTATATGTACAACAGCAGGTGGACGTTCCGCGCTGGTTACAACTACTCGGAAGCACCTTACGATGATAGTCAGGCATTGTTTAACATCCTGGCTCCGGCTGTAGTACAGAAACATGCGACAGTTGGGTTTACCTACAGCCCCAGTACCACCTCTGAGCTGACTATGGCCTATATGCATGCATTCCGCGAGAGTCTGAATTATACCTATCAGGGTACTGGTGATTTCGCACCCTTTAGTTATTCTGCATCACAAGCCATGTCTCAGAATGCTATCGAAGTCAGTTACGCCTGGAAGTTCTAGGTAGTGTTTGCAGAGATTTTCTGCATGCTGTTTAACTAACGAAAAAGGGCCGTATTGTCACGGCCCTTTTTTGCATAACATATGCGGTCGAAATCTGAATATGTGTTGATTAGACTTATGTTCGACGAGTAAAAAAATCAGGGGTCAAGGAGAGTAGGATGATAAATATTAAACGTATATTTTCGGCATTCGTGCTGATTGGAATAGCGCTGTTACCCTTTTCCGGTGCCGTGCAGGCCGCCGAAAAGTTCAAGCCGTTTGTTCTGGCATTCAAGGGACCGGCTGATTTCGATGCCAAGGTCAATGAAACACGCGACAAGCTGACGGCTGAAGGTTTCAGGGTGATTGGCGAATATACCCCGTATGAGGGGGTGCATGTTGACAAGGCCCACATCATTATTGTGACCAATGATGAGCTGATCAAAGCGGCGGGCATGTCCGAGATGGGTGGGTTTGCTGCACCCTGGCGCATCGGTATCACCAAGGTCGGAGATGAGGTCCAGGTGGCCTATCCAAACCCTGTTTATATCGCCAAGGCTTATCATCTCAAGACGGACCTGGAGGGTGTCAGTGATGCGCTTCGTCGTTCGCTGGGTGCGGTTGAAACCTTTGGTTCCAGAAAAGGCCTGTCTGCACGCAAGTTGCGTAAATATCACTATACCTTCGGTATGGAATACTTTGATGATGTCTACGAGCTGGCCCAGTATGACAGCCATGAAGCGGCAGTGATGGCGGTGGAGAAAGGTCTGGCGGCCGGTGCTGGCGGTGTGACCAAGATCTATCGTCTCGATCTGCCCAAGGGGGGCACTGTATTCGGTGTAGCGCTCAAGGCGGGAGAGAACGGCGACAAGCATATGGACGACACCTGGGTGATGAGCAATATCGATTTTGAAGATCCCAGGAGTACGGCCTATCTGCCCTACGAGATGCTGGTTGATGGTAAAAAAGTTGTTGCTCTACACCTGCGTTTTCGCATGGCGCTGCTCCGCCCGGACCTGAAAATGATGGGCAAGAACAGCTTCATGAATGTCATGCCTACACCGAAAGCTGTCTATAGAGCGCTGACTGCGGCGGCGGGTGGCAAGTGATCTAAATGGCTCTGTAGCAATAGAAATGAGTTGAAGTTTTCAATGTGCTGGATACCGGCCTTTGCCAGAGAGCCCCTGCTTGCAGGGGTTTTTTTATGGGTACGACAAGGCCGGCTATTCATATAAAGATATGCGTGTTTCCGCCGTTATCAGATATACCCGCACAAGGACAGGTGTTAAAGCGGTATAGATCGACCATAACTTAAAAGACTGAGAATACAGAAAATGAAGCCAAGCATACTTCGTAATTTATTGATTTCAAGCGTCTTGTTCGGGCTTTTTACGGGTGCAATATTCCCGTTTTTTGCCGAAATTTTTGTGGATATCAAGGACGGGATGTTTTCCTGGTTCCTCGGGAGCTGCTTGCTCGCGGGTGCTTTCATTGGTTTTGGCAACTACTGGCTGGTCAATGTTATTTTGCTTAAACGACTGAAACGGATTTCGGAAATTGCCAATGCCATCAGTCATAACGACGTGTCGCATGAATGCACGATGAAAAGTAACGACATGATCGGTGAGATAATCGATGCGTTTAACCAGATGGCGGTTAATCTGCGCAACATGATCGGGCAGATTAGCGGGGCGACAACCCAGCTTGCGGCGGCGGCAGAAGAAACCTCAACGATCACGGATGAAACCAGTCGCGGGGTTCAGCAACAGCAGGTAGAAATTGACAGCATTGCTTCTGCAATGGATGAAATGACCTCGACGGTTCAGGAGGTGGCGCGAAATGCTGCGGAGGCATCGAAAGCGGCTAAAAATGCAGATGGTGATGCGAAGTCCGGTGCATTAGTCGCAAGCGAGGCCATCGGCGGTATCGATTCCCTGCTGAGTGGTGTCAATTCAGCGGCACAGGTCATTCGTAACCTGGAAAAGGAAAGTGAGAATATCGGCTCTGTGCTGGATGTGATTCGCGGCATTGCCGAACAAACCAATTTGCTGGCGCTCAATGCGGCGATTGAGGCGGCGCGTGCCGGTGAACAGGGCCGCGGGTTTGCGGTGGTGGCCGATGAAGTGCGCACGCTGGCCAGTCGCACTCAGCAGTCAACCCAGGAAATACACGATATGATCCAGCGTCTGCAGGACGGTGCGGTCAATGCGGTCAAGGTGATGGAAGGCGCGCAGGGTCAGGCACAGAACAGTTCTGACCTGGTCGAGAAGGCAGCAGAATCGCTGGCAGCGATTGCCGGTGCGGTTTCCAACATTAACGACATGAACACCATGATTGCCAGTGCAGCCGAGGAGCAAAGCGCGGTGGCCGCCGAGATGCAGGCCAATATGAATAATATCCGTGAAGTTTCGGATCGCTCGGCAGAGGGTGCGCAGCAGACGGCACAGGCGAGTGAGGAACTAGCGCGTCTGGCGACTGAGCAGCAGGCATTGATGGCGCAGTTCCGGATGTAGGCTCCGGCCAAAATTGGAGAACCGGAAAGCCGGGCGGGTGACCGCCCGGCTTTTTTTATCCTGCTTTCTGCTGTATTGTTCGCGCCCGGATCAATAATTCTTATTGGCTCGAAAAAAAATTAGCTGGCACCAGCGTGCAGAGAAGGGTTCGGAAACATGTCAGATCGTAGATTGCAGGTATTTCATACGGTTGCTCGTCTTTTGAGCTTTACCAAGGCGGCGGATAATCTGCACATGACGCAACCGGCCGTCACCTTCCAGGTGCGCCAGCTGGAAGAGCAATTCAATACCCGCCTGTTTGACCGTACCCACAATCGCATCAGCCTGACCGAGGCAGGAAAACGGGTTTTTGATTTCTCCGGGCGTATCTTTGAGCTGTATTCAGAAATGGAAAATGCCGTCAAGGATATGACAGGTGATGTCAGCGGTATTCTCATGATCGGCGCAAGCACGACCATTGCCGAGTACATGCTGCCGGCCCTGTTGGGTGATTTCAAAAAGAAATATCCGGACGTCAATGTCCAGCTCAAAGTATCAAACTCCGATGGCATTGTGCACATGGTCGAGAACAATGTGATCGACCTGGGTGTGGTCGAATCACCGGTCATGAACAAGAATCTTGTGGTGGAAATATGTCGCCTGGATGAACTGGTAGCTGTTGTATCACCTTCGCACCACCTTGCCGGGCGTGAGGTGGTCAGCATCAAGGATTTGCTGGAATACCCCTATATCTGTCGCGAAGAAGGGTCTGGTACACGCGAAGTTATCGCAGAATACATGCACGAACTCGGCATCGCGCCGGGGCAGATACACCTTTCCATGGAGCTGGGCAGTCCCGAGTCGATTAAAGGGGCTGTTGAGGCCGGCATGGGCGTATCGATTGTCTCCCTGGCGACGATCCAGAAAGAACTCAAACTGGACACACTCGTCAAGCTCCGGCTTGAACCACCACTGGAACGACCGTTTTCCTTTGTGCACCAGAAGCAGAAGTTCCGTCATCGTGCCATGGATGAGCTGCTGGATTTCGCAAGAAACTACTGCAAATTACATCCCGACGTTGTATAAAACGGCGTATGGATCCTGACCAGCAGAAAGCACTTCTCGATACCCTTGAAAAACTCACGCCGTCTGATCAGTCAGCGGTTGCCAGTTTTGCCGAATTCCTGCTCAGCCGTGCGTCCGGAGTATCCGTGCCATCGCCGGCCATCACGATGCCGGTTGCCGATACCCCCCCTGAAGAAATTCCCGAACCTGAACACATCCCGGCGCCCGAGAACGAGCGGGTAATTGCGGCGCTCAAGCGTCTGTCCAAAACTTACTCCATGCTGAGTAAAACCAGGACGCTGGAAATAACGTCTGATCTGATGACACAGCACATCATGCAGCGACGTGAGGCCAGCGAGGTCATCGCTGAACTGGAGCGGGTCTTCCAGAAAGAATACGAAGCACTCAAGCAGGGT
>CAZVBD010000055.1:8981-15187 GCA_964625255.1 uncultured Thiohalobacter sp. | reverse complement strand
GCAAGCGCCTCCTAAGCGCTAGGTCGGAGGTTCGACTCCTCTCCGGGACGCCAAATAATCCCCATCCACCACACCATCATCATCACGCAGAACATGGGTGTAATTATGGTTCATCTTCTTCCAGAGGCGGTAACAGGCCCCGGAGCTGCGTAATCAATGCAGGGATATCTTCCACTGCTGTTTTGTAAAGCAACTCGTAATCAATCTGGCCATACTCATGCGCAAGAATGTTTCGTTGGCCAATAACTGTCCGCCAGGGTATTTCCGGGTGGGCTGCCATGTAAGGTGTAGACACACGACGCGCAGCCTCGCCGATAATCTCGACACTTCGCTCAGTGGCCCGCAACAGGATACGGTCAGCGAGAAATGCAGCCAGGTCATGATCTTCGAGCATGGTCTCCACTTCCCTGGCTGCCTGCAGCATATCCCACAGGTACGCCGGGTCACGTTCCTCAGGCTGCATAAAGTTCCTCCATATTCTTGACAATCTCGCGCCGACGATACGGGTTATTCAGAATCGCGGGGGTGGCTACATCTACTTTTCGACCACCGAACAGCGTTACGAAGGCGTCCCGGATTTCCACCATGCCTCCCAGTGAAGGTGATCTACCTTTCTCGAATTCCGCCAGTAGATCAATGTCGCTGTCCGGTTTAAGCTCGCCCCGTGCTGCCGAACCAAACAGGTCAAGCCGGCGGATATGGTAGCGCTGCGCCAGTTCCTGCAGGGCAGCACGTGAAACAACGATCTCGCCTCCGATCACGAGCTTGTCCCGGTCACTCGTCATGGCCTCATCCTTCTGCTGTGTCGCGACATCCAGGCGCTTTTTCAATTCCTTTTTAGCGAGTTCATATTCCCTGGCACGCCCACCTCGAATGGCATCCACGAGCGCTAATAACTGATAAAGTGCGGGATCATTTTTCGCTGCGGTCGAAGCGGACTTGTATAGAGGAGAAAAAGATTCGCCCCGTACCTTACCCTCTGGATCAGGCCATACCGGTGGCGGCTCGTTATCTTCTACACCAAAATACCTATCCAGTGGCGCCGTAGCGTAGGCCGTTGGCATTCCCTGGCTTAATTCACCTCGCTCGGGGACAAAAACATATTGAATACCGTGCAACAGGAAATCTTCCAGATTCTGGATATTCGGCCGAATATTTTCGCCCTCTTTGACCGCGAGTCTTGCAGCAAGAGCGCGCTTAGCAGCGGCATGCACTTCCGAGGCACTCATGCCGAGTTCAAGCGATAGCCCATTGAATGACCAAAGTTTTTTGCCCGAAGCAACGAGTTTGAGCAAAAACAAAATATCTTGAGGCTTAAGATTCATACATCATTCTCTATTCGCAATCTGCGAATAGAGAATAGCAGCTCATATGTTTTTATCAAGCGACCAGGTAGAAGATCGTCTGGACGCCTGACTCACGTCTTGCGACGCACCTCAATGATATTGGGGAGCTGACCGATGCGGCTGAGTACCCGACTCAATTGCCCGATGTCGGTCACCTCAACATGCAATTCCATGCGCGCAATCATTTCTTTTCCATCCGTATCGGTGCTGATGCCGGTGACGTTTATTTTGTCATTGGCAAGCACCGCCGTAATATCGCGGAGCAGTCCCGGACGGTCATAGGCCTGAATACGGATATCCACGGGGAATACACGATTGGGTGAGGAACCCCATTCAACATCGATCAGGCGATCGCGGTCTTCCTCTTTCAGGCGCAGCACATTGGAACAGTCACTGCGATGAATCGTGACACCACGCCCACGCGTGATATAACCCATAATCGAGTCGTTGGGCACGGGGTTGCAACAACGTGCTGTGGTCGTCAGTAGGTTTCCGACACCCAGTATCCGGAACCCTTCCTGTGTCGTCCTGTCGCTACGCTTGCCGATGGTAGGCAAGGTAAGAGGTTCGTCATCAGAATGCTCCAGATCCAGTAAAGTACGAACGACATGGCCGTGAGACAGGTCACCGCGACCCAGTGCAGCCATCAGGCTGTCGATGCTGTTGAAGTTAAGTTTATTGGCAACCTCTTCTATCTGCTGCCCGGACAGGCCCAGACGGTGCAACTCACGCTCCAGTGCAGTACGGCCCGCAGCAATATTGATTTCACGGTCCTGCAACTTTATCCAGTGCCGCACTTTGGCTCGTGCGCGGGAAGTCTTGAGGTATCCCAGGTGCGGGTTCAGCCAGTCACGACTGGGGTGTGCCTGACGTGCCGTCAACACTTCGACCTGCTCGCCGCTCTTCAGCACATAGTTAAGCGGCACAATCCGACCATTCACTTTCACACCCCGGCAGCGGTGTCCCACATCAGTATGGATGTGGTAGGCAAAATCCAGTGCTGTCGCGCCCGCAGGCATATCCAGAACTTCTCCCTGCGGGGTCAGCGCATAAACCCGCTCCTCAACAGATTCTGACTTGAAGCGATCGACAAACGCGTGTGCCGATGGCTCCTCCTCCTTCCATTCCAGTAATTGACGCAGCCAGGCAATCTTTTTCTCAAAGCCTTCGTCATAACGCGAGCCTTCCTTGTAGCGCCAGTGCGCCGCAATACCAAGTTCGGCATGCTCATGCATTTCCCGGGTACGAATCTGCACTTCAACCGGCTTGCCTTCCGGCCCGATAACAGCGGTATGCAGCGAGCGGTAATTGTTGGCTTTGGGGTTAGCAATGTAGTCATCAAACTCGTGCGGCACATGCCGCCACAGACCATGCACGATGCCCAGTACGGTGTAGCATTCTGTGACGTTATCCACCAGCACACGAACCGCCTGAACGTCGAAGATCTGGTGAAAATCGATATTCTTGCGACGCATCTTCCGCCATATGCTGTAGATATGCTTGGGCCGGCCCACCACGTCCGCCTGGATACCGGCACGGTCAAACTCCTCAATCAGGCTTTCCTTAACCAGCTCAATGTGCCGCTCACGGTCAATTCGCCGGCCATCGAGCAGGGCAGCAATCCGGTGGTAAGCATCAGGATCGAGATAGCGCAGCGCCAGGTCTTCAAGCTCCCACTTGACCTGCCAGATACCCAGCCGGTTGGCGAGCGGTGAATAAATATCCAGAGTCTCGCGTGCAATACGTTTTTGCCGGTCTTCACTGAGGTGGCGCAGGGTACGCATGTTGTGCAAACGATCCGCCAGCTTGATGAGGACCACGCGTACGTCTTCCGCCATTGCCAGCAGTAATTTACGGACATTCTCGGCACGGCCCTGATCGAGCTGCTGCTGTTCCGGTGACGGTTCACGGATTTCGCTGATGCGCCCCATCTTGGTGACGCCATCAACCAGGTGTGCGACCTTGTCGCCAAACTCCTCGCGGATATCGTCGATACTGACATCGGTATCTTCAACCACATCGTGAAGAATGGCTGCCGCGACGGCTTCCTGGTCGAGCTGGAGATGATGGACAATTTCGGCGACGGCCAGACAATGAACAAGATAGGGTTCACCCGAAGCACGCGCTTGATCCCGGTGTGCCTTTTGTGCCCGATCAAGCGCAGCGCGAATCACCTGTTGTGCAGATTCATCGCGTCCGAAGCTGACTGACGACAACCAGGCATCCATATCGGGTAATTGGCCGTCGTTCAGCGTCGTGGTTTCTGCGCGTGCTACCATAGATACTGTAAGTGTAGCCGCAGAACAGGATGCTCGCTAATCGTCATCTGTTGCTGTGGCTTTCAGGTCTCCCGTCAGTTGTTCAAATATCTGTCCCAGTGCCTGCTGCATGGCATCGGCCAGTGCGTGCATATCACCCTGACGCGAAGCGATCTGTTGGTGATACACTTTTGTCCATAGCGGGTTTCCGTCACTGACGGTACGCAGCACAGCTTCAAGCTCCACATCGGCCAGTGTGCGTCCCGAATCAACCAGTGATTCAAAACGAAGCACCTTCACAGCAAGTTCGTAGTGAAAATGCGGACGCCGACCTTCAGATTCAACCCGATCAGCCACACCACTGTGGCGCAAGGCTTCCAGCAGAGCCTGCTGGATCATTCGAGGTGGCTGATCGGCCCAGAATTCATAATGGTAACGGCTCAGCTCCAGCGGTCTGGCGGCATCCCGATAAAGTATCGCACGACCGTTGCGTAGCGGGTCTGCATCGATATGTGCAATCGAAAGCCCACCTTTCAGGGATGGCTCTGCTGACACGGTGGATATGTCGGGACTGATTTCATAAAAACGGTCCTCGGGCACCGGCGTACCGACTGAACAGGCCGCCAGCATCAGCATGATAAAACCGGCAAAGCATCCTCTAGCGATCACGCTGCACCCCCTTGTCCTGTGGTGCTGAACCACCCAGCAGACTGCCCGGGTTTTCGCGGATTTTCCTGCTGAACTCGCTCATGTTTCGGCTGGTATCATCCATGTTTTGTAGAATGCCGTCACTGTAGCGCGACACCTGGTCCAGGATATGACGAAGTTCGGCTACAGACTGCCGCACGTCCGGGCCACTCTCACTGAGCAGACCATCCAGCTTCACCATCAGCGCCTGGGCATCGCGTTTGACCTCGGCAAGACCAGCTGTCAGCTCACTGAGATCCCCGGAGGCCTTGTCAATATTATCAAGGATACGCTTCGCTTTGTGCGCACCATCATCGTCCATAATGCTGGCAAAGTGTGTGGCACTTTCATCAAGCCGCCCGACCAGGTGCTCAACATCGGACAGAATCATGGGTATGCGATTCTCAAGTGCCCCACCCACCCGCTGTACGGTTTTATTCAGCGACTCGATCAGAGGCCGGATCGAATGCTCGCTCAGATCACCGAAATCACCTGCCACATCACCAATAATAGCGAACAGGTCGATGCCCTGTTCACCTGCAATGAGGTCGCCTGGCTTGAGAAACTCGCCAGAATCACCTTCAGAAATATTCACCACCGTGTCTGCCAGCAGGCCTTCCGAGTAAACACGCGCAATGCTGTCAGTCGGGATTTTCCAGCCTTTGCTGACCAGCATCGCGACGCGGTAGCTGATCCCCTGTTCGGTACGCACAGGCTCAATACTCTCGACCTGACCCAATACATACCCTTCATATGTCACCAGCGTACCATCCGACACGCCAGCCACATTGTGATATTGAGTATAGTAAACATCGCGCTCACCCGCTCCGTTACTGATCCGGAGCAACGCCCAGAACAATACACCCAGCCCCGCAAGCACAAACAGGCCGACTGAAAAATAATTGATCGTATCGCGTTTCAAACCCGTACTGCTCCTTCGGTTAGCCGATGCAAATAGTCATCTGCATCGACCGGCTCATCTTCTGATGTCCGTGTGAGCAGGTTTCGTATTCTTGTATTATCCGAGCTTCGCACTTCATCGACGGTGCCAATCATAAGAATACGACCACGATCCAGCACCGTGATACGGTCGGCAATCTTGAAGGCGCTTTCGAGTTCATGTGTTACGACCACCATGGATACTCTCATGGCATCACGGATGCGCAGTATCAGGTTATCGAGGTCTGCCGCAACAACCGGGTCCAGACCAGCGGAAGGCTCATCGAAAAACAGGATGTCGGGGTCCATCACAATAGCGCGCGCCAGGGCAGCACGCTTGACCATGCCACCGGACAACTGCGCAGGCATCAGGTGTTCATAACCGGCCAGGTTGACCACCTCAAGTTTCATGCGGCTCATGATCTTCATGGTGTTCTCGTCGAGTGATGTGTGCTCACGCAACGGCATACGCACATTCTCGCCCACATTCATGGAATTGAATAACGCTCCACCCTGAAATGACACACCGATCTTCTTGCGTATGTCCATCCACTCGCGACTGCTCAGTGAATTGATACTTTTTCCGAACAGCCGGATATCACCACCATCAGCACGATGCAGGCCGAGGAGATAGCGCAGCAAGGTAGATTTTCCGGAGCCGCTCCCGCCCATGATGACCATAATTTCACCCGCTTCAATCGAGAGCGAGACATCATCCAGTATTTTTTGCTCACCGTAATAGGTTACCAGGTTATTCACTTCGATAACGGGGGGTGATGCTGTCTGTGAGGCGGTTACTGTCATCTCAGCGACTCAGGAAAAACGTGAATATCATGTCGGCGACGACGATGGCAGAAATGCACAGCACAACAGAGCGCGTGGTAGCACGACCCAGCCCTTCGGCGCCACCGCTGGCGTTAAACCCGTTACTGGTTGCAACCAGTGTAATCAGAACGGCAAAGACCACGCTCTTGGT
>CAZVBD010000055.1:0-8881 GCA_964625255.1 uncultured Thiohalobacter sp. | reverse complement strand
CGAACACGCTGCTGCATCCAGCGCCCTGCCAGCAACCAGAATACACTCTCAACCAGCAATGACGCCCCGTAGCCAAAGTCCTCGACACCGGAAACAAACGTGTGCCCGACTCGTTCAGTCAAGTGGCGAAAACGGTTTGTGTCAATCTCAGCTGCCATTTTCCATCCGCTCTTCCAGCGAGCCATAGATCCTGAACACCTGGTCGAGTCGCGCAAGACGCAACACGCTCATGGCCGCTTCGCTGACTCCGATCAGACCAAATTCCAGATCGTTGGTGCGTGCATACTGAAAACCCTCTACCAGGCTGGCAACACCGGAGCTGTCGATGTATTCCACATCAGACAGATCTACCATGACATGTTTCATTTTCTTCAGACTGTTCAGAATCACCTTGCGAGCATCAGGCGAATTATTCAGATCAATTTCACCACTCAGTATGACCACTGAGAAACCCTGCTTGTCTTCAACTGGAAATGTCATTGCCTTCTCCCTGTTCCCTGGTAAATAGCTTCATCTCGAAAAGATTGCCGCCATCGGGTGGTGGTTCCATAAAACCGCACTCATCCATCAGACTGTTGATCAGGTAAACCCCGAGACCACCTGGACGGATATCGTCGAGATCGCGCGAACGTACCTGTTCGACATCAACCGTGGCGGCGTAATCCCGGATGCGAATGACCAGTGCTCCATGTTCCTGAAAAATACCGACATCGATCTGCCCATCCGGTGCCATCGCATAGGCATGCTGAATGATGTTCATGCACGCCTCGTTGACGGCCAGCACCATGGCTTCAGCCTGTGATTCATCCAGTCTGGCAAGGTCTGCCGCATCCCGCATCACACTGCGCAACAGGCGGAGCCGACTGGCGCGTGAACAAAAACTGATCATCACCAACTGTTCGCTGCCTTCCATGTTATTTCTTTCCCTCAATAATCATCAGCGTCAGATCATCTTCAAGCATGCCGTCAACATCGACTACCGAATCAGTAATGGCCCGGGAACGCTCACTGAGCGGTACTCTGGCATGTTCCTTCAGTACACGTATCAAACCTTCCCGCTCGAGCCGTTCGCCATCTGCCATACGCGCCTCCAGCAGGCCATCTGTATACAGGTATAGACAACCCCCCTGCAGATCGAAAGTCTCGTTGGGAAAAATACTGTCCGGACTGATACCCAGTGGCGGAGCCTTGGCGGGATACTCGCCAATCAACGCCACACACCCCATATGTACGGCAGGCAGGTGTCCGGCACTGGCCAACGTCACTTCACCACTGGACTGATCCACCACACCGGCGAGCATAGTGACAAACATCCCGCGGAAGGAGGTCTCGAAAATTTCCCGGTTGATCATCGCCAGCAATTTGCCCGGATCGTGAATGCCTTTACCCAGACAGCGAAACAGGCTGGCCGTCTTGGCCATCAGCAGTGCCGCGTTCATCCCTTTTCCGGAAACATCGGCAAGACAAAAGGCCATCCTGTTCTCACCCACCGGGTAGTAGTCGAAGAAATCACCCGATACCACCTTAGCCGACAAGTTCAGCCCTGCAATCCCCGGCAGGTTTATTCCCGCATCGGGTAACAGACTTTTCTGGACTTCACGCGCCAATTCCAGCTCCCGGTGTAGCTCTTCGGCATAACGGTCGCGCTCACCCAGCGCCTGTTCGAGACGCCAGGTGAGTTCCTGGTAGCTGAGATTTTCTTCTGCGAGACGCAGGTTGGCCTCGCGCAACACCTGGTCGAAGGTCTGCTGCTCGCCCACCCGCATGCCCATGGCCGTGGCCGCCTCGGCCACGGATTCCGCCACCTGCTGTAACAGGTAGTCGCACTGTTCTGCACTGACATCGAAGTGTTCAGCCAGCAGGGTACGCACCTGCTGGATGGCGGTACGTTTATCCTGACAGCGGTACACCGAGGCCATCCAGTCAGCACAGGTTGCCACCTTGCAAAGCATTTTCGTTGCATACTCCGCATCCTCTGGCGGACCATCGTGATGATAGCCCATGGCGAACGCCAGATCCGGAGGCAGATCCCAGCTATTGGCCAGCGTGAGACCGACTTCATCATGCGTCGAATGGAACAGATCAACCTCAATGTCACGACGATCATCGGGTGTGGCTTCTGCCAGCCGGTCCCAGTGCTCCACCTGGTCAGGATTCAGGAACAACAGCACCAGCAGACCAAAGTCCTGCAACAATCCGGCGGTGAAGCACTCTTCCGGATCAAGTTTTGCAAGTTCGGCGAGTATGCGGGCACTGACGGCACGACGCAGTGCATCTTCCCAGTAGACATCGATATTGAATCCGGGAATGGCGTCGGAACGCAACGCATCACGCATGGAGATGCATAACACAAGATTGCGCAATGCGCGGTTACCCAGCACGGTGACGGCCCGACTCACCGACTTCACCTGGCTAACCAGCCCAAAGTAGGCAGAATTGGAAATACGCAACAGTTCGGCGGTCAGAACCGGATCATTGGCCACCAGTCGCGCCAGGTCCCGGCTGTCGACACCCGTGCGCGAGCTGGCCTGCACAATGCGAATGGCATCCTTGGGGGGTGCAGGCAAGTCGGCCGGCCGCACCGAGTATTCTGCAACGGTTTCTTCCATCACCTGTTGATCGAGCATCCTGAAGAGGTTAATTTGCGTTATCTGTGAGCACATTAACGGCAAAAAGAGCGCGGGCTAGAGTGATTTTTTGACTAATGATCAATCGATTAGGTTTTTTCTGTAGTACCCACAGTTTTGCCTGGCTACTGTGCTGGGTGACTTTGACGTTCCAGGTACCGAGCCATGCCGGCAGCCCGATGTTCGAAGCGGCTCAGGAGGCTTACCTTGCCGGTGATATCGAAACCGCCCTTATGCTCTGGCGCCCCCTCGCAAAACACGGTGAAACCGAGGCTCAATTTGCCCTTGGCTCAGTCTACTACGGAGGTATCGGGGTACCGGTCGACCTGATCGAATCAAGCTATTGGTTCCTGCGCGCCGCCGAACAGGGTTTTGCAGCGGCGCAATATAATCTCGGTAATGCCTATAAACGAGGCGAAGGCGTTCGGCAGAACGAAAAACGCGCCGTTCTGTGGTGGCGCAAAGCGGCCAGCCAGGCGTTTGCTGCGGCACAATTCAACCTGGCGACAGCCTACCTTGATGGTGCCGGGGTTGCCAAAGACATCAAAAAAGCCCGGTTGCTTTACCAGCAATCTGCTGACAATGGTCACTACCCGGCGATACAGGCACTGAAACAGCTCACCGACGAGGCGGTGACCACGTCCGCAGCACCCAGGGCTGGTGCCCCGGCAACTCCGGCTTCTGCCTCCTGTGCCGACTGGCTGGGTAAACAGAATCCACGCCATTACACCCTGCAACTGATGTCATCCACCAGGCGCGTGGATGCACAGGACATACTGGCCCGGCATGCGCTTGATTCACCTGTTATTTGTGGATACATGAAAAAAGAACAGCAGCGCTACATTCTGCTTTACGGTGTCTTCCCGGATATAGCCACTGCGCAGCAGGCCATATCAACCCTGCCAACTGAACTCCGTCAGAACAAACCCTGGATACGCCGGGTTCGCGCAATCAGCACACAGATGGCGGGCACAGCGGGTGGCACGACCCGTTAGATCATGGATTCCAGCGTTGACGAAAACTGCTCGGCCGCTTCCTCAAATGCAAAGAACAGCTCATCCTCCGACAGGCCGACAACCTCCAGCATGGCCTCGGGGATTGCAATATCGGTACGCGGTGAACCCATAAAATTACCCTGCTCCGATTCGTTCACCAGGTGGTTGGCGAGGAACAGAATGTGCGCTTCCATACCGGCCTTCTCCGCCAGTTCCGGCTGATGGTGCCACTTGATAGAAAAAATCAGTTCTTCCGGTAACTGCCAGCTATCCATTAGATATGCGGCAACGCTCGCATGACTGAAACCAAAACGATCCATCTCCGCCTGGTACAGCACTTCTTCATCGCCCTCTGCGATCACCAGTATATCCCGCATCGCGTCGGGGCGCTGGTGATAAAGAATCAGGCTACCGATATCGTGCATCACCCCGGCGACAAACAGACGCTCCGGGTGCAGAACGTCGGCACGAACCGCCAGTGCGCGCGCCAGTAAACCGGTATAGACGCTATGACGCCAGAAGGTCTCCATCTTCACCAGTTCATTAGGGAGATTATTAAATGACTTGACGGCCGAAATTGACAACACCAGCTGGTACAGCTCCGTCGTTCCGATCACAGTAATCGCACGGCTGACGGTATCGATCTTGCGACGGAAGCGGTAAAAGGCACTGTTTGCCATTCTGAGCACCCGGGTCGTGAGATTCGGATCAACTGAAACCAGATTGGCAATATCAGTCACGCTGGTAGAGGGGGAATGGATAAGTTCAAACATCCGCATACACACGTCGGGTGGAGAAACCAGCCCCTCCACATCGTCCAGAAGACGGGTAATGGATTCCTGTTCAGACGGTTTTCTGGCAGTCAGGTTCTGGCTGTTCATGGGCACACCGACGGTTATCGTTTCCCTAACTAACGACGTAATGAAGAAAAACTGGAGTCCCTGCAAGAAGTGTATTTTGCCGAACCGCTCACATATTCAAAAGTCCGGGCATGATATTTATCTAATCCAGTCGAAATACTAACTGGAACATCAAAAAGCGAGTATCACCATGTCTGAGTCAATCAAGAAAAACGTTGTCAACCTCGAAGACTACGGCCAGATACGTCGCAGCATGGGATCCGGCCCGGGATCAAAGGCCTTGAGAGCCATCTGCGACCTGGCAACCTCGTCGCTGGAGAAACACATCAAAACCATGATGGATAGCGTCGATGACGCCCTTTTCTCGCGCGCGGAAAAAGCCGAAAACAACATGATCCAGACGCAGTATTTTGATGCCATGCGGGAATTGCGCATTATCCGAAAAGACATAGAAAATGATTTCCTGACACAGTTCAAAACGCATTTCGACCGCGGCATTCCCCGGCCGTCATCTGAGGCTGGCATGGCCGGCCTGGATATGAATGGTGAATCAGACCTCGGTCTGATCGATAAAAATGACCTTGAAGAAGACCTTGCTGTTTCCAATATGGTCAACAAGATTCGCAGCCAGTGTTTGCAATCCTTGTATGCCCTGGATAAACGCATCGGATTCCTGATTGGTGATACCGACCTCGAAAAATTCGAGAATCCGGTCGGTCCGGAAGCTATCTGCAATGCCTTCCGTGAAGCCGCAGACCGGATAGAAACCGGACTGGAAATTCGCCTTGTCATCTTCAAGCTGTTTGACAAGCATATTGGCGTGAATGTTGATGCCCTGTACCGCGAACTCAACCAGCAACTTGTCAAGATGGATGTTTTACCGGAAATCCGTACCACAGTGCGCAAGTCTGCCAACCCCGTCCGCCAGCCCGGGCAGGCCGTACACCCCGGGAACAGCACAGCAACTCATAGTGAAGCAGGCCAGACCGGCCATCATTTCCCCGGTGGCATGCCTGGCCAACCGGTCATGGGCGGCATACAGAGTCAGGGTTATATGCAATACATTCAGCCCTCGATCAGTGCTTTAACCTGTCTCCAGCAGGGCAGTGGTCCGGTTGATGGAGCCGGATTCCCGGCAGATATTCCCGTACTCGACCCGGCGCTGGTACAGACAGGTACCGTGAATATTCTGCGTAATATGCGTGGTACCAGCATCATACAAGACCTCGGCAAGTCCGGTGGCATGACACTCGATATTGTCGCCATGCTGTTCGACTATATTCTCGAAGACCGGAACATCCCTGACGCGATGCGTGCGCTGATCGGACGTTTGCAGATCCCGTTACTCAAGGTCGCGTTACTGGATAACAACTTCTTCTCCAGAAAATCACACCCCGCTCGCCAGCTATTGAACCGGCTGGCTTCAACCGCTGTAGGCTGGGATGAATCACAGGGTAACGACGACCCGCTCTACACCATGATCGAATCGATTGTGCAGACCATACTCGATGAATTCGAAGATGATCTCGGGCTGTTCGAAACACTCCTGTCAGATCTGGATGAATTCCTTGCCCGGGAAGAAAAGCAGGCCGAAATCCGTGCCGAACGTTCCGCGAAAGTTATGGAAGGTACAGAACGCGTTGCCGTTGCGGAGTCGACAACCATGAAAGAAATCCAGCCACGAATTGATGCCGATCTCAACCTGGATTTCGTTCGGGATTTTGTTGCAACCCACTGGAAGAATCTGCTTTTCATCTGTTGTGCCCGCCACGGCAAGGACAGTACAGAATGGAAGCAGTCTGTTCAGACCATGGACGAGTTGATATGGAGTGTTAAACCCAAAACCGCCCCGGCTGACCGACAAAAACTGGTGGCCATGCAGCCACACTTGCTGGAAAAACTGCGCCTTGGCATGGAACGGCTGTCGATCCCTCCCACAGAGCGTGATGATTTTATTGCCAGGCTGGTGCATGCACATGGAAGAACAGCTATCCAGGCAACCGAAGCGGAAGCGTCCGGGAATCCCGAGGAACAGCCCGCAAACGTGGAGCCAGTGGAACCGGTTGAGGGACAACCGGATGACACAGGGTCCGAATCAACACATGCCATTGATGATGACTTTACCGACCGGGCCAGACAGCTGAAAGCCGGTACATGGGTAGAATTCCGTGACGCTGACGGCCAGCGCATACGCGCCAAACTCAGTTGGGTCAGCCCGATTACCGGGACGTGCCTGTTTACCGACCGCAAAGGTCTCAAGGCTGGTAACTACACCATCGAGGAGCTGGCCCATTTGTTACGTAGCGCCCGGGCACGTTTGTTAAATGCTGCACCACTGATGGACCGTGCTGTTCGTATCGCGCTGAAGGAATACGAGAAGAAATAACTTACTGCCCGAACACCTTGATATACAGTTCGAGCGACCCGAATAACAACGGCTGATGCAGCAGATAAATCAGCAGACTGTGCCTGCCGGAAAAAGCCAGAAACCTGACGGGTGCAGTGTTTGCAGGCAGCGTGTTATTCAACCTCTCCAGACGTTTTTTCTGCAGCAGAACACTACCCGCATATATCCCCGCAAGCACCACACCAAACCAGGGTAACAAGGGAACATAATCCTCTGTTGCGGGTTTATGTGTCATCAAACCGATCCAGCGCCAGCCTGGCTGATCGAACCAGGCAAACTGTGCAATATTACCGATCACCAGCAGCGCCACACCAAGAACCAACGCAATAACGGGTTTGCGAACAAACAACAGGCCCAGCAAACTTGCCAATGCAATAAAGTGCAGCACACCAAAGAACACGAAGCGATCGCCAAACAACCACCAGGTTCCGATACTTACCAGCAGTGCAGCGCCGACAATACGTAATAATCGCTCCATAAAACGGCGTATATTGATCCCCTTCCGGGTGGCGAGCACAAGACTTATTCCCACCAGAAACAGAAACAGGCTCAGAATAAAGGTACGGAAATTTAACCAGAAGGCATCATTGTAAAAATCAAAACCGGCAAACCCGAAGTACGCAAGATCAAAACAGAAGTGGTAAATCACCATCAGTGCAATCGCCACACCACGCATTAAATCGACAATAACCAGCCGCCCGAATCCACGGGTTTTATTTTCAATGCCTGTCATAGCAAGAACATACCAGAAATACGTTACGACACCATGGATATTTATCCATTACCCCAATGCGGGCAATAGTCACACGATCAGGGCAAGCCGTTGCAGTCGGCGAAAAAACTACTCTTCGGCTATTGCACCACCACAACTGCTGCCTTGCCCGGCGGTACAACCAAAACAGTGATCCGCTACTGTGATAACCCTGCCTTCGATATCCTCATTCGCAAGCGATGAGATATGAATACGCGCGCCCTGATCGGTCTGCCATGCAAGTTCCAGCATCTGGTTAAAATCACAGTCATAGACATAACCCTGCCAGTCAATGCTGATCAGTGAGCGACACATGACCGTTTTCAGGTTTTCAGGTTGGTGAGCACCTTTAAGGAGTTTCATATACGAATTAAACTCGCCCCTGGATATCAGCGTACTGCCAAAACGCTGAACAGGCATGTTGGCCAGCACGAACAACTGACTGAACCCGATTCCGTACTGTTCGCGCAACACCTCGCGGTAATCAGCTTCCAGCTGGGGCTGGGGCGGAGGCAATAAAGCGCCGACCGGGTTATACATCAGGTTCAGCACCAGGCCGGTATCCGGTTTGCCATAGCCAAGCTGGTTGAGCCGCTTTAACGCTGACAGGCTTTTTCTGAAAACACCATCACCACGTTGACCATCGACATTTTCTTCCAGGTAACAGGGCAGCGATGCAACAATCTCAACCTTATGTTCTGCCAGAAACGCCGCAAGCGCCTCGAAGCCAGGTTCCATGAGGATGGTGAGATTGCAGCGATCCGTAACCCGGATACCTTCCCGGGTGGCGTGTTCAACCAGTGTGCGGAAGCAGGAATTCATCTCCGGAGCGCCGCCGGTCAGATCCAGGTGACGCACACCTGAACGTTTCAAAAACTGCAGTACCGCCTCGACAGTACGCTGATCCATTTCTTCCTTGCGATTTGGGCCAGCATTAACGTGGCAGTGCAGGCAGCTTTGGTTACATCGGTAACCCAGATTAACCTGCAGGGTTGTTAACTCGTCCCGCCTGACAAGCGGAAAACTGCTTTCGGTAAGCAAGGGTAATGTTGCATGCATAAGTTTTAATGACCATACCGGGGGAATACTGCCTGATTTACACAGGACGCTTCGTCAAAACTAAACTGAATTAGCGACTGAATCAAGCTCACGTGAGTCGGAGATTTTGATGAGGTTATCAAAATCCCACCCCCAAACCATTCAGTCACGCTCCGGGCCGGGAAGTCCGCACGTTCCAACCC
>CAZVBD010000054.1:1490-15519 GCA_964625255.1 uncultured Thiohalobacter sp. | reverse complement strand
TCCACCGGGCAAACTGCCGCTCCAGCCCATCACGGCATTCTGTCCACTGCGCCAGTAGTTGTCCCAGCGATCATCTGTCGTCACGTAACCGTATTCAAAGTTATCGGCATTAATAAGGTACTTTGGCTGGACCTGACCCGGTGTATAGACCAGACGCCCCAGCGCAGAGTCGTAGTTGTGGTAGGCAAATGCCTGTGTCATGGGATCCATGCCGGTATGACAACCGATACAGGCATTCATATAAATCCGGCTGTCGCCACCCGGGCTGCGACTGACATCCTGGCGAATACGGTCCGCCGGGCGGGTCGTATCCTTAACCTGTTCCATATCATTACAAAGGTGATTCAGCATGGTGAAGCGGAACATCGCGCGGTTGGTGCCATCGACAAAGAAAGCCTGTGCCGCAGCGCGTGTCGTGATAATGCCCGCCACGCCGGCAACCGGAATACCGCTCTGCGCCGATTGGACAGCGGCAATCAAATTGGACGTGTCGCTCAGATCAATACTCAGGTCTTCCAGATTCTGGTAGCTGGTATTATTGGAAGGTGAATAAGCCGCCACACCGGAAATGCTGCTATCGGCGATATACACCAGATCCGCCGACAGAAGTGTATTAAAAGGCACATCATCGCGAACCATGCCAATGACGGTGGCGCTGTAATCATTCAGCGGATCAAAAACCGATTCCGCCTCGTTCGTCCAGGGCGTTGCAAAATTTTTCAGTGTCGTATTATAAAAGTTGAACGCGCGTGGGTTTTGTGCAGGATCAATGGCCAGTAACGCTGCCGCGACGGCACCACCACCGCTTACAATTTCGGTTTCCATGTCTGACAAAATGGCAGGTGTTGGTGGTACACCCGTTAAACGATCATGAATTCGCTTGGCCTGTTTGCGTTCGAGATCACCCGCCAACGCCGACGAGGCTACAAAAGCTACAAGGATAGCTGTAATAAGGGTTCTGTGAAAAACGGCCGCCCTGTTTCCCCACGCCAAATACCACTGTTTCTCATATATCGAAGACATTAGAGATGCCCCTTCCCGTAGGTTTTATTATCTAATCCCGCTCTAAGCAATTACCGAACCAATCTGGCTGCATGCCCGTGTGGAGGAAATATAGATTACTGTTTTCAGAACAGCTGTGAACCAGTCCACAGTTAACGGCAAAGCTCTGGCTGTATTTAACTGGCTGATCAAGTGATGAAAATGACTTCTTCAAACTGTGATCGGAACCGCAGCTTTCATATCTTGTGACTGGCTATATTGCTGACGTCAATGTATCCGGCTAACTGTCGCTACAGTCCGACAGTGTCTGCACATCACGACAGAACTCAAGGCAGAACCGGTAAAACGAAACAAATAAACAGGTAATGCACGCTAAAACAGGGACGCTTTTCCGGTCTGATATTTGCATTAGAAACGCATTCAAAGTTCAGAAAATATTTAACTCATCGCTATTTCGGGAGAAATACATGCCCCGTTGGTCACCGATAACATCGTTGCTGGACTGCCGTATTGCCACCCTGCTGGCTGCAATACTGCTCACGGGCTGTGGTGGCGGTGAGGGAAGTAGCAGTTCTGCAGGGCCTGACCCGCTTGTCGAAGACTTCGGCATCGCCTATGTCAGGCAACCCGTACCGGAAATGGATACGGCTGACGTGCGTGAACCTGCTGCATTCCAGGCAGGCGGCGACCTGATCTACCGCGATCTTGCCTCTCCGGCTGCCAGCGAACGCAACATTACCGTGTCCGTCACTGGCGGCATGGGTGATGTCAAGGATGTGGAAGCCTCCTATGATGGTAGCCGCTTGCTGTTCGCACTGCGCCTGCCGGATATCGAGGGCGCCGACCCGGAAGACCAGCCGACCTGGAACCTGTGGGAATATGAGATTGCCACTGACACGCTAACCCGGGTTATTGCTTCTGACATTATCGCCGAGGAAGGGCAGGACGTTGCGCCACATTACCTTCCTGACAATCGCATTATTTTCTCGTCTACACGCCAGCGTGCCGCCGGCGCCATCCTTATTGATGAAGGCAAACCCCAGTTTGCCGCGCTCGACGAGAATGAAAATGAACCCGCGCTGGTCCTGCATGTTATCGATGAACTGCGCCAGAACATCTCGCAGGTCTCTTTCAACCAGAGTAACGACCTTGACCCTGTCGTATTAACCAGTGGGGAGATTGTGTTCTCCCGCTGGGATAACGCCGGCGGCAATAACGCCATTAATTTATATAAAATGAATCCCGATGGCAGCCAGTTGCGCCTGCTGTACGGCGCCGCCAGCCACGATACCGGGACCAACGGGGCAACGATCCAGTTTCTGCAGCCGCGTGAACTGCCGGATGGTGAACTCACCGTGCTGATCAAGCCGTTTACCGGCAACAATCAGGGCGGTGATATTGTTGCTATTGATGTCAGCAATTATGTCGAAAACACTCAGCCTACCGCTGCCAACCAGGGCATTCTGGCTGGCCCGGCGCAGGTTTCACGAACCTTTGGTGAAGTACGAACCGACGACCAGCCCTCACCTGCCGGCCGCTTCAACACCTTTTATCCGTTATGGGATGGTACGGACCGCGCCCTGATTACCTGGAGCCAGTGTCGCCTGACCGATGGCAACCTGATCCTGCCCTGCACGGACCAGACACTCTCTGATCCGACGCTGGTTGAAGCACCCCCGCTGTATAGCGTCTACCTGTATGACTTTGGCAATGACACCCAGCGACCGGTGTTTACACCCCAGGAAGGGGTGTTTTACCGGGATGTCGTTGCCACCCAGCCGAGGACACTGCCCAATATCATTTTTGATGCCATTCCCGGCGTGGATGTTGACCAGACACTGGTCGATGAAAATGTCGGCGTCCTTCATATTGCCAGCGTGTATGACTTTGACAGCCAGTACAATGCGCTTGGTGGGCCAGCGGCCGACCTGGCCATACTGGCAGATCCACAGCAGACGCTGGCGGACCAGCGACCGGCGCGTTTTCTGCGCCTCGTCAAGGCGGTCAGCCTGCCGGACAACACCCTTGTCAACCTGATCGGGGCTAACTTTGGCCGCAACCGCTCGCTCGGGATGCGTGAAATTCTTGGCTACGCCCCCATTGAACCGGATGGCTCGGTTCGCGTAAAAGTCCCGGCGAACGTTCCCTTCACGATCAGCGTGCTGGATAGCGATGGTCGCCGCATCGGTCAGCGGCACGATAACTGGATGCAGCTGCGGGCCGGTGAAGTCATGAACTGTTCAGGTTGCCATGATGCCGCAAGCGGACTGTCTCACGGAAACCCGGATGCTTTTGCACCGCTCAATACCGGCGCCCCGTTTGATGGCTATACCTTCCCCAACACGGAAACCTTCTTTGCCAATACCGGCGACACCATGGCGCAGGCACGCACACGCATCAGCCCAACGGCATTAACACCCTCGGTTGATATTTTATACGATGATGTCTGGACTGACGTTGCGGCTGCCGGTCGACCCAAGGATGCCAGTTTCAGCTACCTCTACGCCAGCCTGAACTCTGCTGTAACAGCACCGACCAGCGCGGACTGCCAGACCAACTGGAGCTACCTGTGCCGAATCATCATCAATTACGAAGCCAGCATCCATCCCATCTGGAGCGTGGTTCGCCCCGACCCGGCAGACACCTGCACCAACTGTCACGCAAATACGGACAATGCAGGCGCAGACCGCGTTCCTGATGCACAACTTGATTTGACCGATGGCATATCAGACCAGAATGCCAACCACTTCAAGTCATACCGGGAACTGCTGTTCGGTGACAATGAACAGGAACTGGACATAATGGGCGTACTGGTCGACAGACTGGTCCAGGCCACCGATGGCAATGGAAACCTGTTGTTCGAACTCGACCAGAACGGTAACCAGATCCTGGATGCCGACGGAAATCCGATTCCCGTTATGGTGACTATCGGGATCAGTCCGGCCATGCGCGTTGCCGGCGCACGATCAAGCCCGCGATTCTTCAATATCTTCGCTCCGGGCGGGACACACGATGGCCGGCTCACGACCGCAGAACTGAAACTGATTGCGGAATGGCTGGATATCGGCGGGCAATACTACAATAATCCGTTTGACGTGCCACCATGAGTCTCCAAAAATCATATGAAACATGGACTCTACTAACCAGACAGGGATGTGCCTTTGAAATCTGCAGCGTGCTTACGCACTCTCTTTAGCTTTCTGCTCGCCTGGATTTTCCTGCTGCCGGTCTGTGCATCGGCGGGAATATTCAGCGGCCTGTTTGGCGACGAGCCACCCATGGAAGTCGAGATTGCTGACCCCTATATCGAGCTGCATACCGGTGCCGGGCGTGGCTATCCCATCTTCCATGTCGAAGAGCAGGGCGAGTGGATTGAGATACTCAAGCGAAAAACCGACTGGTTCAAGGTGCGGACCCGCAAGGGCAAGCAAGGCTGGGTCGCACGTGAACAGCTGGAGCGAACCCTGACACCGAGCGGTAAAACCACTGAAATCCGTGAGGCCGGCTTCAAGGAATTCTCGTTTCATCCCCTGGAAATAGGCGCCCTGGTCGGCGACTTCGAAGGTGCCGATGTCATGACATTTTACGGCGCCTACTCGTTCACACCCAATCTTTCTGCCGAGCTGTCCGCCTCAAAGCTGTTCTCCACGTTTTCAGATGCCGAGATGGTCAATCTTGGTCTGCTCATACATCCGTTCCCGGAATGGCGCATTTCCCCGTTCTTCACCGTGGGTACAGGCGTTATCCGGACCAACCCGAAAACGACACTGGTGCAGGAACAAGACCGCATTGACCAACTCGCCCACGTGGGTGTTGGCGTCCGGGTTTACATCACCCGACAATTTATCTTTCGTGCCCAGTACAAGAACTACCTCATTTTCCAGAGCACTGATGACAACCAGGAGATCAACGAATGGCAAGCCGGACTGTCCGTCTTTTTCTGAACACAGCACTTGGCCTGAGCATACTTCTGGCACCTGCATGGTCCCCCGTGGTACTGGCAGCCAGCAACGACCAGGTCATACGCCCTGAAATCAAGCGTCGCGAGGTCCACGAAGACGCCATAGATACGGAAGACTTCGAGGTCGGTGTCTGGGCCGGCATTATGAGCATTGAGGATTTTGGCTCCAACGCGATTTATGGCATACGTGGCACCTACCACGTCACCGAAGACATTTTCCTGGAGGGCACATACGCCCAGACCAGTGCCGGAGAAACCAGTTTTGAACGTCTGAGTGGTGCAGCCAATATTCTTACCGATGACGAACGTGATCTTGATTATTACAACCTGTCATTCGGTTTCAATCTGTTCCCGGGGGAATCCTTCATTGGCAAGCGCTGGGCCTTCAGCTCGGCCTTCTACATTATTGGCGGTATTGGCAGTACCAGTTTCGCCGGTGACGACATGCTGACCTGGAATGCCGGTTTTGGCTACAAGGTTTTGCTGAATGACTGGCTGGCACTGCGCATCGATGCCCGTGACCATGTCTTTGACCTCGACTTGCTGGGCGAAAAACGGACCACACAAAACCTGGAATTCAGCGGAGGACTGTCAATATTTTTCTGATTTGTGCGCTGCACCCCGTTTCGACGGGCATGGCTCGCGGAAACTGCTCGGGATCGCACCGGTAACGCCCGTCATCGCGGCTTAATCCCGCTACGCTCCGGCCGCTACCACCGTGCATATTGGAAAACAGGGAGACCATTATGGCATCAAATATCGCTTGCTTGAAAAACCTTACGCTGTCACTGCTGGGCCTGATCCTGCTCGTATCCGGCCAGGTATTTGCCGCCGCCCCGCAGGGACCGGCACCCGATTTTGCACTGAAGACCCCGGACGGTGAAAATGCGCGCCTCAGTGAATACCGTGGCGAAGTTGTCATGATCAATTTCTGGGCATCCTGGTGCGCACCCTGTCGCCAGGAAATGCCACTGCTGGAAGAACTCTATGTCCAGTATCAGCCACTGGGTTTTACCATCCTCGGTGTTAATGTTGAACAGGACAGCAGCAAGGCGCTTGCCATGCTGGAAGACATACCGGTCAGTTTCCCGATTATGCTTGATACTCAGAGCACCGTCAGCAAGCTGTACAATGTCGTGGCCATGCCGACATCGATACTGATCGACCGGGACGGCAACATGCGCTATCTGCACCACGGCTACAAACCCGGTTACGAGGAACAGTACCAGCAGCAGGTACGTGAATTAATCAAGGAATGACACGTATGTACCGAATGTTCACCATAGCCTGTCTGCTGGCCATACTCGGGGGATGCAGCAGCATTGAGCCATGGGTCAAGCCCTACGAAAGGACCCATCTCGCGGACCCGATCATGAGTTTCAGCCGGGACCCGGTGTCGAGTGCCTATGAGGGTCATGTCTACCAGGTCAGGGAAGGTGCGCGTGGCGCAGAAGGCGGTCATGGAGGTGGTTGTGGCTGTAACTAGTCTATGGCGGCGCCGGATAACTATGGCGATGCTGTCACTACCCATGCTCGCCAACAGCGCCATCCTCCCCGAGGATCGCGCTGATGCCCTGTATCATTCCTATGATGGTGGCGGCGTCACCGTCGATGGGCCATCCATACTGGTACGCAAGGGTGATGCAAAACGTTTTTCAGTCAATGCCAACTACTATGTCGACAGCATCAGCAGTGCCTCAATCGATGTCGTCACGCAAGGCAGTGAATATACGGAAAGCCGTGACCAGTATTCCGTTGGCGTAGACTACTTGCACGCCGACACCATCATGTCGTTAAGCTATGCCAACAGTGAGGAAAGCGACTACAAGTCTGACACCTACAGCATCGCCTTCGCCCAGACCTTGTTCGGTAACATGACAACGGTGACGCTGGGCTATTCGCGTGGCTTTGATGACGTGCTTCGCAATGGTGACGACAGCTTTGCAGAGACCGCTGACCACCAGAACTACCATGTATCGCTCACCCAGGTGCTGACCAAAGATCTTTTGCTCAGCCTGAACTATGATGCCATTACCGATGAAGGCTATCTGAACAACCCCTACCGTTCCATTGCCTTCCTGGATAGCAGTACCCAGTCCGGCATCGGCTTTGAACCGGAGATATATCCCAAAACACGCACCAGCAATGCCGTATCAGCCAACTTCCTGTACTACCTGCCTTACCGTGCCACCATCAAGGCTGGCTACCGCTACTATGTAGACGACTGGGATATCGCCGCACACACTGTCGATCTGGCCTATGTGCACCCACTGGGCAATCGCTGGATTCTTGAGGCCGGTTACCGCTTTTATACCCAGACTGAAGCCGATTTTTACGCCGACTTTTTCCCGCGCGCCAATGCCCAGAACTTCAAGGCACGTGACAAGGAACTCAGCAAATTTACCGATCACACCATCAGCCTCGGCGTCAGTTATGACCTGCCCGGTGTGAAACGTGGATTTATTGACCGGGCAACGCTTAATTTCAAATACAGTTACATCCTGTTCAACTACGACAATTTCACCGATCTGTCTGTCTCAAGCCGACCCAATTATGAATTCTCGGCCAGCGTCATTCAGGCCTTTGCTTCAATCTGGTACTGACGCCTCCGCCTATGTTACGTATTTTCTGCCTGACACTGTGCCTGCTGTTCCCCATCAGCGGAGTGGCGGACTGGCTGAAGAAAGAAGCCGATATCATGGGCACGCGCATTGTTGTCGAGCTGTATCACGAAGATCCGGCAATTGCACAACGCGGTGTGGATGCCGTGCTTTCCGAGATGCACCGCATCGATGCCGCGATGAGTCCCTTTATCGAGAGCAGCGAACTGTCTCTCGTCAATCGTGAAGCGGCGCAACATCCCGTTGCGATCAGCGAGGAACTGTTCGAACTGCTGGAACGTGCTAACCGCGTTTCAAACCTGACCAGTGGCGCTTTTGATATCACCTTCGCCAGCGTCGGTTTCCTCTATGATTATCGCAAGGGTATACGCCCGGATGACCGGCAACGCGCTGCCGCGACATCCCTGATCAACTATCACCAGCTACAGCTTGACCGCCCACAACGGACGGTACACTTTGGGCAACCCGGCATGCGTATCGACCTTGGTGGCATTGCAAAAGGTTATGCGGTTGATCGCTGCATGGCACTGCTGGCACAGCTGGGAATAGGCAACGCACTGGTGCGTGCCGGCGGTGACAGCCGCGTATCGGGTGAGCGCTGGGGGCGGCCCTGGACGATTGGTGTTCGCGACCCCCGGGATCGCGACGGTGTTGTAGCCGTTATTCCGCTCGTCGATGTTGCGATTTCCACGTCCGGCGACTATGAACGTTTTTTTGAGCAGGATGGCGTACGCTACCACCACATTATCAACCCGCGCACCGGTGACTCGGCGCGCGAACTGCAAAGCACCACTATTATCGGTCCCGATGCCACGACCACCGATGCCCTGTCGACCAGCGTATTCGTCCTGGGGCTGCACGAAGGTATGGCACTCATTAACCGCCTTGCCGGCATTGACGCCATTCTTGTCGATCACCTCGGCGCCCTGCACTACTCCAGAGACCTGCAACCCGCCAAAAAACTGCGCACTGGCGTCAAGGCACCGTCAGGTACTGTCTCTCCCTGAAGACAGGAAAACCCCCGAAAACCTCACAATTCGCACCAACACTGTGCCTGTCGCCCTGATGCGACAGAAATCGTTGCTGCCCGCCCCGAACGCCGCAATCTTCTCACATGGTACAAACTTTGCTTCTTCTGCTCGGAAAGGGGCTTGTATCGGGCAAGTTGTGTCGAAGCGCACGTTCTGTTTGTGACCCCGGTACCAGAAAACGGTTGCTGAATAACGCGATACTCGCGTGCAGAGATGTGCGCATACCCGCAACGCCACAGGAGGGCGTGATGAAAACACTGATAAGCCTGATTCTTGCCAGCCTGATAACGTGGCCTCTGATGGTGCTGGCCGAAAAACAACCGACCGGCATGCAGGAAGATGTCCAGAACCTGAAAAAGCAGGTTCTCGAACTTAATCGTGACCTGTTTCTGCTGGAGGAAGAATTGCTGTTTCCTTCCAATACCCAGATTTCGGTTTTTCTGTCCATGGATGTGGGGGCCTTTTTTCAGCTTGATTCAGTTTCCGTAAAGCTGGATGGCAAGGAAGTCGCCAATTACCTTTATACGCCTCGCGAAATTGATGCACTGATTCGCGGGGGGGTGCAACGGATTCATATCGGCAACATCAAAAACGGTGAGCACGAACTGGTTGCCTTTTTTACCGGCAAAGGGCCACACGGCCGTGACTATCGACGCGGTTCCACCACTACGCTCAGGAAAGGCCTGGGGCCAAAGTACGTTGAACTGCAAATCGTTGATGCCACCAACAATCAGCAGCCGGAATTTAACGTCAAGGAATGGTGATGTCCCGCCACATCCTGCGGCCGCTACTGTTTCTGTTTACAGTATTGCTGGCCACCGGCAGCTTTGCCGGCGCCGATAAACCGCAACAGGTACAGGACCTCCACTATGGTGAGGTGCTGTTCCAGTTTTATCAGGATGATTATTTCACCGCTATCTCGCACTTGATGGCGGCACAGGCGCAGTCGCAACTGACTCATCACCGCGATGAATCGGAACTGCTGCTGGGTGGACTACAACTTTCCTACGGCATGCTTGACGAGGCCGGGAAACGCTTTCAGGCATTACTCGGCCCGGATACCAGCCTTGATCTGCGCAACCGCGCCTGGTTCTATCTGACCAAGATTTCCTATCAGCACGGCCTCTATGAAAAGGCGGCCGATGCCTTTAAACATGTCGAAATCACTAAAAACAAACCCATGCAGGCAGAACTTGCCGTACTGGGTGCCAACATATACATGGCCATGGGAAAGGACAATATGGCCACAGAGATCCTCGACAAGGCGCCGGCACCAAAGGGCTGGAAAGAATATCTGCAAATCAACAAGGGTATCGCGCAACTGCGTGCCGGTGACATCAAGGCAGGCCAGGCCACGCTGGACAAACTTGGCCGGGAAAACACTCATGATGAAGAACGGGTCGCGCTACGCGATCGGGCCAACCTGGCGCTGGGCTACCAGCTGCTGCGCGAGGGCCAATCAGAGCAGGCCCGGAAATATCTGAACCGGGTGCGACTGCACGGCCCGTTTATGCAGGAAGCCCTGCTTGGCGCCGGCTGGGCCGATGCCGAACGCGGTGATTACGAAGCCGCGCTGGCCCCCTGGCTGAGATTGAACAAGCTCGGCAGCAAACAGCCGGCCGCGCTCGAAGTACGCCTCGCGGTACCCTATGCCTTTGCCCAGCTAGGCGACCGTAACCGGGCAATCTACTTCTACGAACAGGCTATCGCCTACTATGATACCGAGCAGGGTGACCTCGAAGCCGCCATTCAGGCGGCTGAATCCGGCGCCTTACTGGAATTGCTTGACCAGGCAGATACCCATGAGTCCGGTGGCTGGCTGCACGACATACCCGCCTTGAAGGACATCCCTTCCGGACGTTACCTGGTCGATGTCCTGGCCAAACATGCCTTCCAGGAAAACCTCAAGGACTATCGCGACCTGGGTTTTCTCCAGGATTTGCTGACCCGACACCTGACCAATATCGACCTCCTGCACGGCATGGTCGATACCCGTCGTCTTGCATACGAATTGCGCGCTCCCGGCATTCGCAAACAACTGGATCTGCACCAGGCACAGACATTACATACGCGCTGGCAGGCGCTTGATGCAAAACTTGCAGCGCAGACCCTGGGCAAGAACCCGCTGGGCCTGGCGACCGGCAAGGAACAGCAGCAACTGGCATTGCTGGACAAAGTTGACAACATGATCACCAGTCTGCCCGAGGGACACAAGCGAAAACCGGTGCTGCAGGACAGGGCACGCTGGCTGCGTGGCGTACTCTACTGGCAGATCCAGTCCGACTATCCGGCACGACGCTGGAATGTCCGGAAACAGCTTCAACATATGAAACAACCGGTCGAACAAATGCTTGCCGCCAACCGGAAGATTGAAGAGGCGCTGAAAACCGTACCGGACTCATTTAACGGCTACGACCAGCGCATTGAAACCCTGCGCCAACGTATTCTGTCATTGCAACCGACCCTTCTTGAGGCACGCAACAAGGCTGGCCAGCAGGTCTATAACCTCGCCATGCAGGAACTGGGCGCGCGTCGTGAGCGCTTGATCAGTTACCGTGCCCAGGCGCGTTATGCACTGGCGCGCAGCTATGACCAGCTCGCCGGACAAAGCCATGCGGATACTCAACCATGAGGATGCGCCTCTCGCTGCTACTGATCCCGGTACTGGCTAGTGGATGCTCATCCGTATACCTGCCCGGTCTTTATAACGAACCGACCATTGGATCACTGGAAACACCTATCCTGCCTGAAACGCCACGACCGCAAACCCGCGACCCTCGTAAAGCGGCTATCCAGTACTACCAGGCGTTTCTCGATGAGTCGACAGAAAATGTCTTTGTACCGGAAGCCATGCGCCGGCTTGCTGACCTGTATCTCGCCGAAGAACAGGACGCCCTTGGAGAAGGCCAGGCCGTCGCAGGCAGTACTTCGCGCGCCGCTCAACTCTACGCGCAGCTGCTGAAACGCTATCCTGATAACGGGCATAACGACACGGCGCTTTACCAACTGGCACGCGCCTACGAACAGTCGGGTGAGGCAGAACCCGCCATGCAGGCTTTAAGCCGCTATACCAGGCAGTATTCAAGTGAAGACAAGTATGATGAAGCCCAGTTCAGACGTGGTGAGTACCTGTTTGTGCGTCGCCAGTTCCATGAAGCAGAAATCGCCTACCAGGCTGTGCTTGAGGCCGGCACTGAGTCTGATTTCCACCAGCAGGCACTCTATAAACTTGGCTGGGCACGCTTCAAGCAGAACAACTACGAATCTGCATTGCATGCCTATATCAGCCTGCTGGATGAAATGCTTGGCACACACGACAGCACCGAACTCCCCGACGACCTGACGCGCGCCGACCAGGAGCGCCTCGACGACACACTGCGCGCTGTCAGCCTGAGCTTTTCCTATCTTGGTGACATAAAATCCATACAGCAGTATTTCTCTCGTCAGGGTGACAAACCTTATGAACCCCTGCTGTATGCGCGTCTGGCAGGACTGTACCTGTCCAAGGAACGCTTCAGTGACGCGGCCGATACCTATCGCCTGTTTGCTGAAGCTCATCCACAGCACCGTGAAGCCTCGCTCTTCCAGTCCAGGGTTATCGATGTTTACAAGCAGGCAGGATTCGGCACCCGGGTTCTTGAAGAAAAGCAGGCTTTCGTCGAACGTTACCAGCCGGCCAGCAATTACTGGCAGCAACACAACCCGGAGGACTCGCCCGAAGTCCTGAGCCAGGTGCAGCGTCACCTGCGTGATATTGCAGAGCATTACCACGCCCGGGCGCAACAACAGAAAAAACCTGCCGCCTACGCGGAAGCCGGGCGCTGGTATCGCCTGTTCCTGAGTGCTTTCCCGACCAGCAAGCAAGCCCCGTATATGAACTTCCTGTATGCCGAACTGCTGACCAGTGCCGGCTCACACGGCGAGGCTGCGCTCCAGTATGAACGGACCGCCTATACCTATGGCAAACATGAAAAAGCCGCAGAATCCGGTTACGCCGCACTGCTCGCCTATCGAAAACACGAAGCCGCCCTGCAGGGCAAGGCGCGCGCAGACTGGCACCTGGCGGGTATTACCAGTGCACTGCGCTTCGCCACCGATTTTCCGGATCACAAGGAAGCACTGCCGGTGCGCACACTGGCGGCCCAGCAGCTTTATGCACTTCGTGATTATAAAAGTGCCATCGCTACTGCCCTGCCGGTCACGGAACACCCCGGGGCCAATGCAACATTATCCTTGTCAGCCTGGACTGTCATCGCTCATGCACGCTTTGATCTGCAAGACTATCTCAAGGCTGAAGCCGCCTATCAGCAAGTTCTGGCACGCATGCCACGCAATGACAAAAAACGTGTTGCTCTCCAGGAAAAACTCGCTGCCAGTATTTATAAACAGGGCGAACAGGCGCGTGCTGCCGGTGACCTTGCCGGTGCAGCCAGCCACTTCCTGAGAATTGCATCAACCGTTCCGCAATCACCCATCAATGTCACGGCCCAGTATGATGCCGCAGCCGCTTATATCACGCTCAAACACTGGCCCGAGGCTATCCGCATTCTGGAACCCTGGCGAAAGGCTAATCCAGGAAACAAACTTCAGGCGGATGTGACCCGCAAACTCGCCGTGCTCTACCGCGAGAATGGACAACCGGTACGCGCGGCGGGTGAATTCGAACGGATTGCCGGTAACGAAAAAGATCCGGCGGTACGCCGCGAAGCACGTCTGACCACGGCCAGGTTGTACCAGCAGGCCGGGCGCAATGACAAGGCTATCGATGCCTATAAACGTTTCATCAAGGAATTCCCGCAGCCGGTTGAACCCGCCATGGAAGCGCAACACCAGTTGGTCCTGTTGTATGACGCATTATCCCGGGCAGGCAAAAAACGTTACTGGCAAGCTCAACTGGTCAAAACTGATCGTGCCGCCGGCAAACAACGGTCAGACCGCACCCGTTATCTGGCCGCGTACGCCCGGATTGCACTGGTTGCTGACGAGTATTCGGCCTATCAAAAGGTTGCGCTGAAAGAGCCGCTAAAGAAGAGCCTGGCGAAAAAGAAAAAGTATATGAAAGCCGCCATCAAGGGCTATACCGAAGCCGCTGCCTACAAGGTCGCTGCTGTCTCGACCGAAGCCACGTTCCGCATCGGCGAGATATACAGGGACTTCGGTGCTGCACTCATGGCGTCGGAACGACCGCGCAAACTGAACGAAGAGGAACTGGAGCAATATGAACTGCTGCTCGAGGAACAGGCCTATCCCTTTGAGGAAAAAGCCATCGAAGTTTACGAAACCAATGCCCAGCGTACCGCCGACGGTTTGTATGACGAATGGATACGCAAAAGCCTGACAGAACTCGCAGCGCTGATGCCGGTGCGTTATGCCAAACAGGAAAAGGGAGAAGACTTTGTTGCCGTTCTTCAATA
>CAZVBD010000054.1:0-1390 GCA_964625255.1 uncultured Thiohalobacter sp. | reverse complement strand
TCTGATTAATCCGTCATACCGGCGAAAGCCGGTATCCATCACACTGAAACCACTGGGTTCCGGCATACGCCAGAATGACGGGGATTGGATGAGGATGTGGATCGAATGAATCAGAGCTTCCTTGGTCTTGTTATATACCTGTTGTGCGTTTGTATTGCCCCGCCTGTCCTGGCGGAAGAAACGCTCGACCTCGATGGCATGTCGATTATCGGTAACCGGGAGCTGCCCAAGGCGCTGTTTATTGTCCCCTGGAAAAACCCGGAGGCCGCCCTGGCACCCAACCGCCCTGTCAACAGCCTGGTCAATAACACCCTGCAGCCGGTTGACCCGGATGTTTTCCGGCGCAAGTTGCAATATTTCGACACAGTTCACAAAAACAGCTCAAGGTACACCGCTGAAACCCCGTAACACAAGGGACAACATCAAGGAGTTCACCATGGATATCTATTCGTCACTCGTACTGTTTTTCCAGGCCGGTGGCCTGTTCATGTACCCCATTGTGGTGGTACTGGCGCTCGGCGTGGCTATTGCTGTGGAGCGCTATATTTACCTGACGGCTGCGCGTGCCTCTAACCAGCGCGTCTGGAAGCAGGTCATGCCGATGCTGATGGAAGGCAATTACAGCCAGGCCGTCGCTATTACCGACAAATCGAAGGCGGCGCTGAGCCGTATTCTTCGCTACGGACTGGATCGTACCGGTAGCCATGTACGCCGCGATGATGTCGAGGTGGCCATGGAAGAAGGCCTGATGGAAACCGTACCACGACTGGAAAAACGTACCCATTACCTGGCCACTTTCGCCAACATCGCTACCCTGCTCGGCCTGCTCGGCACCATCATGGGTCTGATCCAGGCCTTTACAGCCGTCGCAAACGCCAACCCGGCTGAAAAGGCCGACATGTTGTCCGCCAGTATTTCGGTCGCCATGAACACCACCGCATTCGGCCTGATGGCGGCCATCCCGCTGCTGCTCATTTACACCGTACTGCAAACCAAAACCACCGAGCTGGTTGACAGTCTGGAGATGGCATCGGTCAAGTTCCTGAATATCCTGACTGAACGTAACCGGGCATCAGCCGGATGAAACGTCGCTGGCGTAAAAAACTGGCGAGCGAGCCAACCGAGGTCAACATAACGGCTTTTATGAACCTGATGGTCATACTGGTGCCGTTCCTGCTGATCACGGCGGTGTTCTCTCGTATTACTATCCTGGAACTCAATCTGCCCACCGAAGGCGCGCCTTCAAAGGCAGCTGTCAAGGATGACAAGGAACAGCTCAAGCTGGAAGTTATTGTCCGAAAAAATGTTGTCGAAATCAGTGACCGTAAGCGCGGCCTGCTGAAATCTGTTGCCATAACACAGGATGGAAGTTATCTGCTAGAGATCTCTG
>CAZVBD010000053.1:1918-15593 GCA_964625255.1 uncultured Thiohalobacter sp. | reverse complement strand
CACACTGCCTGTACTTGGCCGGGTATGCTGATCGATACCAACCGGGTCGTTGTATTTGCCGACCGGTTTGGGTGTGCCTGAATAGTCCAGCATGGTTTCGTGGAAATCCAGCCCGAGATAGTCACATAAGGCAGGAATAGCTGTTTCCGGGTCAGTCACAAACTTCTCGTAATGTATCACGTAGCCCTTGTCACCCAGGTGTTCGATGCCTTCCAGTATCCAGTCCGGTGCAGAAACCAGGTCTTTATTGAAAACGCCGAGTACCGGCCAGTCACCTTTTACATAGGTCGTCAGTTCTGACGCCAGAACGGCCAGGGGGTTTCTCAACAGAAAAATGAATTTAGCCCTGGGGAACAGCTCGTAAAGTTCAGGAATGATAAAAAAATATCTTGGTGTCTTGTCCAGGAACCAGTGCTTCTGGTGTTTATCGATAGCATCCTGGTAGATGACTCGCGCCCATTCACGAATGGCATCGAGATACACCGAACGGCCATGGGTGTAATTCTGCAGAAACTCTTCGACACCTTTGTAGGCAAAACGGGCATTGTAGTCGGTGGTAATACCCGTCTGACGAAGGCTGTAGGCCGGGTGCAACATCAACCAGGTTTCCGCCGAGGTCTGCACCTCCGGGTGACCGAACAGGATACGCTGCAACAGGGTTGAGCCGGACCGTGGTTGGGAAATGATGAATATCAGGTTTTCACCCAGGTAGGTACTACTCATTGATCCTGACCTGCCTCTGCAACCTGCCTGTGTGGAGCCTTGCACCCCCACCGGTCACTGAAGTTCATAATTTCCTTTTCGTTATAAAAATGTCGTACATGGCTGGATGCATAGCATGTCTCAAGCAGGTCTGCAGGTATCTGCAACCTGTTCTGTATATTCCGGTAAGCTTCCGAATAATATTTTTTAGTGGCCACATTGTGACTGGCCAGACTAAAACCTTTGATACCGAGAAATTCATCGAAAGCCTGTCCGGCACATTCAGACAATCTTTCCAGCTTGATCAACAACACATCCGTATTGCCCTGACTGAAGATCCCGTAGCCTGCCGACGTATCGAAATCTGTGGTGAACAGGTCCATTCCCAGGGCATCCCTGATTTCGGGATCAAACCAGGAATACGGCTGTGTCCAGTCGACCTCTTTACCCAATTTGTGGAGCAACATGGATTCAAGCTCATCGGTAACGCTATCGATGCCCTTGTCAGTCAATTTCTGCTGGTACGGGTATGACAAATGCACATCCAGTTCCTGGAAGAACTCGGATATATTTCTGGCGACAGGATCCCTGACCAGGGTCACGATTTTGAGTCTTTCGGGCGCATCCTTGCGGCCAAGATTATCCCTGACGAACTGCCCGTGCCACAGGTGCTGCGGGATATGTACCGATCCCCAACGTGTCCGGACAAAGTCTTCCAGCCATGACAGGCCCTGGTCACTGATAAAATGCGTGTGATAGATAACGTGATCGGGCAATGCCTCGTGCAGCGAGGCCACGACGGTCTGCGAGCCAACTTTGCTCATCTGGTGCACCACAACAGCTCCCTTGCTGCGGGCGTATTGCTGACGCAGCCCGCGATGCTGCCACAGACGCTCGGTGGGGTATGTCAGCAAACACAGTTTTCGCACTTCATACCTGATACGTCGTGATAGGCGAAGCAGATGCCGGTTAACCATCTGCACCCGCCTGACGCAGGTACGCTACAATTTCCTGATGGCCTTTTTTACGTGCAACCTCAAGCGCACTGGCGCCCTTCCAGCCGGGAATATTGATATCTGCACCATTTTTAACAAGCACTTTCAGGGATTCAAACCGCCCCTGTTGTGCTGCAAACCACAATGCGGTTTCACCCGATTTTTTTCTTTTATTGATACTGGCACCATGCTCGATCAGTAACTTGACAATATCAGGATGCCCTTCATGCGCGGCCCACATCAATGCCGTCGCATGCAGTTTTTCGTCTTCTGTATCGACACCTGAACCGTTTTCCAACAGTCTGATGACTGTCTTCAACTCCCCTTGCTTAGCGGCCTGGGGCAAAGTTTCTGTACTACTTTCGCCGGCACATGATGCAAGCATGATGATGGCAATAATGCCTCCCCATACAACAGACCACTTGCCGACCAGTGCTTTTTCATTACCCATAAGAAGAAACCTGTCAAAACAATGTATAGATAAAGGGTGCCACCGCCGATCCCTGGGCCAATACGATCAAGACACCCAGTAGCAGCATAATAATGATAATCGGTGCCAACCAGAATTTTTTCCTGGCCTTCATGAACCCCCAAAGGTCTTTCAATAGATCCAGCATCAGTAGGGTCGCTCCACGTTGTCCCTGTTATCACTGCAACTCTTTACTCGGTAAGTGCTGACGGCCCTGTCCAGCTTCCGATGCATAGGATCGTTGCCCAGCAACCGCATGACAAGGCCTGTCGGAAAGAACACCAGATAAAACAGTATACCCAGGATCAGCCGGGTATTAATCCAGTTCATCACCTGACCAAACTTCATCCAGCCGATATAGACGTGCTTCAGCGTGGCGGGTGCGATCAGTGCCCATATGACCAGTACACCACCGAGTACCCATGGCCAGTTCGGATAATTGAGTGAGAACAGCCAGGGAATCAGCAACCCGAACAGGCCAATAATGACCAGCCCGGTTGTCAGGCCAAACTTGCGATATCCAGCTTTATCCAGTATTTCGAGCGCCATGTTTATAGCTTAGTCCAGTTCATATTCTTCACGCCAGTCACCTTTCTCATTCCACTCCGGCTGCTTGGTCTTGGTCAGCAGGTAGTTTTCCAGCACGAGGTAATCCATTTCCGTGCGCATGAAACACCGGTAGGCATCCTCCGGTGTACAGACTATCGGTTCTCCACGCACATTGAAGGACGTGTTAACCAGTACCGGACATCCGGTCTTTGCTTCAAAGGCATCAAGTAGTTTATGGAAACGCGGGTTTGTGTCATCGTGAACCGTCTGGATACGCGCTGAGTAATCGACGTGTGTAATCGCTGGAATTTTCGAACGCGGGATATTCAGTTTCTCTATGCCGAATAATTTTTGTTGCTCAGCCGTCATCGCAAGTCGTTTTTCTGTCCTGACCGGTGCCACCAGGAGCATATAGGGACTGGGCCGGTCTATCTCGAACCAGTCCGATACCCGTTCGGCCTTGACGGCCGGGGCAAAGGGGCGAAAGGACTCCCGACACTTGATTTTAAGGTTCATTACCGACTGCATGGTCTGGCTTCTGGGGTCACCAATAATACTGCGGTTGCCCAGTGAGCGCGGCCCGAATTCCATACGCCCCCCTGACCACCCTACAACGTTTTCATCGGCCAGGATTTCTGCCAGGCGGGGCATCAATATGTCGTCATCCAGTTTTTCACAGACGGCACCAACCGAATCCAGATAGGTGCTTATTTCGTCATCACTGAAGTGCGGACCGAGATAAGCGCCCTGCATGCTGTCATGACCGTTTACCTGCCGTGGGTTCTCCAGGTACTCATGCCACACACTCATCGCGGCGCCCAATGCACCGCCTGCATCACCGGCGGCAGGCTGAATCCAGATATCCCTGAAAGGGCTTTCCCGCAGTATTCGCCCGTTGGAAACGCAATTGAGCGCAACGCCTCCCGCCAGACAGAGGTAATCGACATCAAACTCTTCGTGGATACTGCGCACAATTTTCAGCACGACCTCTTCGGTAACCACCTGGATTGAGCGTGCGATATCCATTTCACGCTGGCTTATATCGGATTCAGGTTTTCTCGGCGGCCCACCGAACAATTTGTCAAACCTGTTGTTGGTCATGGTCAGACCGGTCGCATAGTTGAAGTAGCGCATATCGAGACGAAAACTGCCATCCTCTTTAACATCGATCAGATTATCCTGAATGAGATCGACATACCGGGGTTCACCATAGGGCGCCAGCCCCATCAGTTTGTACTCACCGGAATTCACCTTGAAGCCTGTATAATAGGTAAATGCTGAATAGAGCAGTCCAAGTGAATGAGGAAAGTCGATTTCCCACTGTGCCTCCAGTTTGTTGCCGTCTCCCAACCAGACTGAGCTGGTGGCCCATTCACCCACACCATCAAGACACAGTACTGCGGCCTTCTCAAAAGGACCGGGGAAGAATGCGGATGCCGCATGGGACTTGTGGTGCGCGGTAAAGAGCAGCGGCGGCAGTGCAGCATCATCCGTCTTGTCACCGGATAACTTTGCAAGCTCCTTCCTGAGGGTTGTTTTAAGAAACAGCTTGTCTTTCAGCCAGACGGGCATTGAGGCAAGAAATGATCTGAAACCGACGGGTACAAAGGCAAGGTAGGTTTCCAGCAGTCGTTCAAATTTGATGAGCGGTTTGTCGTAGAAGACAACATAGTCCAGATCCTGCAGGCTGATACCCGCTTCTTTCAGGCAATATTCTATCGCATGGGCGGGAAAGCCGGCATCATGCTTCCTGCGCGTAAAGCGCTCTTCCTGCGCTGCGGCAAGAATTTTCCCGTCGACCAGCAGTGCCGCTGCACTGTCATGGTAGTATGCTGATATCCCTAGAATATTTATATTCATCACGCTGTTGGATCAAACTGAAGTTCCGTTGTACTTACAGTAATTCTAGTATACCTTGTCGTGCGCTTATACAGCAGAAATCAGCTGCCCGGGAACCCTTTTGGCGCTTCCAGTGGCTATGATATATTGGGCATTCACCAGGCACGCAGGACAGATTGTACATGTTGACCAGGAAAATCAGTCAGGCCAGAAGACGCCTGCTAAAAATCATCGGCTATAGCCTCATGGCCGCCCCATCCGGTCTTGTATTCGGCCATGCAGCGAAAACTGTCGCTACAAGCATTGATCATGATCAACCTACACCTCTTGCAGACAGTATGAGGGCCGTCGGTGAAGCATATCTGGCGCGTTATCCTGCCGAGAGATCAAAAGATGTTCTGATCGGCAAACTCCGATCCCGAAAATCGACACCCATAACGTTCAACACGCTGATCATCGAAGACTTCAGCACGGATAATGTGGTCTACTTGAACGGCTGGGCGCTGTCACGTACTGAGGCCCGGCTTGCAGCACTAACCGTTGTCTGATTTTCAAGACGCCCTGAACAGCCACCCGATGTAACGACCCCGGAACCGGTGCCAGCGAATGTTTATTGATGCAAGAAAAGACAACCTGAAGGATGTTGACTGCGATATCTGTATCGTCGGTGCCGGCGCTGCCGGCATTACACTGGCCCGCACACTGTCCAGGGAAAACGTCCATATCTGCCTTCTGGAAAGTGGCGGACTCGAACTCGACCAGGCCACCCAGTCCCTGTATACCGGAACGATTGCCGGTGTCCCTTACTATCCACTGGAAACTGCCAGGTTGCGCTATTTTGGTGGCACAACAGGTCATTGGGGCGGTGCCTGCTGGCCACTGGAAGAAAACGAATTTGAGCAAAGAAGCTGGGTTCCATACAGTGGTTGGCCGTTTTCACGCAAAGAGCTGGATCCCTATTACGTTAAGGCCCAGAAAGTCTGTGAAGTAGGGCCTTTTAACTATGACGCCGCTTACTGGTCAGAGGAAGGTGACCAACCCCTTCTTCCACTTGTCGATAGTCGACTCGCAACTAAAATCTATCAAAACAGCGCCCCACCGACCCGCTTCGGCACTCGCTACCGTGAAGATATCGACAAAGCTGAAAACATTTCCGCTGTCCTGCATGCCAACGTCACCCGAGTTGAACGGGATGGTCTGAACCAGACTATTCGACGTATAACGGCGACCACGCTGGAGGGAAAATCATTTCCCGTAACTGCACGCTTTTTCATTATTGCCGCTGGCGGCATGGAAAACCCGAGACTGTTGCTGTTGAATGATATCGGTAACCAGAATGATCTTGTCGGACGTTTTTTCATGGAGCATATCGGTCTGCCAAAATCCAGTTTATTGATGCCCAGGCACATCAATACGCTCTTTTACAACCGGACATCCATCAACGGCACCGATATCAGAGCCGGTCTGAGTCTGAAGCCCGAGATACTGGAGAAAGAGCGCATATTGAATACCTGGGTAGGTTTCAAGCTGGACCCGACACCGGCATCGCGCCTGGCGGATTCATGGGATACCATCAAGACATCCGTGCGACACGGCCAGGTTCCGGATGACTTTTCCCGCCACATCAAGATCATTGTGAAAAGTATGCGTCAGTTGTACGGTGATCAGCAGAAAGAAAACAATTCCCCGGATGATTTCATTACTATTCCGATCGGTCAGCAGTCGGAGCAATCTCCCAACCCGCTAAGTCGTGTCACGCTTGGCGATGAACGCGATGAACTGGGGCAACGGAAAATTGTATTCGACTGGCGTCTTACCGAACTCGATTATCACAGTATCAGGCGTACACAGGAAATCACTGCGGCAGAAATCGGTAAAAGCAACCTGGGCCGGATGCAGATATTGAACCCCGAAGACGACCACGTATGGGATAACCCCAAACGGATTTCAGAATCTGCCTACCCCAGAGGCGCTTTCCACCACATGGGTACCACCCGCATGCACAATGACCCGAAGCAAGGTGTGGTCGATGCGAATTGTCGGGTGCATGGAACAAAGAATCTGTATGTTGCCGGAAGCTCGGTATTCCCGACCAGCGGCTATGAGAACCCCACCTTGACCATTGTGGCCATGGCCTTCCGTCTCGCAGAACACTTGCGCAAACCACTAACCAGGCAAACCGGGTAATACCTGTCTTAACGATGCAGCGTACGCTCCCTCCATACTGAACCGAAGGCGGCGAAAATCTCATCGGCCGTTATACGGTTAACGAATGCACTGGGGTGTGGATCAAGCTTGCTGGCCCAGAGTTTCTTGTCTCCCTTGTAGGGTTCCAGGGGCTTTCTCATATCGACACAGACAAGCTTCTCGTGCTCACACTCATCAAGCACCCGCTCCAGAAGATAATCCAGTTCAGATGAAGGACGAAAATAGGAATCGGTGAACAACACTATACCCACCGGAATGTGGTTTTTTTTCGCAATCGCGAGAAAGTTCAACAGTGCATTTTTTGCCCTGACCGAGGCTTTACTGTCCGGATCACCGAAAAGTGCCCACATACTTTTTTCATCGAAGTTGGTCAGCCGCGCATCCGGCTTTGATATAACCAGCTGTTTCAGGCGGCTCAGCTGTTTGTCCAGCAATGAGAACAGTGCTGAATTGTTGACCATACGTTCGTAAGCTTCACCAAACTTATGGCTTATCCACGATGAATTTTGGCGTCCCTCCTTCAGGATCTTCTTCGCATGAAGATCAATGACATCATTTTTATACCATTGCAGTATGATGAAGTCTGGCCGTGCAGGCAGCACAAATTTGTTCATGATACCGGTTTCATCCAACGTGTTGGCACCGGGTCGCCCGAAGTTCAGAACTTCATAGCTGATATCCGCGTGGCTTCTATTGGCATTCAGTCGTTGTTGCAGCAGATCACTGAAACGGTCTTCCTCCCTTATACCCTTGCCAAAGGTTAGCGAATCACCGATAACGGTAATTCTGTAGACATCCGCCGGCTTCTCCTGCTCAAAATTCCGTTCACGAAAACCGAAGCGGTTGACCCGAATGTTTTCCTGCCATTTTTTTTCGAAATAGTGCTGGCTGTCCCCGGTCGTGGTTACATCCTCGTAGAGGTAACGCAAACTGTATTCGCCAATCACCAGCAGCAGGGTTGAGGTAACGATCAATACTGTCAGATTAATCAGAAGACTGTTTGCCGATTCACGCGATGAAATGATCGATACCAGGAATGCTGCCAGCAGACTCACACCCCCGATTAACAGTGCGATGGTTGCGGCATACTTGCCTAGCCGTCCTGGATTGATATCACCAAAGAATACGGCGGCGAACAGGATGCTGATAAACAGCACCAGAACAGAAAAAGCAAACAGGCTCTTTATCTTCACCTGGCCCCCCAAGTAATGATTTTTAAGTTTCTGAAATAAGCGCTCAACCAGATTCCGTTCCTTATACAATTCTCGGTCATATTCTCGACCGTATGCCAGTTGCCAAGATCCTCCGGAAGGTCACACCATGGCGCTCCGGTACGGCAAACTCACAGTACCGCTTCAATAAATAAACGGTTTTCCTTCCCTGTTACACCGCAGTCACTCGTTTTACCTGAGGTAAGGGTTCTATTCTCCCCCACTGGTCATCTCTTAACACCTTCCGACTAATCAATATATTCACAAACCCATGAAATATGCTAGGATGCGTGCCATATTCACTGAAAATGACACTCATGCTGGAAAGATTTCTGAAAAACAGGCTGGCGTCCCTACCAAAGAGCTTTCTATTGCTCGGCCCCAGGCAGGTTGGGAAGAGCACGCTTTGCAAAGCGTTGAACCCTGACCTCCTCATTAATCTGGCAGATGAGTCACTTTACACCCAGTATCTTAGAGATCCTTCTCTGTTGGGCCGAAGGCTGGCAGCCGAGCCGGAAAAACGATGCATCATGATTGATGAGGTACAGAGAATACCCAGTCTGCTCAATACGGTGCAGGCGATATTGGATCACGACAACAGCTACAAATTCATCTTGACCGGCTCCTCTGCCCGAAAGCTGAAGCGCGGTAAGGCAAACCTGCTGCCAGGGCGAGTTTTCATTGAACATCTCCCGCCATTGGTTTTCTGGGAATTGGGCGATCAGTTTAATCTGGAAAAGGCACTTACCACGGGTTGCCTGCCCGAAATTTATTTGCAGCCATATGGACCTGAACTGTTGGAATCCTACGTGACGGGCTATTTGCGTGAAGAGATTCAAGCTGAAGCATTAACGAAAGATCTAGGTGCCTACGCAAGGTTTCTGGATTTGGCTGCCGGGTTTTCCGGGCAATATTTAAACTATTCGAAACTGGCATCAGACAGTGAAATCAACAAGGAAACCATCCGTCGTTATATTGATATCCTCGTCGACACCTTGCTGGTGGAGAGAGTTCCAAGCTTTACGCGGGTCGACAAAAATCGACGCGCCAGGCAAAAAGACAAATTTATCTTTTTCGACCTGGGGGTAAGAAACAGTATTTGTGGACGAAGGGCAGGCACCTTTTCCAGGGCAGAAACGGGTACATTGTTTGAGCAATGGCTTATTTTACAAGTCATCTATTACAACAAAATGCATCACAAGGGCTGGCGCATTACGACTTACAAAGACGCCAACAGCCTGGAGGTGGACTTAATCATTGAACAAGATTCCAGTCTCTATGCAATAGAGATTAAATCGGCAACGAGAATTCACGAGCGTATGTTTAAAAGTCTGGTGCGATTTGAAGGTTTTGCCAAAAGACCTGTACATAAGATTCTGGTCTATCAGGGTGATGTACGCCAGAAATTCGAAGCTGGGCTAGCGCTTCCTTATGGGGACTTTCTTACTGAACTGGGAAATTTACCCGTTTAATGACTGGGTATTGATTCTTGATGATGCATCGAGGACGATAACCATCCCGGGTACAGCTATTCAGTATCCATAATCATCTGCGAGTCAAGCCTAAGCTCAAGCATATGATTAAATTGTCCAGGGACTTTGTCAGTGTATCCAAAGTCTTTAAGCTGGCCTATGTTAGATAAAGTTAAGCCATGCTTAACTGCGAGGTCCTGGTAAAAACCAAGTGGCCTCTTCAGATATGGAAACTCCTTCCACTTACCCTCGTCACCCTCAACATTGACGTTGCAGTAACAAACTCCGTTTGGTTGAAGCAGGGTTGCTATTCGTGCGAAGCACTTGTCTGCAAGCTCATCGGTAAGGTGATACAGCACCTGGAAACACCACACATAATCAATACGATCTTCCTCGAGCCATTCTTCACCAAATGTAGCGGAAGCAAACAGCCGTGGTAACTTATTCTCCAACCCATTTTTGGTAACCTGCTTTTTTGCCTCTTCGATAACTTCGTTGCGGACATCTACTCCAACATACATTCCATTGTCGAGATAGTCTATTAGCGGCACGCCTCCTCGAAGTGGGCCGCAACCAATGTCCAAAACTGTATCGTCCTTCTTTAGTCCTTTTTGAGTTAAAAACTGAACCTGGAAATCCCTGGATTCCTTCCATACACCCGGTGGACCCACCATAGCTTCCAAGCGCGCTTCTTCTTGTTGAGTCTCGTCGTTTTGGCGTGTCGAGCCGACAAGCCTCTTAAATAATTTAGATAGCATCACTTCTCCAAATGGGGACGTAGCCACTGATTTTGATTGTGAAGAATAAGGCACCTTTGCCGAAATGACTGGATATGTTCAATATTACAAAGGTTCTGCTATTGTAGTCTCGCTGACTATGACTAACATGGGTTGTTGACTATTCGTTTCAGTTCTTTCCAACCGATAGTTTTTTCTCACTGTTTCGCTTTCAGCAAGAGTGATCAACACCTCTACCGTTACCGAATCCGGCGTATTGCTCTTGTAATTCAAAATCTTGAAGTTAGCATCTTGATAAGTTTTCTTTAAATGACCGGAATAAGCAGGATTACCCAGAAGCTTTTTTCTTTTTTCCAACAGGCGACCTCCCAGCAGCGTTTTGAGTGAAGCCGTGTCGCCACTGGTCAATGCCAGGAAGTACTGATCCATTATAGCCGCAGCATAAACTCTGTTATCACCTATCATGGGTGCGGGTGAATTTTGAGCGAAGCTGGCGGGTACTGTGGCCAGGCACAGTATTATCAAGAAAAAAAACGATGTGTATTTCATGGTCATGTTCCTAACAGATACCCATATTACATAGCTATAACAATTGCGATGTAATTCGATTGCGCGCCTGCTGCCGCGCCTTGAAGATTTCCACCCAGTGTAATATTGCCACCACTCGGGAAGTTCTGAACGTATAATCGCAGGATTGGAACGGCCGGATCAGTTGTAGAGACGGAGTTGCCGGTATCCGTGAATCCGCTCATCCAATCCGGCAATTGAGTGGCAGCGGCATCGTAAGCAATATAAACATTGACCGCTCGATCAGCGCCGAAAGAGAGATAATTAGTGCTGGTATCCAGCTTATCCGCATTAGCTGGCATTATCCAACGGCCACCATCCAGTACAGCGGGTATATTCGACAGCGTGAATGGCTCATCCTGATAATACTGATCCCCATCTTCAATCAAATTTTGCTGTGGCGCAGTGGTAGTGGTAACTGTCAGGTTATCGAGAACAAAAGGCAAAGGCACAGGATTCGTTGGGTTAAGACTATTGTGCCAGAGACCTGCCATCATCACATATCCCAGACCGTTCGGATGTAAATTATCGCTGAACAGGCTCGAGAAATTGACCGTCGCACTGGGCATAAACTGTCCGAAGAAATCCGGTCCGACCTGAATGCCGTTAATTTCAGCTGATACGACCGTATTGTAATTCCGGAGAGTAGCGTTTGTTGTCGATGTCCACGGCGTTGCGGAATTCCACGCAGGGGGGGCCAGGGCGACAATTGGTATTATATTGGACGGTACCGTATTGGTCGGATAATCCAGCCATCGGATCTTATCGACCAGGGTTTGCATGTTGCCCTTGAAGGTACCGTCGCAGAGCACCCCTGAACAGCCGGTCCCCGGCGGGACGCCATTGAGCACATCGTTTATGCCCAGCATAATCAGGGCCTTCGTCATATCGGGATGCCGGGCGAGGACAGATTTGATACGCACAAACGCCGCATCGAAGGTTTCGTCTCCACCTACGCCTTCATTGACGACGATGTTGTCCGGATACAACGCTGTGGCGTTCAGGTTGTCAGTTAATACAGCTTCATACCCTTGAAACCCGAGTATGCGCCCCAGCATGGTGGTGTTGTCGGCGGCATAGTTGTCCTTTTCACCTTCAGTGATGCTGTCGCCGATGGCGGTCATGTAATTACCGTTTGTCGCAACATTGGCGTTCGTATCCCGGCTCACCTCCACACCCAACGCATCTCGCAAAATGGCTTCGACTTTATGGTTACCGTCTCCAGGCGCGAGGAACGTCCGGGTGAACGGCGCGGAGTTATCAGTCAGGATAACCGAGTCATCCAACACAAAGTCGACATAGCCATTTAGCGGTATATTGGCAACTTCGCCCGTTACCTTGAGCGTTGTCTCGGTGGTCACCGTATGTGCCAGCGGGGAATTAATAACAACCGAAGGCGATGTCGAAGGCGTATCAACCACAACGTTGTCGTACCTGGAATTGTCCTGGTTGTAGAGTGCAACTGTGCCGCTGCTGAGACTGTTATCGGTCACGGCAAACAATGGATCATTGTTGACCAGCACCTTGATTGTAGACCCTGACACTTCGATGTCGAACTTCAAAAGCACGCCAGCGGGATAGCCCCTTGCGTTAGTGGCCAGCGGAGTGAATACACCTCCCACCTTCTTTTCCAGCCGGGTAAAGCCAGTTCGCGAATTAAGCGATAGGCGGTAATAGTTACCTGGATCCTGATAATGGAACATCACACCGATGTCGTCTGCGAGACCGGTAGCAAGATACTGGGCGTCCACACTAAAGCGATAGTTCGTCCAACCCAAGCCGGGGGAATAATAAACATAGGTCCCGAGGTGATGGCTCTGCTCGAACGCGTTAATGGACTCGACCCGGTTCTTCTGGCGTAATTCCCCGGCAACGACAGACCAATTCGATGGCTTGCCGGTCTGATCGACCGGCAGCCAGTCGACAAGGGTGGCACTGTCGAAATTGTCGCCGAACGGCAAGTTCGGCGGTGGCGTCGCGGATTGTTGCAGAGTTGCCCCCTGCAGGCCGATGTTCCCGACGCCACCGTAGTCGTCCTCGAAAGTGTGCGTCACCGTCAGTGTCTGTCCGGCCGACGCCGCACTGAAACTCAGGGTGATCACCTGATCGATGACCCCGGTGGGGTTATCCATCACCGTGGAAAAAACCGGGGCACTACCGTCGCTGAGCGTCGCGTCCACCCGCGTGCGGGAACGGAAGCCGCCGGCGTAAAGACGCAACGTCCGCACCGTAGTATCGGCCGCAACCGTGAACTGGTAACCGTTACCCGTCCCCTTGAAATAGATCCCGCCCGGGAAGCCCGCCTGGCTGGCCGTCGGCGTCCCGTCACTCCAGCTGTGCGTCGTCCAGCTGGACGGATTGCCGCCAAAGCGCAACGGCGCAACCCCCACCGGGGTGATATTGCTGATCTGCGCGCTGACCCCCGCCTTACGATTGAAGCTGCTGGCGCTGCTCAGCCCCCAATGCGCCCAATCCGCCGTGCCCTCGCTGGTCAGATTTACCGTGCCCGGCCCCGTAACGGCCGTCCCGCCGAGCGTACCGCTCCCACCACCGGCGGCATTGACTGTCAGGGTCATACTCTGCTCAGTGCTCAAGCCCGCCCCGCCGTCTTCGGTCGCGGCAAAAGTCACCGTATACACATCGGCATCGCCACTGCCCGGCGTCCAACTGAAGCTGCCGCTACCACCACCATTGTCGACAAAGCTCGCCGCCGCCGGCAGCGGCGGTGTCGAATTGCTGAGACTCAACACCAGCGGCGCCGGACCGTCCGGATCGCTGGCCGTCACCGGGAACGTCAGCGTATTGCCCTCGGTGACGCTCTGATCGCCTATCGCAGTGACTGTCGGCGGCTGGTTACTGACGCCGCTGATCTGCAGAGTTGCCCCCTGCAGGCCGATGTTCCCGACGCCACCGTAGTCGTCCTCGA
>CAZVBD010000053.1:0-1818 GCA_964625255.1 uncultured Thiohalobacter sp. | reverse complement strand
TGCCCTCGCTGGTCAGATTTACCGTGCCCGGCCCCGTAACGGCCGTCCCGCCGAGTGAGGCAGCCTCGCCACTGAGTGGCGTAAGAATGGATAGAAAAACAAGTAGAAATACAGAAACTATTCGCCGCAGAAGGGATAGTTTGAGAACAGGCACTGCCATCGAAGCAATGAGAGAAGCCGCAAGATGCACGGCAGGGACGGCAACAAAACGGTTACCTGGCTTCTTCCTTATCATTAGATCACATACCCCTAAACTCAAAATCGCAGGCTTTCTGCAGCTGTACATTCTTATAATAGGTTATGCCTGCCTGCGTATAGACTGGTTGGCTTTTCATTTGCATGTCCGCCAATCTGTTCTGAAATATTATAGTTGGGAGTTTTACCACAAATTAGGGTTCCGTCCAACATTTACTACAGGATATGCCCCCTGTACCAGTCGACCGTTGACGCGATTCCGTCCTTGAGCGGCGTTTTGGGCCGCCATCCCGAGACATCGAAAGCACGGGCAATATCGGCGACCCGCACCCGCTCCATTGGCCGGTCCGCAACGCCGCCGAATACTGGCTGCACCTGCGGCCCGACAGTCGCCGCGATCTGCTCCACTACCGCACGTACCGACACCAGCTTACCCGATCCCACATCAATCGTTTCCCCCTCGATCCCTTCTCTGCTCGCCAGCGCCAGGTAGGCATCGACAACGTCGTCGACATACACCCAGTCCACTTTGCGGCTACCGCTCATCAGTTCCGGCGCCTGGTTGTTCAACAACGAGAGCGTCACGTAGGGAACCAGCTTGGTATGGTCCTTCTGGTCGGGGCCGTACACCATGAACAGGCGTGCGGTAATGACGGGGGTGGCGTACAACGCATGGAACATGCGCGCATAGGCGCTTGCAGCGCCCTTTGCTGCGGCATAAGGCGAGGCTGGCACAGCCGACTCGATATCGCCTTCAGGCTCCTCCAGCGAGCCGGTCAGTACAATTCTCGGACAACCGGCCTGGGTAGCCGCAGCCAGCAGATTCACTGTGCTCAGCAAATTGCCGCGCAGCGTCGGCAGGACATAGTCAAGTTCCCTTTTTCCGGAAACGAAGCTCGCCAGATGAAAGATGAGATCCGGCGCCACGCTGTCGACCAGGCGACGGGTTTTGGCACTATCATCCAGTTCCATCTGCCACCACTTTGAAACAAAACCACCCTGGCGCGGCGTGCGGGAAACACCGTGCACCGTCACGCCAAGCGTTTGCAGGCGACGGCACAAGTGCGCACCGATAAAGCCGCTTGCCCCGGTCACCAGTGCCGTTTTCCCTTTGAAGCATTCGTTATCGAACATGTCTGTCATTGACCCGGCAGACTCTCGCCATGGGCTTCCTTGAGCAGGCCGCTGTCCAACAGTGCCTGTGCCGCTTTCCTGATATCCGCGAACGTTTCACCGGAACGCTCGGCGATCCGCAAAAGATCGTGCCGCCCGTCCGACAGGTTGAGCACCCACAGCAACGCCATTTCCTTGAGCTTCGATCCCGCCGCCGCCCCGACACTGCTGTAAAGCCCGCGCTTTCCCAGTTGTGGTTCGCACTTCGGGTTGAGGTTCAGATAGGTCCGGTTGTTTTCCAGGACATCGATAACATCGGCATAGGTGTGAAAGGATTCCTCGAGAGCGTCCGGTTTCACCAGCTCCAGGTTGTCCGCCGAGGTATGGTACTCCGGGTACTGGCCGTGGCTGCTGCGTGACAGGCTGCCGACGGCCAGATTAAAACCCGGCGAACAATATTGCCGCTCGTCATAGCCGTAGGGATAGAAGTCGATTTCACGGAAGTTTTCC
>CAZVBD010000052.1:9501-15618 GCA_964625255.1 uncultured Thiohalobacter sp. | reverse complement strand
CAACGGCAGAATCTCGATGTATTCGGCCATCGTTTGTTAATGGACCGCGTGATTCCCGGTGGCGTGGCCGTCGATATTGATGCTGCACAGATAACGCAGTTGCAGCGCCAGCAGGTGACGTTGCATGCGGAACTTGACGAACTGATGTCGATTATCGATAACAGCCCTTCGCTGGAAGACCGACTGGTGGGGGCGGGAGTGTTGTTACCGGAAACGGCGGTGCTGATCGGTGCAGTGGGTTATGTTGGTAAAGCCAGTGGCGTTGATTATGACTTGCGCCGCGATCACGCTTACGCACCCTATCACCGCCTTGATGTCGAATCACCGCTGTATCAGACGGGTGACGTCGCCAGTCGTGTCAAGGTGCGCGCCGAAGAAATCGGGCACTCGCTACAGTTACTGGATCAGTTGCTGAACGACCTTCCAGACGATGGAATCAGTGCCCGTTGGGTAGCACCTGCGGCCAATACCGAGGGCCTGGGGCTGGTGGAAGGCTGGCGTGGCGAGACGTTGTGTTTTGTCCGTTTCGGTGCAGCGGGCCGGATTGCGCGCTTCTTCCCGCGTGATCCCAGTTGGCTGAACTGGCCCGCGCTGGAACAGCTGATCCACGGCAATATCGTGCCGGATTTTCCGGTGTGCAATAAATCTGTCAACGCCTCCTACTCGGGTCACGATCTGTAAATCATGCTGAGAATTCTCAATAAAATCCGTAAGACCGGTATTGTCACCGAGCCGCTGACAGAAGACCGGAGCCTGGAGGCGCTGGGGATAGAACTCAAACGCCTGGTGGACAGGCGCATGCGTGGCAGTTTCGCTATCCGTGAAGTCGACGCCGGCTCCTGCAACGCCTGTGAACTCGAAGTGCATGCACTCAACAATCCCTACTACGATATTGAGCGTTTCGGCGTGCATTTCGTTGCCTCACCGCGTCATGCCGATGCGCTGCTGGTGACCGGTCCGGTGTCGCGCCACATGGCTGCTGCCCTGAAGCGTACCTATGATGCCGTGCCGGCACCCAAGTGGGTGATCGCCATGGGCGACTGTACGATCAATGGCGGTGAGTTTGGTTGCAACTATGCTACGGTTGGTGCTGTTGAGCGTGTCGTTCCCGTAGACCTGGTTATCCCGGGCTGTCCGCCCACCCCCGCAGTGTTGATGAGAGCCCTGCTCGCGCTGCTACAGCAGTAGCTTAATGATGGACACGAGGCAGGGTGGGAAACGTACTTTATCGGGATAATCGATCAGTGGTGTGCCTCGACCTTTTTCTCCCATTCAGCCGCCTTGACAGGGTCAGCGCGTAACCCGAGGTCACCGTGCTGATAAATATCGACAAGGGTTTTCATGGCAATACGGTTGCCCGCATTGGCGGCCCTGGTGATCCATATCAGCGCTTGTTTATTGTCCTGGTTGACGTCCCACGCGCCACTCTCATAGCGTAAGCCAAGCTCGTATTCCGCCTGGGGGTCACCTTGTTTGGCCTTGTCGATGAGTATTCCGGGGGATTGTTGGTAAACCATGGTGGTGGGATCCAGCATACCCTTTATAACCGCCATCAGATTGATGGCGTTGCTATGACCTTGCGCTGCGGCGCGACTCAACCAGTCTTTGGCGATCACTTTGTCCTGTGCGACCCTATAGCCTTCGTGATACATCTTGCCTATCAGGTACTGGGCGTTCTTGTTGCCTTGCTCGGCGGATCTGGTGAGCCAATCAATGGCGCGCGCCGGGTCTTTGCTAACCCCGACACCCTCAAGACGGGCCTTGCCCATGAGATACTGGGCCTGAGGATAGTTGTTGTCCCCGGCTTTGCGCCACCACCGCACCGCCTGTTGTGGATCCTTTGCCACACCCGTGCCATTGGCATAGCAGTTGCCGAGCATCAATTGTGCGTAAGGGTTGCCAATCCGCGCGGCACGACGTAGCCAGTGCACGGCTTTCGCTGCATCGGGTGTGAGGCCATAACGCCCTTCCAGATAGGCTAGTCCGTAAAGTAATTGAGCGCCGCTACTGCCATCCAGTGCCTCGTGCTCAATCATTTGCAGCTCGACCGGGGTGTCCTCGGCGGACCATGCCGATTTCGTGCCCAGAACCATGAGGCAACACAGGACCAGGGCGAGTCGGGATTTATTCATGCGGATTACCGTGTTCCGATTGAATGACCTCTGTCGCGGTCTTGTCGGTCTCGTTTTCCGCCAGGCGTGCGTTGATCGTTTCTATTGCCAGTTTTTCCGAGGGAAAAATATTCTCGGGACCAATTATCTCGAGTAACCCGGTGCGTTGCATAACTTCGGTCACCGTCCATTTCATGTTACAGAACATCAGGGTTATTCCGGTCTGCCCAAGTCTTTCAAGCAGGGTTTTCAGCATTTCCACGCCCGAGGCGTCCAGGCCGTTAATACCATTGCCAACCACCAGGATGACTTTCAGTGCCGGGTTACTGCTTATCATGTACAACACGGACTCTTCGAAATAGCTGACGTTGGCAAAATAGAGTTGGCCGTCAAAGCGTATCGCTGTCACATCAGGGTGTAGTCCAGGCAGTTTGAAGCGCTTGGCACTACGTAGCGTGCCATGTTCATCGACGCCCAGCACTACGATACGAGGTTTCATGGTGCGGAACAGAAACAGTGTCAGCGACAGGATGATGCCGGTGAGGATGCCATTCTGGATATTCGGTGCAAATATCAGCGTGGCGAAAAAGGTGACGACAGCAGCGACACCATCGAGTTTATTCGCCGTCCAGGCATCTTTGATGGTTTCGATACTGATCAGACTGAACACGGCCATCATAATGACGGCAGCCAGTACGGGTTTGGGCAGGTGATACAACAGCGGGGTGAAGAACAGCAGCGTCAGCAGTACAAACAGTGCACTGAATATCGACGCCAGGCCGGTTTTTGCACCGGAGGCGAGGTTCAGCGCTGAGCGCGAAAACGAGCCACTGACCGGCATGGCATGACTGAACGCAGCGACGACTTTGGCAATGCCCTGTCCGATCAGTTCCTGGTTTTCATCCCACTGGGTGCGGGTTTTAATCGCAATGATCTTTGAACTGGACATGGCCTCCATAAAACTGATGATCGCAATGACGAAAGCGGCGGGCAGCATTTGCATACTGACTCCCCAGTCCATGGGCGGCATACTCAAGCTTGGGAGTCCTTGCGGTATCACGCCGACAACAACGCCACCGTCCGCTTCGAAACCAATGAGATAACTGATGTAGGTTGCCAACGTTACTACGATTAATACACCGGGAAGTCTCGGGGTGAATTTTTTTATCAGCGCCAATAGCACCAGTGACGCTACACCAAAGGTCAGCGACAAGGTATGCATCAAGTTGGCGTGTTCGACGACGTGCAGCACATCACTGAGAAAATGCGTGCTGTTCTTCAGCTGTAGACCGAGCATGGCGGGTAGTTGCGACAGTGCGATGATGATGGCCGCAGCGTTGATGAACCCGCGCAGCACAGGGTAGGACAGAAAATTGATCAATACGCCCATGCGACCGACGCCCAGGCCGATCTGGAACAGGCCGGACAGCAGTGCCATCAGAATGACATAGGCATAAAACTGTTCTGTGCCGTAGCTGGCGAGTGTCATAACACTCGCCGCTGTTAGCAGCGATGTCATGGCGACCGGGCCGGTTGATAATGCGGGTGATGAACCCAGCAAGGCGCCGACGATTACCGGTAAAAGTGAGGCGTACAAACCGTAGTAGGCGGGCACGCCCGCCAGCTGTGCGTAGGCGAGCGATTGCGGAATGGCGACCAGGGCAACTGTCAATCCGGCAATAAAATCGGCTTTGAGCGTTGTACGGTTGACTTCTGGCAACCAGCCCAGGAACGGGAGAAAACGTGTCCAACCGGTGTTTGCCCGGTGGAGTTCAGCGGGATCCATCTTAATAAAGTACCTGCAAATTCATGGGGTGGGTTAAATAAAATGCTTGCCGGGCCAGCATTTTTTATGAACACTTTTAAAGATGCTCGGGGATGTATAATACGTTGGATATAGTTAAATATACGTTAAGCTTTGTATTCGAACAATCTCTTCAGGCGTCAGGTCTCGATATCCGAGGGTATTGAGTTGACGGAGTGCGCTGCCCAGGGACTGGATTTCATAAAACGCAGGAAATTGTCCGGTGACAGCGGCCGGCTGATCAGGAATCCCTGCGCCATATCGCAATCCAGTGCGCGCAGCTGTTCCAGCGTTTGTTCATCTTCAACACCCTCGGCCACCGTTTCCAGGCCAAGGTTGTGAGCCAGTTCGATGGTTGAACGGACGATCATGGCGTCGTCCTCATCTCTGGTCATATCCTTGATGAAAGAGCAGTCGATTTTCAACTGACTGACCGGTAAACGTTTCAGGTGGCTCAGTGATGAGTAACCTGTGCCAAAGTCATCGACAGACAGCTTGAGTCCCATCTTGTCCAGACGGTCAAGTATTTCAAGGCTGTGTTCAGGGTCCTGCATAATCGCGCTTTCGGTGATTTCCAGTATCAACTGGTGGCAATCAAAGTCGTAACGGTCGAGTATTTCACTGATCTGTTCCGGTAGCTTGTTATCACGCAGATTGTGCATGGACAGGTTGACCGCAACATTGAACTCCATACCCTGTTGCCGACAACAGGTGCAGTAGCCAACGGCTTTTTCAAGAATCTGTAGCGTGAATGAGCGGATCAAGCCGGTCTGTTCAAGAATCGGGATAAATTCATAGGGTGGAATGTCACCTCTTTCCGGGTGATGCCAGCGCGCCAGTGCTTCCACACCGATGATGATGCCGCTGCGCAAATCGAGTTTTGGCTGGAACACAACGTCGATGTCCCCTTGTCGGATGGACTCGCGCAGGTCGCGTAACAGTGAGAGATGATCCGGGTTGTAGGTATCATAATCCGGTTTGTAGACGGCATAGTCATTGCGCGCACGTTTGGCGACATACATGGCAATATCAGCGCTACGTAACAGGCTGGAAGGATCCGGCCCGTGATCCGGGTAGATGGAGATACCGATGCTGGCGGCAACCGAGAAACTGTTCTGGTCTATATCAACCGGGCGTCGCAGGGCATCCTGTAATTTTTCAGCAACGATCAATGCGTCTTTCTGGCTGGCACGTGGGAGTACAACCGCAAATTCATCGCCACCGAGTCGTCCCAGCGTGTCCGGTTCACGCAGGCTGCTTTGAAAACGCTCGCCGACACGCATCAGTAACTTGTCACCCACCAGGTGTCCCAGTGTGTCATTGACCTCCTTGAAGTGATCCAGGTCGAGCATCAGCAGCGCCATGGGTTCCTGGTTGCGGCGTGCATTCAGGATGGCCTGCTGCAACCGGTCAATCACCAGCGACCGATTGGGAAGTCCGGTTAGCGGGTCGTGCAGGGCAAGATGTTCCAGTTCTTCATTGGTTCTGACCAGTTGCTGGTTACTCTGTTCGAGCTGTCTCCGGTAGGCTTCCGTACGTTTTGTGGCAGTTTCCAGTTCTTCAACATAGATGGCGTTCTCGACCACGAAGCCGACCTGCCGGGAGAACAGGGCAAGGAGTTCCAGGTCGTGCCTGGTAAAGTGGCTGCCGTCGAGTTTGTCGATAGCCGCAATGCCACCCAGGAACCGGCGTTTCCCGATCAGCGGTACCAGGATGACGTTGCCGGCCTGTTTTTCCCACAGGTTGCGTTCATGTTCTTCAAGGTCGTCCAGTGTGCCTCGCCACCAGGGTTTGCGGTGACGCAGTACCCAGCCGCACAGACCCACTTCGATGGGTAATTCTGCGCCAGAGAGTTCTTCGGCATTAAGGCCGGCCGCTGCCCGGTAGGTGTAGCTGGTCTGATCGGCTGAAAGCAGGGGGATCGTGACTGTTTTGGCTGCGAGCAGCGTGCGGGCGCGTTCGGCAATCGTGGCAAATGCACTATCGAGGCCTTCCTCACTGGCAACGATTTCAGCAATTTCGGTCAGCAACGCAAGTTCGGCCTCCTTCTGGTGAAGCAGGTCTTCAAGCTCCCGGATTCGTTTCCGGGTTGCGTTGTCCGCGTCTGGACGCATCATCCCTCCAGTAATATTGACCGAAATGGTCGCAGGATTAAGTTCAGGATCGGCCGATCCGTGCGAGCCTTAACAATTGATTAACCGA
>CAZVBD010000052.1:0-9401 GCA_964625255.1 uncultured Thiohalobacter sp. | reverse complement strand
CTTGTCAGTCAGCTCGATTTCATCCACATCATCATCCAGCCCAAGCTGTTGAAAGGCGGCGACCCGGGTCCAGTCTACATTGCCCAGCGCGTGCTCCTTACCCATGTGGCTTTGCAGGTTGGCGACTTGCACGATGTCGACAAGGTCAGGGCCACCAGCGTGAGATCGCGTTAGAACCTCGTGTTGTTCGGCAACTTCCACAAGGGTTTCAGGGAATTTCCAGTGTCTGAGAATGGCGCCGCCAACGCGGGCGTGCAGGCTGGAAATGAGATGGTCGAGGAGTCCGGGAGTCTCCAGTAACTCGGCACGTTCTTCAGCCCGATACAGGATAGGTAAGGTACCAATGTCATGCAGCAGGCCGGCGAGCATGGCCTGGTCGGGCGAAATCCCGGCACATTGGCCGGCCAGTACGCGCGCAATTGCCGCGACCTGGACGCTGTGTTCCCACACAGCACGGAGGTGTTGATCAACGGCGTCATGCGTGGCCTGGAACATCTGTTTCATCACCTGGCTGGTGACCAGGTTGCGTACCAGTTTGCTGCCGAGTCGGGAGACAACCATATCCAGGCGGTCGATTTCGTTTCGTCCACGGTAAAGCGGGGAGTTTGCGACCTGTATCAGGCGCGCCGACAGGGCGGCATCCTGGGCGATAATAGTCGCGATCTGGTTGGCGTTGGCATTCTCGTCATCGACGACATCCCGAACTCTCAGGGCAACCTCGGGCAGGGTGGGGAGCTGTAAGTGCCCGCTCTCGAGGTCTTCGATCAGTTCATTGACGAAAATATCTTCCGGTTCCATACCAGCTCCTTTCCGGTTATGCAGGCCTTCCCTGGTCTATAGCGACTTCAGCAGCAGATTATTGAAGATGGCTGAACAGGTTATTTCTCCTCCACAGGGAATGGGTAGGGAAGCGGTTCGAGCTCAAGCACAGGCCCGTCGCTGGCGCCGAGGTGTAGCGTGACATCTGCTGCTGCGTTAGCGATTTGCAGCACCACAAGCATAGCAAAACCGCCATCTGGATGGGGTGCTGCCGATACCAGTTTCCCCACGCTCTGGGCCTCTTCCCTATCGGGAAAAACGTCATCACCGGGCTGGGGCCGTTCCTTGCTGTCAATATGTGCCCGGTACATACGTCGCTTCAGTTTGCCCAGGTACTGCATGCGTGCCACGATTTCCTGGCCGGGATAGCAGCCCTTGCGGAAACTGAGACCATCGACCAGTTGCAGGTTGACCATTTGCGGGACGAATGCCTCCCGTGTTTGCGGGTAGATCACCGGGATGCCGGCTTCGATGTCCAGCAGTTGCCAGGCATCGGCCCCGACGGGCGCATGGTGGACATTCAGGGTATCCCACAGGGTAGTCGCGTATTCGACAGTGGTGAAAACCTCATAACCGGGGCGAACACCGGGGACGCGAACGACCAGCCCATTATCATTCCGGGCGACGTCGTGTACTTCTTCCGGGAGCGCGCCGAAGGTTTTTTCCAGGTCGGCGGCGGCTGATTCACCGGATACACCAAGGTGTGCAAAGGTATCAGTGACTTCCTCGATCGTCACTTTCGAGCGCAGCACGAACAGCCGCAGCTTGTTGATCAGTGACTCTGCCATCTCTGCCGGCAGGCTCAGGTAGTAGCTGTCACCGCGCCGGAATATGCGGAAAGTTGCCAGCAGCCGCCCTTTTGCGTTGCAGTAGCCGCTGTACTGGCTGTGCTGTTCATCGACTTCGCGAAGGTCATTGGTGAACTGGCCAAGCAGGAATTCTGCTGCGTCTTCACCGTGGACTGAAATCAGGCTGTAATGAGAGAGATCAGCAAAGACATTACCGGTTAGTGCGACACTGAGCTCGCGCCGCAGGTTTCCGTAGTGAATCACGCCGTGCTCATTGAACTCGGCGCCGGCATTTTCGAGAAATTTTTTCCAGTCAGGGATCATGAGTCTCGGCTATCGATTAAAGTAGACGGTGAATGGTAGACAATCTGTTCCTCGCTGTCAGCCACACAAAAACTGGCGATTCATCCGGGCAGATGGTATAAAACTCGAAAGACAGGGTTAGTCGATTCTATGGCAAAACAAAAAGCTGCGCCCAAGTTTCTCAATCTGCTGGTCATCCGGCTGCCGCCCGGCGGCATCGCTTCCATCGGACACCGGATTTCCGGTGTGCTCATGTTTCTTTCCATTCCATTATTTGCCTGGCTGTTCGGGTTGTCACTGGACGGTGAGGAGGGGTTTCGACAGGCCGTGACCTATTTGCACACCACACCCTTTCGATTACTGTTGCTATTGTTGTTCTGGTCACTGAGCCATCACCTGCTGGCGGGCATTCGCCATCTGATACTGGATGTGGATATTGGTGTTGACAGGCGTCCGGCGCGTGCGAGCGCCCGGGTGGTCAATTTCGGGGCAGTAGTGCTGGTTATCCTCTACGCGGTCATTCAGCTGTGAGCCGTGCGGCTCAGGGGCTGCGCGCCTGGCTTTTGCAGCGGTTTACCGCGGTATACCTCGCGATTTATTTTCTCACGGTACTTGTTATCTTCCTGACCCATGGCGACTGGGACTATGCCGCATGGCGAGGCTGGATGGGGCAGCCGGTCATGGGTGTTGCGACGGTACTGTTCACACTTGCTGTACTGTTACATGTCTGGGTTGGCGTCCGTGATGTGTTGATTGACTATATTCACGCGGCCTGGCTGCGCTTGATGTTCATGGCAGGCACAGCGCTGCTGCTGTCAGCCAGTCTGTTATGGATACTGCGCGTCTTGAACCTTGCCGCACTGACACCCCCGGGATAAACCATGAGCACCATACGTAAACGCAGTTTTGATACGCTGATCATCGGTGCCGGTGGCGGTGGGCTGCGGGCTGCACTGCAACTTTCCCAGGCCGATGCGCGCGTAGCGGTGGTGTCAAAAGTGTTCCCGACACGTTCACATACGGTGGCAGCACAGGGTGGAGTGAACGCCGCACTGGCCAATGTGGTGCCGGACAACTGGCACTGGCACATGTTTGATACCATCAAGGGCAGTGATTACCTGGGTGACCAGGATGCGATTGAGTATATGTGTCGTGCGGCACCGCGTGTGGTTTACGAACTGGAGCATTTCGGTGTACCGTTCTCGCGGCTGGACACCGGGCGTATTTATCAACGCGCTTTTGGCGGCCAGAGCCGTAATTTTGGTGGCGAGCAGGCGGTGCGTACCTGTGCGGCGGCAGACCGCACCGGCCACGCCATTCTGCATTCACTCTATCAGCAGAACATCCGCGCCAAAACACACTTTTTTGATGAATATTTTGCCGTTGATCTTATCAAGGACCAGGACGGGTATTTTCTCGGCGCACTGGCCATCGAAATTGCCAGTGGCGAACCGATCCTGATCGAGGCCAAGACGACACTGCTCGCCACGGGTGGTGCCGGTCAGCTGTTTCGTACCAATACCAATGCACTGGTCAATACCGGCGATGGCATGGCCATGGCGTTGCGTGCCGGCGTTCCGCTGCAGGACATGGAGTTCTTCCAGTTCCACCCGACCGGTATTGCCGGTAAAGGGATGTTGATTACGGAAGGTGTGCGCGGCGAAGGCGGTTACCTGTTGAATGCCGATGGCGAACGTTTCATGGAGCGTTATGCGCCCAATGCCAAAGATCTTGCCAGTCGCGATGTGGTCAGTCGTGCGATTGCCACCGAAGTGCGCGAGGGCCGTGGCGTGGGGCCGAACAAGGATCACGTGCTGCTCAAACTCGATCACCTGGGCGTGGACATCGTCAAGAAACGTCTGCCGGGTATTCGCGATACCGTGATGACTTTTCTTCACATCGACCCGGCAGAAACACCGATTCCCGTATTTCCGACGGCACACTACACCATGGGCGGCATTCCCACCGACCGCTATGGACAGGTAGTGGTGCCGGTGCAGCAGGGTGCCGAAGAACCTGTACCCGGGCTTTATTCGGTCGGTGAGTGCGCCTGTGTGTCGGTACACGGTGCAAACCGCCTGGGCGGGAATTCATTACTGGATATCCTGGTGTTCGGACGTGCAGCGGCCAATCATATTATCGGGCACCTGTCTGAACAACGTTACCACCGCCCGATCCCGGAAGGTGCCAGCGACGCAGCCATGGAGCGGCTGACGCGCTGGAATCGCCAGGGCAAAGGTGAATCGGTTCCTGCCCTGCGCAAAGAGCTGGCAAAAGTCATGGAAGAACACTGCAGTGTTTTCCGCAACGAGGAAGTCCTGCAAGAGGGCAAGGACAAGGTGCTGCAAATCCGTGAACGTATGCATGAAGCCTATATCGATGACCACAGCCAGGTCTTCAATACGGCACGCATTGAGGCCATGGAGCTGGAGAACCTGATAGAGATTGGTGTGGCGACTGTGACCTCGGCACTGGCTCGCACCGAGAGCCGTGGTGCACATTCGCGTATCGATTACCCTGAACGTGACGATGCACGCTGGATGCGTCATAGCCTGTTTTCACTGGACGGTGACAAAATGGATTACAAGCCCGTGCGCATGAAGCCGTTAACGGTAGATACTTTCCCGCCGATGAAACGGACCTACTGATATGAAGTTCTCCATATACCGTTATGACCCGGATCAGGATACCAGGCCGTACATGCAGGACTACGAGCTGGCAGATGACAAGATTGAACACGGAATGATGCTGCTGGATGCCTTGTTGCTGCTCAAGGAGCAGGATCAGAGTCTGAGTTTTCGTCGTTCCTGCCAGGAGGGTGTATGCGGTTCTGATGGTATGAATATCAATGGCAGCAACGGCCTGGCCTGTATCACCATGCTATCTGAACTGAAGCAACCCGTGGTCATCAACCCGTTACCCGGCATGCCGGTGGTACGTGATCTGATAGTGGATTTATCCCAGTTTTATAAACAGTACCGCACCGTCAAGCCCTGGCTTACCAACGATGAACCCTGCCCTGAAGTGGAACGCCTGCAAACACCGGAACAGCGCGAACAACTCGATGGCCTGTATGAGTGTATTTTATGCGCGTGCTGTTCCACCTCCTGCCCCTCGTTCTGGTGGAACCCGGATAAATTCCTCGGGCCGGCAGCGTTGTTGCAGTCCTGGCGGTTCCTGGCGGATTCACGCGATCAGGCAACAGAAGAACGTCTGAATAACCTGGAAGGTCCGTTCCGCTTATTCCGTTGTCACACCATTATGAACTGTGTCGAGGTGTGTCCAAAGGGGCTTAACCCGACACGCGCCATCGGTCACATCAAGGCGCTGATGGTCAAGCGTTCGCTGTGAGTGAACAGGCAAGGCTTCGCTGGAAGTGCCGGCGCGGCATGCTGGAACTCGATCTCCTGTTCAGGGATTTTCTCGATCATGGCTATGCGCAACTGGATGACGATGCCACGCAACGCTTCGATACCTTACTCGATTACCCCGATGCCGTATTACTGGAATGGCTGATGGGACGCATTCAACCTGCCGACAAGGACGTCGCACAACTTGTGGAACAGATTCGATCATCCGCTTCGTCTTGAGCTGGGCCACTCGCCGCTACTGCTGAAGGTTCTGGTGTCGCTGCACCTGGCAGCTATTTCCGCCTGGGCCACGGTTCCCCTGTCGCCTGTGTTGCGGCTGTCAGTCGTGCTTGCCCTGCTGGTTCAGTTTTGGCACTTGCAACGAGTTTATGTGCGGCCTGTCGCGTCTCGTGCGGTACATGCGCTGTACTGGGAGGCCGAAACCGGCTGGCATGTGAAGATGGCGCGCGGCTGGTTTCCGGCGACCCTCTGTCATCCTTACTATGTCACAGCACGACTGGTTGCGGTGCGCTTTCGTATTGGCCGGTTGCGGCGCGTGACGGCCATTGTGGTCGGTGACCGTACCGGCGCTGACAGTTTTCGCCGGCTCCGGGTGCGCCTGCTACAGTGTTCGCACCGTGACAATCATCGCTGACAGGCTTTTTGTGCTATTAACCCGGAGTCGGATGGTGGGTGGACGGTAGCTGTACGTTGATGGCAGCACTCTGGGTGCTGCCGGCCTGAACCATCACCTGCGGTACCGGGTATTCCGCCAGGTATTCTTCCGGCAGGGAAAGCAGCTGCTGCTTGAACGTATCCGGGGCAAAAAGCATGGGAATGATGTTGTTGTAATAGGCCGCTTTTCCCGTCATTTGCAGGCTGTCGCCATCGCGTTGCAGATAACCCAGCTTTTGTAACGTGGTGATCAGGTCACCGAAAACATAATCAAGATCGACACCATACTTGCGTTGGATGTTGCCGAGATCCAGCCGGGTGAAGCGCAGACAGCTGGAGACTTCACGAATCAATTCCATTTCCGGGGTCAATGGGTCGACGGTTGCAATCGGCAGCTGGCCCTCGTCGAGCAACTGATAATAAGGCTTGAGCGCACCGACATTCTGGTAAGGCATGCGTGGCGCATAGCCCTGTGCGGATATCCCCAGGGAGACCAGTGGCAGGTTATCCCAGCGTCTGACCTGGTGTCGGTAGCTGCCCCGTCCCGGCTGGACGAAGACATTCTGCAGGACCGGTTCATAACCCAATGTACAGAGCTGGTCACAGGCGCGCGAGAAAGCATCGATTTTGTACTCGTACTGTTCATCGCGTGGCGGTCCTGACAGGGACTTCCCCTTCCGGATACGTTGGGTATCCAGGGAGTAGATAGACAAACTGGGTATGCCCAGTGCGTGAAAACGCTGCAGCGTGCGGTTGAGGGCACCATCGGGCTCATGCTCAAACCCGTACATGGTATCAACATTAACGTTGCCGATAATATCCAGTGCCAGTGCCAGTTCATGCTCTGCATCGCTAACCCGGTAGTGACGGTTCATGGTTGCCAGCATGGCCTCATCGAGTGTCTGTATGCCATAGCTGAGACGATTGACACCGAGTTGTTTCAGGGTTTCCAGCTTTGTGCGGGATAGGGTATCGGGTGCTGCCTCAATGCTGATTTCGGCATCTTCCAGCAGGTGAAAACGGTCTCGTATCGCCTGGATCAGGGTGACAAGTTGTGACTCATCCAGGTAAGTCGGTGTGCCTCCGCCAATGTAAATGGATTCGCACCATTCTCCCTGTAGTGACGGTGCATAAAGATCCATCTCCCGGATTAAATAGTCAAGATATTGTGAGGACTGCTCAATACCGCGCCCCGGCAGAACCGTGTAGTAACAGAAACTGCACAGGGTTTTGCAAAAGGGCAGGTGCAGGTACAGGCTGTAGCGTCCAGGCTCAACGGAAGGATGGGAAAATAACGCGCTGGCTGAGGCCGGTGGAGCATGAGTGCTCAATAGCGGTGGTGGAAAGGTCCAGTCAAAACAGGGAAAAAAGTCGTTTTGAATCTGAAGCACTGATTCCAGGTGGTCGGGCAGTCCGCTGGCGTCCAGTGCTTTGAGACGGGCGTCTGAGGGTTCATTCAACGCAGGGTGTTTTAACAGGCGTGAGCGTTTGTTGAAACTGCCACTGTACTGCTTCATGAATCCTCCTGTCGGGAGCAGGGCGCCCGGATTGATCACGAATAACGGTGTCTGTGGGAACAGCTTGTTTGTCAGGCGGTAAAGGGTGTCAGATGTATCCTGTCCCTGTGCTGTGTCTGACTTCCGTGTTTCTGGATTATAGTGTTGCGCCACATAGTGAATGATCAGTTCTGTTAATTCAATCCGTTTTCACTGTGGTTTTTCCCCGTGACGGGTACGCATTGCTACAATGCGCACATGGGTGTGGAAATTGAACGCAAGTTTCTGGTCAGTAATGATGAGTGGCGGTTACGGGCCGATGCCGGTGAACATTACCGGCAGGGTTACCTGTCACATGATCCGTTGCGCTCCGTACGGGTTCGTATTGCCGGTGAAAAAGCCTGGCTTAATATCAAATGCGCCACATCACCGATACGACGCCTTGAATATGAATACCTCATACCGCTCACTGATGCACAGGAAATGCTGGAAAAGCTGACCAGGGATGATTGTGTCGACAAGGTTCGTTACCACGTCAGGCACGGTCGGCATGTGTGGGAAATTGATGTCTTTGAAGGTCGTAATAGCGGTCTTGTTGTGGCAGAAATCGAACTTGATGACGAAGATGAAATCTTCGAAAAACCGGACTGGCTGGGTAGTGAGGTTTCTGATGACCCTCGTTACTACAACATGAACCTCGCCAGCCACCCATATACCACGTGGTAATACGCCTGCTGATACTGTGTCTTGCACTCTGGCTTGGCGGGTGTGATGCCCCGACCGGGCAAAAGGCAATACGTTTTGCGCTGGCGACTGTCCCTTCGGGCCTGGACCCCCGGCACGCAACCGATGCGATGTCCGAGCGCATCAATCGATTGCTCTATGCGAGATTGGTCGATTTTGATGAGCAGTTTCGCCCGGTTCCATCGCTGGCGCGCTGGGAACGTCTCGGCCCTCTCCATTATCGTTTCTTCCTGCGCAAACAGGGGCGGACCTTCCATGACGGTACGCGACTGGAGGCGAAAGATGTTGCTGCCACATATCGTTCCATCCTTGACCCCGACATGGCGTCACCGCATTACGGTACGTTGAAACTTATTCAGCGTATTGAAGTGATCAACCCTGACACACTGGATTTTTTCCTTGATCGACCCGCACCGCTGTTTCCCGGCTGGATGACAGTGGGCATTGTGCCGAAGGCAGCTATCGAGGCTGACCAGCCCTTGCATCATCAACCGATCGGTAGTGGGCCGTTTCAGTTTGTGGCCTGGCCAGAAGCTGGCCGACTTGAGCTGGAACGGATTTCTGATGGCCAGCATATCGTGTTCGAGCAGGTACACGATCCGACCATGCGCGTGCTGAAACTGCTGCGTGGTGAAGTGGACCTGTTGCAGAATGATTTACCACCCGAGTTGCTGGACTGGCTTGAAGACCAGCAAGGTATTCAGATTGCCCGTCGACCCGGCAGTAATTTTTCCTACCTGGGCTTTCAGATGCAGGACAGTGCAACCGGAAAGCTGGCCGTAAGGCGTGCCGTGGCATTGGCTATCGACCGGGATGCTATTATCCACTATGTATTCCGGGGTGCGGCGCGCAAGGCCTCGGCATTACTGCCGCCGGAACACTGGGCCGGTATTGAATTGCCATTGATCGAACGTGACCTGCCGCGTGCGCGTGCGTTATTGCGCAAGGCCGGCTATGGAAAGAAAAATCCGTTGCGTCTCGTCTATAAAACCTCGAGTGATCCTTTCCGTATTCGTCTGGCCACCATCCTGCAACAACAACTGGCCGAAGCCGGCATCCGGGTGACTGTTAGCAGTTATGACTGGGGTACCTTCTTTGGTGACATCAAGGCGGGACGGTTTCAGCTCTACAGCCTGGCCTGGGTGGGCATCAAGTCACCGGATATTTTTCGCTATGCCTTTCACAGCGACGCGTTACCGCCGGCCGGTGCGAACCGCGGGCGTTTT
>CAZVBD010000051.1:3569-15715 GCA_964625255.1 uncultured Thiohalobacter sp. | reverse complement strand
ATTTTTCTGAAGGACTTGCTGGCATCAAACCACTTCCTTCAACCACTGTTGCAGCCCAATCCTGGACAGTTTGCCAATAGTCTTTCAGATCGATAGGTTCTGACTGAAAACTGGACGGATCTCGCCCGGATCCCAACCAGTCACATAACACAGTGAAACCGGCCAACCACCATGACGCCATTTTCATATGCGTCACATCAATGGTCGGAAAGACCTCATCTTTGGGCAACAAGAACCCGGCAACTTCCGTCACAAAATCGATGGCCGCTTCAACGTCCTGTGGCTCTTCAAAGAAGTCGCGGAACACCGGGCTGATCATCTTTGGAGGCTGTCCGTGGTGGCCGGTTACCGCGCGCGCCCAGATGTCTGCAGAAACAATATCCGGCTGCTGCCTGCGTGATCGGCTATCGCTGGACAAAATTCCTGATTTCTGTAATGCCGCTCTGACTTGTTGATCCCATAGTATGTAACCGAGCGTATCGTGCCGTTCTGCATAAGCACGTTTGCTCGTGCGGTGTTGAAGCTGTTCCAGCAAATCCGGGCAGAGATTCTGGAAGCTGTCGGCGAATTTACCCAGATCGTGCAACGCGAGAAACAGAATCATCCAGCGGCTGAATGAGACCTCATCCAGGCCGACAAGGTTTGCAAGCCGGTGACGCAAGCCAGGATTCTGTGCCAGCAGCGCCCTTCCGACCGCTGCCACATCAAGACTGTGGTAAGGCAGCAAATGGCATACAGTAACGCCTTTCCCCGTCTTTCCCCAGTAACTACAATAACCGCGTGCTACACCAGAAGACTGGATAACATGCGACATTACAGCCCCTGCGCACTCAATGGTGAACTACGATCCTGTCGCTCACTGTCGTTCCTATTCTTCACACAATGATTACCCTGCGGCTCCTTGATGTCTGTCCCGCTAATGGCTAGCTCAGAGAGCGTCTCTTTCAATTCCTGCATTTCTTCCAGTGCAGCAATCACACGCCCCAGCGGCAGTCGCGCCCAACGACGCAACATTTCACGGCGCGAACCTTCCCAGGTTGCGAGACTCCAGTCTATGTCGCCTTCCAGCTTCATTGTGTTTTTGTCTCTCTGATTTAACTTTCTATTTTGCAAAACACACTTATACCACCCCTTCCCTGTCAAAATCTGACCAGGCTGACTATTATTCACGGTATTGTCTGGTGGCCGCCTTTAACCGTCCCGCAACGGCATTACGCGGTTTCTTCGGCCGTAGCACCTCCACCTCCGACCCATATGTAAGGATATCCATAATCAGTTCGCGAGGGTCGCCGCAGGGAATACACAACTCAAACCCGCCATTTTTCAGCGCCTTGCCTTGCTGGGCAGTGTGCCACTGTTCATCGGCAACCCAGCGTACGGCGTCAGAGGTAAAACGCAGCACGGCGGTATTCGCCAGTTCGTCGGCAAAGATGCCGTAGGTTTGGGTGAAGTATTTGTCGAGACTGTTGTCGCAGCATTTGCGCACCATTTGTCTCATTACGTACGTTAATTCAAAGGCAAGATACGCGCCCTGGATCGGCTTTCATCGATTACCACCAAAGCACCGCTCATCAACAAAACCTCAAATTGGCGCAAAGCAGCAATCATCACCTGCTTAAAATCGTTTGAAAGAACATCCTGGGTCCTGATCTGGAAAACGCTGGGCGCATGAGCTTGTGTGGCAGCCAGCAACGCACTGAAATCAAGATCATGAGTAAAAATGACGTAACCGTTATGCCTCGCATACTCAAAGATTATTTTGTCGGGTGCCGCCGCATCACCAATTGATGACCAGTGTACTGCCTCATAACCCTGTTTGATCAGAAACTCACCCAGAACCGGTGGAAGATTCATGTCCAGCAGAATTTTCATCCATTAACCAGAGGGACTTCCATTTCTTCAGAGCGCCAAGCTGCGTAAGCCAGCGCCTCGCGCAGGTCTTCTTTTTCGAGGTATGGGTAAGCCTCCAGTATCTCCTCTTCTGAACGCCCGGCGGCCATCAGCCCTATAATCGTTCCTACCGTAACACGCAGGCCACGGATACAGGGCTTCCCTCCCATCACAGCAGGATCAATCGTGATCCTCTTAAGTTTGTTCATAACAGACTCCGGATGTTTCTGTTATTCATGGTACTCCGACAGACAGGGTGCGCATAGTTCAAACGGCCCGGCCCGGCTGACTATTATTTACGGTATTGTCCGGCAGCTGCCTTTAACCGTTCCACAACGACATCACGCAGTTTCTTCGGCCGCAACACTTCCACATCCGGCCCGTATTTAAGAATATCCATAATCAGTTCAGTAGGATCACCGTAGGGAATACGTAGCTCAAATCCTCCATTTCTCAGCACCTTGCCCTGTTGGGCAGGATGCCATTGTTCGTCGGCAACCCAGCGTGCGGCATCCGGGGTAAAACGCAGCACGGCGGTATTTTCCGGTTCGCCGGCAAAAATACCGTAGGCCTGAGTGTAATGTTCGTCGAGGATGTTATCGCTGCATTCATGCGCTACCTGACCCAGCGTATCAACCAGATGCAACCGGTCAAGCGAAAAACTGCGCAGTTCATTTCTCAGGTGGCACCAGGCATCGAGGTACCAGTTACTGCGGTAATAGATAAGACGTTGCGGCGAAACATCCCGCTCGGTGATTTTGTCACGCCCACGACCGTGATAAAGCACACTGATACGCTGGCGCTCGAACAGCGCACGGCTGAGGCGCTGGAACAGTTTGAGATCTGTCGGCCTTGCCGCCATTTGCAGGATGCGGATGCGTCGGCCAATGTCTTCCCCGCTGCCACCCTGTTGCTCAAGGATGTGTGCGATCTTGTCTCGTGCGGGTTCGATGTAACGGCTCGCCAGTCCGGGCTGCAGCTCGGATAGCAACTGCCAGGACACCATCAGGGCATACAGCTCTTCCGGTGTGAACCACAAACCCGGCAATTCATAACGCTGGCCGGGGCGGTCGTCGTAGCACCAGCCGTTATGTGTTCGGTCGTAGGCCAGCGGTGCGTCCATATCGTCACGCAAGGCGTGAACCAATCGGCGTGCGGTGGATTCGGAACAATCCATTTGTTCGCCGATTACTTGTAGCGACACGGGTCGGCGACGCTGACTGAGCAGGCGATGTAGTTCAAACAACCGCTGGAATTTATTCATGAACATCCTTTTGCATAAACCAGCCCCCCTGATGAAATGCGCTTACTGCCTGATACCGGTATCCATTAATGAAATACGCACATACTCAACACGCTGGCGAATAACAGGAATGATGTTTTGCGCAATAAATTCACGTTCCACCTCAATAAAGCTGTCATCGTCAAGCACCTTGTCAGCGGCGGCTTGTACACAGTCACTCAAACGCTGCAGGTAAGAACGCATCAAACTTTCCGGCACACCGGCTTCAGCCGCCAGCGCATTCCAGTGCTCAATTTCAATCCACCCCGCCCGGTTCTCGCTGTTGATGGACATAGCCAGCGTACTGTCCGGCAACCAGGCCTGCACACACAACAAGTCATAAAACGGCGCCAGGTCAACGCCACTGGAATCAACCATGAATGCCAGATTCTTACCGTGCGCATCCGTGTTTCCGATAAGGTAGTTGAAAATCATCCAACGCAACACCCGGTCACGGGCCACAGCAGGCCGTGCAAGTTGGTCGAGACTGTTGAAAAGATCGCGGCTGGTGATACCGCCATGGCTTTCGTATTTATAACCGACCCACTTGTTGAGCAACTGACAAAGATCGATCTGGTGGTATCGTTGTACCTCTTGCTCTTGCCCGCTGGCAACGCGGTCAAAGCGGCTGACCAGGTAAATGGCCTCGGGTAGATGATACAGACTGACAGCAGGCACTGGCAGTCCTTGCTCGGCAGCCAGGCGCATGCAAAAGAATTCATTCGCCGGGCAAAAGGGAAAATCGGCCTGTTGATTTTCCGGTTTCAGAATGTGGGTGGATGCAGCGGCGCCCTGCGGTAAAAAAAATGCATCGTCTTTCATGCGCACGCCCAGTTTATTTTGTACACCGGCGAGTGACATGTGCAAGTTGTCGCTGGAGACCAGCAACGGAACGCCCACTGTCGCAGTCACCCGCTTGCGCAGGTCGTCAAGCGCAAGCGGGAGGTAATGGCTGTCCACAGGAAAAGGTGTGCCCGCAGGCAATAACATCAACGCGCCGGCGGACTCTTCGCCATAGCGCCTCAGCAGACCCAGCGTATCCCGGCTGGTTACACCGGCATAGCGTGCCAGTGCCTCGCGCAGCCCACCTTCCGGCAGCAGGTTCTCGAAGAACCATTCAACGCGTTTATCATCAGCGCTATCGACAAATGCTGTCGCCTGAAAAGGGAAATGAGGCGACAATGGAAAAGCCTCGGACCAGCCCGGCCATTCAGCTGCGTACGTGAACTGCCAGCGGCCCTGCTGCAGTGCGATTTCACCCAGCAACCTGCCCTGGCTCCAGACGACCAGCGCGGTGGTCACGGCGCATCACCCGGCAGACAGGCATATACCCGTACGCCGAGTTGGCGGCAGACATGCAGCGCCTTATCGATCTGGGCTGTGCCTTTGCCATTTTCGATGGCGTTGAAAAACGGCACGCTTACACCACATAAGCCAGCAGCGTCGGCCTGCGTCAGACCCGCTCGCTTACGGGCCTCGCGGATACAGGCACCTAGCTCACGAGCAGACAAAATAAGGATATCACACGCCATGGCGTCACCATTATTTAACGATCGTTGAATAATGGTTAAAGGATAAAGCCTCATCAAGAAAATATCAACGAGCATTAAATATAGAGATTTGCCGAGACCCGGCTACCAACGAAGGATTTTGTGGCAATACAGCTTGATTTGTCTGAAATTTGTCATACAATTTGTATGACTTTCAGTATTCATTTTGTGAGTAATATTAATGGCCACCGTTAGCCTGCGTATCCCGGACGCCCTCGACAAGCAGCTTGAAGAGGAAGCCTCCCGCGAAAATAAATCCCGTTCAGAATTAGTGCGTGACGCCGTCGCAGATTATCTGGCGCGTAAAGAAAAGGCGCGTTTTCTTGAAGATTTTGTGGCTGAAGCCCGAGCGGGTTATGCCAATGATGCCATCCGTCAGGATGCACAGGCAGTCGCTGACGATTTTCTGCTGGTTGAAAACGAAGCACTGGATCTCCCAATAGACGACCCGTGGTGGAAGTAGTGCGGCGAGGTGAAGTCTGGGTCGCCAATCTGAATCCATCACGAGGACGTGAGGCCAGTAAAATCCGGCCGGTATTAATCATGCAGGACGATGAACTCACCGCAGCAGGCACACCGATGATCGTTATCCTGCCATTGACAACCCGTGTGAATGCCGCCTTCAGCAAATGGCGCATCACTGTCCCGGCACGTGACCGCTTGCTAAAAGACTGTCAGGTCATTGTCGACCAGCCACGCGCTCTTGATCGAACACGCATCGGTGAAGGCCCTCTGACCCGACTTGGCGACACTGAAATGGCGGCTGTTGAACGAAGCCTGAGCGCCATCTTTGGTCTCTGGTAGCGCACAGGGTACTCGTCGATATCGATCACCGGATAACCGTTGTGTTCCAGCCCCTTAACCAGTGCAGGATCGGGATCAACAAAGAACGGCGAGGAAATGACTGGCCTGACAAACTCAACAGTACGCAAACCCTCACCGGCCAGCACTTCAAGAATTTTCTTGCGTGAAAAATCCATTACAGATCCATACAGTTGGCGTAATAACTGACTGTCGCCGGCCAGTCGGAGAAGATGCCGATAATGCCAACCTGCTTCGCCAATACATCCAGCGCGTTATACATGTCGCTGTCTTTTTTCACCGCCGCGCCGATGGTCTGGTAATACCAGGTGGTATTTCCGTTCTTGTCTGTTGCACCAGCGGTAAGATCAGAGCGTTCGAATGTCCAGGTAATAATTTTCAGCCCGGCTGAACGCGCCGCTTGTGCATAGACTGATGGCACGATGTTGTTGTCCGCATCCAGTGCGAGCAGCATCCACATGGGCGGTGCAATGATCTGCACACCGTCGGCAACCAGCTCACCCATGGTCGGTGACCAGGTGGCGGGGTTGGTGTGATCAAAGGTCGGATCGTCATAACGGCCATCCAGCCGGGTGTGCCTTTCAGATAATCTTCAACGGTTGTGGCATTGCGATTGGCACCGTCCATTTTTCCTTTTAATGTCTTGAACTCTGCCAGCGTGATATCGCTGGTGCAGCACTTCGCCGATGCCGGAACCAGTGTTTTACCGGTTAGCGGATCGATCACTGCCGGGGTAAAACCTTCGGAACAACTGGCGGCCAGATCAGTTTCAAGGATGTTGGTGGTATTCTGAAGGTCGCATTGCGAATGCCGACAAACCAGTTCCCGGTCTTTGGTGAAAATCACATCGCATTCCACAATACCGGCACCCATCCGTGCGGCAGCCTGGTAAGACTCTTTCGTATGCTCGGGAAACTGCATCGAGGCACCACGATGACCGATGCTGAAGTCTGTTGAACAGCGAGAACGGCGGCAACCATTACGATTGATTTACAAGTGGTGGTGTACATGTGTCAAGCCTCCCTTTACTGGATTAATCAGAATTTCCTAAGGTATTAATTGAATACGGCCTTCTATGCCGGCTGTGAACGGTTGCGGCAGACCTTGCAGATAGCCGATAAGGGCATCAAGGTCGACAGGACCAATGAGGCGGTTCGTTCCTGTTGGCAACACGGAGAAGTTATCGCCACCAGCGGCGAGGAAGCTGTTGACGGTCACTGTGTAGATTGCAGCCGTGTCCAGGGGCTGTCCGTTGATCATGACGCTGGATGCAACAACGGTATTGTCACGAAAATCAGCGGGGTTATTCTCCTGCCAGGTGTAACGGATTCCTGAGGTTTTTAAAACACGTGCGAAGGGCTGACCCACCCACTGTTGATTCAGAAGTTGCAGAATCCCGGCACCACTGAGATCCATTTTCACCAGGTTGTTATTGAACGGCTGTACTGTAAATAGATCACCCCAGATGACCTGGCCGGCAAAAATATCAGCTCTGATTCCGCCCGGGTTCATGAATGCGATATCGGTTCCCATTGCACTTCGTTGCGCATCGGCAATAAGGTTCCCCAATGCTGATTCACCGGCTGCATTGCCGGCCCGAAGAATATCGGTAGCCGCCTGGGCGATCACCCGTTCAACCAGGGGCTGCACGGCGGCCGAGGCTTTTGATACCAGACCGGCAACCTGTTCATCCGGTGTCAGCCCTGGACCCTGGTCACCCCAGGTCGTGAGTATTTCTGCTGACTTTTCCACGATATCGTGGGTCTCGGGATCGATAGCGACATCGATATCCGCATAGGCTGTTGAACGTGAAAACGCCTGTGTCACCAGAATCATCTTGCCGTTTTTATTCGGCATCAGGGCATTGGTGAAACGATGCCAATGACCTGCCACTACGATGTCAATTTCATCATCCAGCGCATCGATAATGGGTCCGATGGAACCACCGATGTCGACAGCATCAGCACCGGTCGGCCCGCTGAAAAAGCGCTGGCTGGTCCCTTGATGAATCGTCACGACGATAGCGCGAACACCACGTTTTTTCAGTTCCGGTACATAGCTGTTAATCGCTTTCGCTTCATCAAGGAATGTCACACCGGCCACACCGGTAGGCGTTACGATGGTGGGGGTTTCCTTGAGAACGGCACCGATGAAGGCGACCGGTATGCCGCGGACACGCTTGATCACATACGGCGGCAGTATCGGACGACCGGTTTGTTTGTCGACGACATTCGCCACCACATAGGGAAAGCGTGCTCCACGATAGTTGGCATCCAGGAATGGCCCGTTGGGATGAATGCCGCCATTGATAAGACGAAGCATCTCACCGACACCTTCATCGAACTCGTGATTACCCAGCGTTCCGACCAGGTTGCAACGTGGATCGAAGCGATCATCATCGAGGTCGCTGTAATTGCCATCATCTTCATCTTCGTCATCATCTTCATTATCGTCCTCGCTATAACGGCAATAGCGATTGGCCAGCATATTCAGGAAGGTGATGGAGGGTTCATCCTGCAACAAGGCAGACACAGGCGGACTGGCGCCGACCTGGTCACCGGCATGCACGATAAATGCACCGTTTTCAGACTGTGCTGTTTCTGCACGCAGGTAACTGGCCAGTACTGAAGCGCCACCAGCGGGCCGGCCAAACAGGCGCCGGGGTTCGAGCTGTCCGTGAAAGTCGTTGAAGCCAAGTATTTTGAAACGCACCCAATCAGCCGGGTCTTCTGCATTCTCGTCCCGCCAGTACGTTTGGGTCGCAGCATGACGGGGCGATGTCATCTTGATGACTGTTCTGTTTTGGTTTGCGACACGCGGCATGTCATGCCCGGCTATCGACAGCCTGGTGAACGTGTATTGTCAGGTCGTCAGGCGCCGGTAAATATCCGAGACTTTCAACGGCAATTTGCGCACGTCATCGATCACTGCATAGTTTACTGCCCCGTACATATGTGGCAGATAATCTTTTGCTTCGCTATCGATGGTGATGCAGAAGGGATGAATACCACTACGCCTGGCTTCGATGAGTGCCATGCGCGTGTCTTCAATGCCATAGGCACCGCGATAGGTGTCATAGTCATCGGGCTTTCCATCGGACAGCGTGATGAGCAGCCGGGTACGTGCTTCCACGTCATTCAACAGGCTGGTGAGATGACGAATTGTTACACCCATACGGGTGTAGTCTTTTGGCTGAATACCGCTGATGCGTGCACGTACGTCATCATCGTAGGACTCGTCAAAACGTTTTACCCGGTACACTTCACAGCGTTTGCGTGTCATGCCGGAGAACCCATAGATGGCATAACGGTCGCCGAGCGTTTCCAGGGCTTCACACAGCAACACCAGGGCTTCACGTTCGGCCTCATTGATCCAGCCTTTGGTGGAACCGCTCATGTCGACCATAAACATAACGGCGATGTTACGCTCCATTTTATGCATCCGGGTGAACAGGCGTTCGCTCATTTCCGCGCCATGCTGCATATCGGCCAATGCTTCAACCAGTGCATCAATATCGATATCATCGCCGTAGGGTTGTTTCTTCAATAACTTGTCTTCGCCGCGCAAAGCCTCAAAGGTGCGACGTAACTCCATCGTTAGTCCACGGTACTTGTACAGGGTTTCACTGACGAAATTATCGTGGCTCGGGTGCACATCCATTTCACGCAATACCGCCCAGTTCTTGCGATAACTCTGGCGCTCATAGTCCCACTCGTTATAAAGAAAAGCGCCTTCTTCGTGATAGGTACCCTTCCAGACATCCTCGCTACCGGGCTGATCAATTTCACCGGCGTAGTACACGCCATCGCCCGCCGCCTGCAAATAATCTTCGGGGATTTCTCCGAGATCCTGGAGAATGGACGCCATGGTGCCCTTGACGTTATCGGGCACGTCCAGCGGTCGGCCGTCGAGCTCGATGTCATAACTGAAACCTTCCGGCGTTTCCCGTGACTCGACTTCCCGCAACCTGAACGATGTGCTTTCGCTATCTTCCTTTTCTTCCCTCGCATCGTCTTCGTGCTGTTCGCGAGCTTTTTCGATAGCACTGTTCATTTTAAACAGACCGAGGCGAAACGCCTGCTTGTCCGATTCAATACGCGCTTGCAGGACTTGTGTTACATCTGCAGGACGCAGCACACCCTGGTACAACGTGGATACGGGCAGAGGTTGATCCAGCAATGCCGGCAACAGATCAAGGCTGTCCTGAACACTGGCATCATGACGTGCAAGGCGCGCTTGCGCAGTACCCCAGGCACTCGTCGGTGAGCATGCCGGGGTTTGACGAAGTGTCTGCATATGCCGGAACACACCCGGTAACTGGCGACTGATCTGTGCGTCCAGCCGCAATGTTTCCAGCGCATGAAAACACGCCAGCGCCTGCGCATAGTCGGGGTACGACGATAACGCCTGACCAATATCGATACGCCAGGTGCCATACCAGGTCTGCGCCCACTGGTGGACGACCATCGCCTTGTATAATTGAAAATTCTCATCACGATCGGTTGAAACATTCACCGTAGCGGGCAGAAACAACGTTTCCGTATCGGTGTAAACGTGCTCGCCGACTTCGACTTTCAGCCGCCGCCCGTTCAGGCCGTGGGCAAAGGCTTCCAGTATATTGGCTACCTCATCGAGCGCCAGTCCGCTACGACGCGCCCTGTATTCACACGCAAATGTCTCGACATCCTTGAAGGCGACGACGGCGGGATGCAGGCCACGTGTGTCGTAGATATCCATACACGCCATCAGCCAGGTTTCCACACCGGACTCATCCATCAATCGCAAAGCCCCGCACACATGCGAGACAAAATTAAATGCCATGCCGGAGCTGGTGCGCGCCACCATGCCGGCACAACGCAAGACAAAGTCCTGCTGCTCACGCGTGTGTTCAGCAAGCTGGCGCGCCGGTCCCTCGGCAGCCCCCAGTGACACCATGTGAACATCGATGCGTTCTTCAAGTTGTGCAGCAGTAAGCGGTACGTCGCCGGTCTGGAGAAAATCCGTCTCGTCGAACCAGCGCGCGGCTACACCCGCAGGCATGCAACGACCATCCGTTGTCTGCACACCCAGCAGCACGGCTTCAATGGTGTGTCCGGGCAGCACTTCCTGCAATAACTGGCCCAGGCTTTCCGCTTTCCAGGTAATGGCACCGCCATCGGTGGATAGCCAGATACCGAGGCAATTGTCGGTAATCAGACGCGGCAGATATTTCACCAGCCGCGACAAATCAACCTCACGATCCCATAACTGGCCCTTCGGACCATGCCCAAGGGCTGGCGCAGGCAATACGATCATGTCGAAGCGCTGTTGACGGCGCAGCAGGTCCTCGACGTAGTCCATAACGTTCTCCTGCACAGACTCGACGCTGCCGGCACCGGCCAGTTCGCGGGCAAGATCCAGCATGTCAGCATCCGCCTCGACATGCACCACCGAGGCACCGGCGGCAACGGCCTGTGCCGTGACATAGCCATTACCACCGAACAGGTTCAGCACAGCGATATCGTCGAGGTCGTAGCAACCTTCTATACGTTCGCGCACCCACCGGGCACAGGGCAGGTCGCGGCCACGCAGGCCAACACGGCCACGCGTATCGAGCCGGCATGGAACGGTGACACCCGCCACCACGGCCGACCATTCACGCGGCAGACCACTGCGGGTCGGTTCCCACTGACCGGCGTGACCAACCTCGTCTACATAAATCCAGTCGGCCCGCCAACCCTTTGCAGCCGGTTCACCGATGGCCAGTGGATCCCGGGTCTCGATGACATATTCGCCCCAGCGCTCCAGTTTGCGGCCATGACCGAAATCGAGCAGTTGATAGTCGTCCACGGGCGTGGCCACGCAGTCATCCAGACAGGCGGATTCAGGAATAGTATGGAGTTCAACCACGGTTCAACCGGGCATCAAAAAACCGAGGCACTCAGTTCATTGACCGCCGCAAGCATTTCCCCGTCATCGGTCAGCGCCTCGGCAATACTGCAACGGCACGCCACAACCGGCGATACACCACTTTTCATCAGCTTGGCGGCATGTACCAGCAGGCGGGTACTGGCACCCTCCTCCAGTCCACTGCCCTTCAGATTGCGGGTCATCTGCGCAAATTTCACCAGCTGCGCGGCCGTTTCGGGCGCGATGCCGGTCTCGTTGGTAACGATCTTTGCCTCCAGTTCTGCCGCCGGGTAGTCGAACTCCAGCGCCACAAAGCGTTGCCGGGTACTCTGTTTGAGATCTTTCAGTACGCTCTGGTAACCCGGGTTATAGGAGATCGCCATACAGAAATCGTTACTGGCCTCCAGCAGCTCGCCGAGCTTTTCCATGGGCAACACCCGCCGGTCATCGGCCAGCGGGTGAATGACCACGGTGGTGTCCTTGCGCGCCTCGACAATTTCATCGAGATAGCAGATACCGCCGGCACGCACCGCTCTGGCCAGCGGGCCGTCCACCCACACCGTTTCACCACCGCTGATCAGGTAACGCCCGACCAGATCCGACGCCGTCAGGTCATCGTGACAGGACACGGTGATCAACGGCCGCTTCAGACGCCAGGCCATGTGTTCCATAAAACGCGTCTTGCCGCAGCCGGTCGGCCCCTTCAGCAACAC
>CAZVBD010000051.1:0-3469 GCA_964625255.1 uncultured Thiohalobacter sp. | reverse complement strand
GCAACGGTAGCGTGTCTCCTTGCGCACGGCAACAAAGCCCACAAAGGCAAGGTGATATATACCGCTCTTATTACTGAATCGAAAGATTCGATGTCCTTTATATAAGGATGAGTATGGTGCCGTCCAAGGCGGTGGAGTATGGTTGGCATCGTTTTTTCGCCCCGGTTCGGATAAATGTCCGGAATCGGAACAGTTTTAGTTATTTGTCACAGCAACTCTGGACGGAGGAGTATCCATGTCAGAGGTTATCGCAACCAACCAGACGATTCTGGTGGTGGGTGGCGGCATTAGCGGCATGACGGCCGCACTGGAAGCCGCCGAGTGCGGCAAGCAGGTCATTCTGGTGGAGAAGAACCCATCGCTTGGCGGCCGCGTCAGCCAGCTCTATAAGTATTTCCCCAAACTCTGCCACCCCAAGTGCGGCCTGGAGATCAATCTCCGCCGGATCAAGGCTAACCGCAACCTGCGGGTTATGGCCATGACCGAAGTTGCTGCGATCAGTGGCGACACCGGCAATTACAGCGTCACGCTGAAAACTGCACCGCGTTACGTGAACGAGCACTGCACCAACTGCGGCGACTGTAGCGACGCGGTGGAAGCCGAGTTCGACAACGAATACAACTACGGTCTGAGCAAGCGTAAGGGCGCCTACCGGCCGTTCAACCAGGCCTACCCGGAGCGTTTCGTGCTGGACCCGGCCATTATCGGCACCGATGACGCCGAAAAAGCCAAAGCCGCGTGCAAGTACGGCGCTATTGACCTGGACATGACCGAAGCCGAAAGCACCATTACTGTCGGCGCCATCATCTGGGCCACCGGCTGGAAGCCTTACGACGCCGGCAAGATCCAGCCTTATGGCTATGATCGCTACCAGAACGTGATTACCTCCGTCGAATTCGAGCGCATGCTCGACCCGCAGGGCCCGACCGGTGGCAAGATCCTGCGCCCGAGCGACGGCAAGGAAGCCAAAGATGTTGCTTTCATCCAGTGCGCCGGTTCACGTGACAAGAATCACCTGGCGCACTGCTCGCGCATCTGCTGCATGGCCAGTCTGAAACAGACCACTTACCTGCGTGAACAGTATGGGGATGAGGCCAAAGGTACGGTGTACTACATCGATATCCGCGCCATCGATCGCATTGATGACTTCTACCAGAAGATTCAGGCGGACCCCAACATCACCTTCACCAAGTCCAAGGTAGCCTCCATCACCGAAGACAGGGAAACCGGCAACCCGGTCCTGCACGGCGTGGACACCGAGGGTTACCACCGTTACAGCAACCCGCACGAACTGGTCGTGCTGGCCATCGGCATGGAACCCAGCGTTCCGGCCGGCGACTTCCCCATTGAAGTCGTGCTGAACGAGGAAGGTTTTGTGGAACTGGATGAAGCCAACGGTGCATTTTTCGCCGCCGGCTGTTCATCAGATGCACTGGACGTGAACCGCGCCGTACAAAGCGCGACGGCCAGCGCACTGCGTGCCATCCAGGTTGTTAATAAAGTTGCCGGTGCGGAGGGTTAAGCCGTGGCAGACATGAAAATTGGAGCATATATTTGCAAGGGTTGCGGACTGGGCGAACGCCTGGACTGCGACGAACTGGCCACGATCGCCCAGCGCGACGGCAAGGCACAGGTGGTACAGCAGCACGATTTCCTGTGTTCCGCCGAAGGCGTGAAACTGATCCAGGATGACATCGACAACGAGGGCGTTAACCGCGTCGTCATCGGTGCCTGCTCACGCCGCGCCAAGACCGAGGCCTTTAACTTCCAGAATGTCACCCTTTCACGCGCCAACCTGCGTGAAGGCGTCATCTGGGTTCGTCCCGATGAGGACGACATGCGTGAAACCACGCAAGAAATGGCCGGAGATTACATCCGCATGGGTTGCGCCGAAGCCAAGCACGCCACCGTGCCGGCTTCTGCACAGGAAAAAGGCTGCGATAACACAATCCTGGTGGTCGGCGGTGGTATCACCGGTATGACTGCCGCTATCGAAACAGCCAAAACCGGCTACCCGGTACACCTGGTTGAAAAATCGGGTGAACTCGGCGGCTATGTCGGCAAGATGTGGAAGGACGTGCCTATGCACACGCCTTACACCGATCCGGTTGATACCGCAGTGGCCGATATGATCGCAGCGATCGAAGCCGACAACAACATCACCGTTCACCTGAACGCGACCATCAGCAAGACCTCCGGCGCACCGGGCCGTTTCTCTGCTGACATCAGCACAGAGAGCGGCGCGACTACCACGGAAAATTTCGGCGCCATCATCCAGGCCTCCGGCGCTACACCTTACGACGCCAGCCAGTTACCGGAACTCGGTTACGGCAAGAGCACGGACGTGGTTGATCGCGTAGAGCTGGAACAACTGGCCATTGCGGCCAACGGCGGCCCCATCAAGCGCCCGTCCGACGGCAAGGAAGTGAAGAAAGTTACTTTCGTGCAGTGTGCCGGCCAGCGTAGCGACAAGGAAGGCCACCTGGACTACTGTTCCGGTGACTGCTGCCTGACGTCGATCAAGCAGGCCATGTACTTCAAGGACCAGAACCCGGACATCGAAACCGAAATTCTTTTCGACGACCTGCGCACCCCGGGTGCCCCGGGTGAAGACTTCTACCGCAGCGGCCAGGACAAGATGGTCACTTTCCGCAAGGGCAAGGTCAGCGAAGTCGTTGCCGGCAGTAACGGCCCGGTGGTCAAGTTCAAGGACATGATCCTCGACGAAGACGTGGAAGAAGACGCCGACCTGGTGGTACTGGCGACCGGCATGGTGGCCAACTCCGGTGTCGACATCGATGAAGTCCCGCAGAACGAACCTGGCGAATGGGAAGTCAGCGTGGATTCCATCCTCAACCTGAACTACCGCCAGGGCAAGGATCTGCCGCACCTGAAGTACGGCTTCAACGATTCGCACTTCATCTGCTTCCCGTATGAAACCCGCCGTACCGGCATCTACACCTGTGGGCCGGTACGCCGCCCGATGGACACCCAGCAGGCCATCGATGACGCCACCGGCGCTGCGCTGAAAGCCATCCAGGAAATCGAAAACGCCAAGGTCGGCCGCGCCGCACACCCGCGTTCGGGTGACCTGTCGTACCCGATCTTCCGCAAGGAAGGCTGCACCCAGTGCAAACGCTGCACCGTGGAATGCCCGTTCGGCGCCATCGACGAAGACGAAAAACGTTTCCCGGTGTTCAACGAAAGCCGTTGCCGCCGTTGCGGCACCTGCATGGGGGCCTGCCCGGTGCGTGTGATCTCATTTGAGAACTACTCCATCGACACCGTGGGCCAACAGATCAAGGCCGTGGACATGCCCGATGAATTTGAGGAAAAACCACGCATCCTGGCGCTGGCTTGCGAGAATGATGCCTATCCGGCCCTGGATATGGCAGGCATGAACAGGCTGCAATACAGCGCCTTCGTACGTGCCATACCGGTACGTTGTCTCGGTTCGGTGAGTACCTCC
>CAZVBD010000050.1:1176-15823 GCA_964625255.1 uncultured Thiohalobacter sp. | reverse complement strand
AAGCCTGAAAAAATTTACGGTCATCATCATGTTAGGAATGGAAATTAAATAATTTGGGTCTTCAGAAAAAACTGTGGGTTGATTTTGTTGAGTCGCTGACGCTGGATCGTGAAGTGGCGCACCTGAAAGATGAGTTAATGCCGCGCTATGCCGAGCTGATCTACAACGGTTACTGGTGGAGTCCAGAGCGGGAAATGTTGCAGGGCATGATCGATAATTCGCAGGCGACGGTGAATGGCAAGGTGCGTCTCAAACTGTACAAGGGGAATGTGGTTGTCGTGGGGCGTATGTCCGACAGCGATTCCCTGTTTGATGAACGTATTGCTACCTTTGAGGATGACGAAGGTGCTTACAACCAGCAGGACGCTGAAGGGTTTATCAAGCTCAATGCCCTGCGGTTACGGATTGCAGCGCGCAAGAAACAGTAACAGGGCGTCAGGTTATGCGTATAGACCAGATCAAATTGATCGGCAGCAAAGGCTGAGTTTGCCACTGACGTTCAGGCCAGTGGTTCTCCAAACCAGCGTTCAAACCAGACTGCCGCCGGTTCCGGCTTTCCATACAGGTAGCCCTGGTGGATGATGTTGGCACGGGCATTCAGGAACGCAGCCTGCTCTTCTGTCTCAACACCCTCTGCCACGACTTTCAGATGCATATGTTTGGCGACAGCCAGAATTGTTTCGACCAGTGCCGCATCGCCTTCATCAACAGGGGCGTCCTGAATAAAGCTCCTGTCGATTTTTAGTTCGTGAACCGGTAATCGCTTGAGATAGGAGAGTGATGAGTAGCCGGTGCCGAAGTCATCGATTGAAAAATGGATGCCCAGTGCAGCGATTTCACTCATCCTGGCGATGACCTCGTTAATGTTCTCGATCACCAGGCTCTCGGTGATTTCCAGTGTCAGGTGGTTCGGGTCCGCACCTGTTGAGTTCAGCAAATCTTTCAGCAAGGGGATGAAGGAAGACTGTCGGAACTGACGCGGACTCAGATTGACCGCCAGGTGAAACGGGTGACCCGCCATGTCACCTTTCGCCATCAGTTGCAGAGCTTCAGAAAGCACCCAGCCACCCAGATCAATGATCAGGTCAGATTCCTCGGCAATCGGAATAAAGGCGGCTGGAGGTATCAGTCCCCGCTCGGGGTGCTGCCAGCGTACCAGCGCTTCTGCCCCGACCAGTTTTCCCTGTGTATCCACCTGGGGTTGTATAAAAAGGCGAAGTTCCTCGTTGCCGACTGCCTGACGCAGCTCACGTTCGATGTGAAAACGCCGCTCGGCAGATTCGCTCATATCCGTTTCGAAGAAAGCAGTCTGGTTCCTGCCGCTTTCCTTGGCCCGGTGCAGGGCGGTGTCGGCACGGCGCAAAATGGTGCCGGCATTGTCATCCTCTGCTTCCGGATAAATGGCGATGCCCAGGCTGGCGGTAACATAGATGTCTTCCTGGCCAATGACTACAGGCAGTCGTATGGCGTGAAGAATCTTTTGCGATATGGTGTGGGCGCGATGACTGGCCTGTTCAAGCTGCTCGCCCAGATTTGGAATGAGGATGGCAAATTCATCCGAGGCCAGACGTGCCACGGTATCACCTTCATGCAGCAGTCTGGATAACCGGTTGCCCAGTGCCTGAAGCAGCGTGTCCCCCAGTACATGGCCACGTGCATCGTTGATATTCTTGAAGCGATCAATATTGATCAGGAACAGAACAGCCTTGTCTTTATAACGTCGGGACAGGGTCAGTGTCTGGTTAAGCCGCTCCATAAAGAGTGTTCGGTTGGGCAGGTCAGTGAGGGCGTCATAGTATGCCAGGTGGTTGATTTTTGCCTCGGCCTGCTTCTTTTCGGTGATATCCTGATCAATTGCAACATAGTGGCTGATCTGTCCGTCACTATTACGGACAGGGGAAATGATCGACCAGATGATACATTCCGTGCCATCCTTGCATCGGTTGAACAGTTCACCTTGCCACGCTTTACCTTGTGACAGATTGTTCCAGAGTGATTGATAGGTTTCTTCCGGCGTTTTCCCCGACTGCAGTATGCGGGGATTCTTGCCAATGACTTCCTCCAGGCTATAACCGGTGTTACGGAGAAACGCCGCATTGACATACTCGATCTCAATGGCGGGATTGGTGATAAATATGCTCTCCGGGCTTTGTTCAATCGCCTGGGAGAGGGTGAGCAGCTTGTCTTCAGCCTGGTGGCGTCGGGCGATCTGACGTTCCAGTTCCTGATTGGCGGCAATGATTTCACTGGAGCGGCGCCGTTCACTCGAAATCATCCGGCCGAGAAAGATGATGGCCAGCAGGGCCAGAATGCTCACCGCCAGACCCGGTATTTCATCCATACCGGAGCCTGGTTGCGGTGGCCAGTTTATGCCTTTCCTGGACAGGGTGAGTGCCTGGCGGAGTGCCATCAGGGCGACCATTGCGCCGAGAAAACCGATGCGCCAGTCACGAATCCTGTGCCACAGGCGAAATGCCCAGACCATGGCAATCAGCCGGATAAAAACAGAGACACTCAGAACAAGACTCATGTATGACCGTTCACGAAATCAGATGGCGCGCATGAAAGGTCAGATGCTCACCGATAAAACTGGCGATGAAGTGGTAACTGTGGTCGTAGTCTTCCTGCATCCGTAGCGTGACAGGGAAGTTGCTCCGTTCCAGGCAGGCATCAACCAGCACTTGTGGATGAAGTTGTTCGGCAAGAAATTCATCACCGGTTCCCTGATCGATGAGTAAAGGCACCGGTTTCGCACCAGCTTTCACCAGTTCGGTGGCATCCCACTCTTTCCATGTCTCCCGGTCTTCACCCAGGTATGCAGCCAGGCAACCTTCACCCCAGCCACAGTGTAGGGGGTTACAGATTGGTGCAAAGGCGGATACTGAGCGGTAAGCATCAGGATTCCTGAGTGCGCAGATCAATGCCCCGTGCCCCCCCATGGAGTGTCCGGTAATGGATTTAAGACCGGGGACAAGCGGCAGTTCAGCTTCAACCAGTGCGGGTAACTCACGGCTGACATAATCATACATCTGGTAGTGGCTGGCCCAGGGTTCACGTGTTGCATTGATATAAAAACCTGCACCCTGGCCAAGATCATAACGATCCGGTTCATCCGCGACATCTTCACCGCGTGGGCTGGTATCGGGCATGATCAGCGCGATCCCCAGTTCTGCGGCATAGCGCTGCGCACCGGCTTTCGCACGGACGTTGTCGTCGGTACAGGTTAATCCGGAAAGAAAGTACACCGCCGGAACTTTCTGTGTTTCCGCCGCAGGAGGCAGATAGACAGAGAATGTCATTTCACAATGGCAGGATTCTGAATGGTGCGTATAGCGGTTCAGCCAGCCACCGAACTCTCTGATATGTTCAGTCTGATGCATGTTGGTTACCTCAGAAAATAATAACGGAGCGAATACTTTCGCCGCTGTGCATAAGATCGAAGGCACGGTTAATGTCTTCCAGTGGCATGGTGTGGGTGACCATCTTGTCTACTTCGATCTCACCGGCCAGATAGCGATCGACATAACCGGGTAACTGGCTGCGGCCCTTCACGCCACCGAAGGCGGTACCTTTCCAGGTGCGCCCCGTGACCAGCTGGAAGGGGCGGGTGTGAATTTCCTGCCCGGCTCCGGCTACGCCAATGATGGTGGAGACACCCCATCCCATATGGCAACACTCCAGCGCCTCGCGCATGACATCGACGTTGCCGATGCATTCAAAAGAATAATCCACGCCGCCATTTGTCATCTCGACGATGGCTTCAGTGACACTTCCAGCCAGTTCGGCAGGGTTAATGAAATCCGTTGCTCCCAGCGCCTTGGCCATTTCGAACTTGGCCGGGTTCATGTCGATAACAATAATACGTTCAGCTTTTGCCATCACAGCGCCCTGTACGCAGGCCAGACCGATACCACCAAGGCCGAATACAGCAACGGTCGAGCCCGGTTCGACGCTGGCCGTATTAAGGACAGCGCCAATGCCGGTTGTAATGCCACAGCCCAGCAAACAGACTTTGTCCAGCGGTGCAGCGGGATTGATCTTCGCCAGTGCAATTTCCGGTACCACGGTGTACTCGGAAAAGGTCGAGCAGCCCATGTAGTGATAGAGGGGCTTGCCATCCAGGGAAAAACGTCGTGTGCCATCCGGCATATAACCGGTCCACACAGTGGCAGCGATGGACTGGCAGAGGTTGGTCTTTGTCGACTGACAGTACTCGCAGGTTCCGCATTCAGGGATATACAGGGGAATAACGTGGTCGCCAGGTTTCAGGTCCTTGACGCCCGGACCGCACTCCACCACTTCGCAGCCACCTTCGTGACCGAGTACGGCTGGAAAGGCAGCCTCCGGGTCTTCTCCAGACAGGGTGAAGGCATCGGTATGACACACACCAGAGGCGATTACCTTGAGCAGAACCTCTCCTTGTTTCGGGCCTTCCACGTCAATGAGTTCAATGGACAGGGGTTGCTTGGGTCCCCAGGCTACAGCTGCTCTGGCTTTCATGGGCTAGGTTCCTTTTATAGAAGGTTGTAGTGGCCGGTTATGATTTGGGGTGGTTGGGCAGGCGCTGTATTTTCGCCCCGAGTTGTGACAGTTTTTCCTCGATACATTCGTAACCACGGTCGAGGTGATAGATACGGTCGATCAACGTTTCCCCTTCGGCGGCAAGTCCAGCGATAACCAGGCAGGCCGAGGCGCGCAGGTCGGTAGCCATGACCGGTGCCCCTTGCAACTTTTCGATACCGCGCACGATGGCGGTATTGCCTTGCAGTTCGATATTGGCACCCATGCGTTGCAGTTCCTGCACATGCATGAAGCGGTTTTCGAAAATTGTTTCCTTGATGGTAGCTGTGCCGTCGGCGATGGTATTAAGTGCCACAAACTGCGCCTGCATATCAGTCGGGAAAGCCGGGTAGGGTGAAGTGGTCAGGTTGACGGCATGCGGGCGTTTGCCGTGCATATCGACATCGATACAGTTTCCGTTCGAGGTGATTTCCGCACCGGCATCGCGCAGCTTTTCGATCACGGCATCAAGATAGGAAGACTTGGTATTGCGCAGGTGAACCTTGCCCCCGGTGGCGGCAGCTGCCACCATGAAGGTGCCGGTTTCGATGCGATCCGGTGTAATGTTGTGACTGCCACCGTGCAGTTGTTCCACACCTTCAATCGTGATGGTGTCCGTGCCTGCACCACTGATGCGTGCACCCATGGCGACAAGACAGCTGGCGAGGTCTGCTACCTCCGGTTCACGGGCTGCATTTTCCAGTACGGTGGTGCCGTCCGCCAGTGTGGCAGCCATCATCAGGTTTTCGGTGCCGGTGACGGATACCACGTCAAAGAAGAACGGCGAACCCTTGAGGCGGCTGGCTTTGGCCTTGATGTAACCGTCTTCAATCTCGATTTCTGCACCCATGGCCTTCAGACCCTGTATATGCAGGTTAACCGGCCGTGATCCAATGGCGCAACCACCGGGCAGGGAAACTTCAGCTTCACCAAAACGTGCCAGCAAGGGGCCAAGCACCAGGATAGAGGCGCGCATGGTTTTGACCAGTTCATAGGGTGCCTGCAGGCTGGTAATGACTGAACTGTCAGCAACGAGTGACATATCATCTGCCAGTTCAATGCGCGTGCCGAACCGGCCCATCAACTCCAGCGTTGTTGTGATATCACGCAGGTGCGGTACATTCTTCAGCACGAAGGGTTCCGGGCAAAGCAGGGTGGCGGCAAGAATCGGCAGCGCGGCATTCTTGGCGCCGGAGATGGCGACTTCACCGTGCAGCGGGCCATTGCCGATGATGTTGAGTTTGTCCATTCAGGGTGTCTCGGTTTTGTCCGCCATGACGGGTAAAAAGGGTATTGCTAAAAATTGGCTGACCACCATAAGAAGATCAGTCAGTCGCCGACGAGTTTTGTACGTTTGAAAATGCTTCAATAATCCGGTCAATCTGTTCCGCACTGTGTGCCGCGCTGACGCTGCATCGCAGCAAGCTGTCGTCACTCGGCGACGCAGGTGGCATCACCAGGTTGACGTAGGCGCCAAGCTTTAACAGCCGGTTCCACCAGTCGATAGCCTGGTTACGGTCCTTGATGGTGACAGCAACAACCGGGCTGACTTCGGGGCTGACCTGCAGTCCCAGTGCTTTCAGACCGTCGTACAAGTGGTGTGCATTGGCCCATAACTGGTCGCGCAGGTATGGACGTTCCTGCATCAGGCGCAGTGCCGCACGTGTCGAGGCAATAACCGATGGTGACGGTGAGGCGGTGAAGATATACGAGCGGATCGCAAAGCGGATTGCATTCAGATGGTCGTGATTGCTGACGCAGTAACCGCCAATCGCACCGAGGCTTTTACTGAACGTCCCGACCACGAAATCCACGTCATCCTCTACACCGGCAGCTTCCGCCACACCGCGGCCATGGTCGCCAAGCATACCCAGCGAGTGTGCCTCATCGACCAGCAACAGACCGCCATACTTGCGTTTGACTTCAGCAATTTCGGCAAGCGGTGCCTGGTCACCCATCATGCTGTAGATGCCTTCAACAATAATCAGGGTGTTGTTAATGCGATCGCCCAGCCGGCGCAGGCGTTTATCGAGATCGGCCGGGTCGTTGTGGCGAAAGCGGATGATATCGGCACCACCAAGGCGCACACCGTCGTAAATACTGGCGTGGCTGTCGGCATCAAGTACGATAACGTCTCCCGGGCCGGCCAGGGTGGAACCCATACCCATGGTAGCCGCATAGCCGGTGGAAAATACAATCGCGTGCTTGCGGTCAAAGAAGGTGGCCAGTTCATTTTCCAGCGCCACGTGACCGGCGAAGGTGCCGTTGGCCATGCGTGAGCCGGTGGTACCGGTACCGAGTTCATCGATGGCGTTCTTCGCCGCTTCCAGACATTCGGGTTCAAAGGTAAGACCGAGGTAGTTGTTGGTGCCGGCGAGGATGACCTTGTGACCGTCGACAATGGCCTCGGTGGGAGATAGCAGTTTCTCGGTCACCGCACCAAAGGGCATTATGCCCAGCGTGCTCAACTCGGCCTGAATATCGACTATCGGCTGGAATTTATCAAACAGACTCATATCAGGGGTTAAGTTTTTTCAGTGCCAGCGCCAGATCGTGTACGGTACGGATATCAGGCAGGATATTGAGGGGAATCGACATGTCGAAGTGGTCTTCCAGTTGCTCGATCAATTCCATCACCTGGAGTGAGGTCAGACCCAGCTCGGCGACCAGCTCACATTCCTCATTGAGCAGGATACCCTGCTTGGCAAAAGGTTTGAGCACGTCGAAGATGCGTTCAAGATATTCATTGTAGTCAGGCATGCAGAAAACTCATCCGGATCCGGCGCACAGGTATATAGAGTTGCGCCGCACGGCACAAGCCGCTAGATTCGCAAACGCTGAATTGTACTTGGAGTTGAGCGGCGGCGCCATGGGTGTCAGCCCGGAAATCTTTGCCCATGAACCCCGTTGAACCCGTACATCCCCCCTCCGTGTGGCTGGTTACCGGCTACCGTGCCGGCGAGCGCAATCAGGTGCTTGCGCTCGGCGAAGCGCTGGACTGGCCTTTTGATCTCAAGGAACTCAGTTATCACAGCACCGAGTTTCGTACCAGCCTGTTGCGCGGCAGCGATTTACGCGGGGTGCGACTGGACAAGTCCGCGCGGCTGGAACCGCCCTGGCCGGACCTGGTCATTTCAGCCGGTATGCGCAATGAGCCGGTGTGTCGCTGGATACAGGCGCAGCAGGGCGGACGGACGCGTATTGTTCACATCGGTCGTCCCTGGGCTCACCCGGATCGTTCTGACCTGGTCGTGACCACGCCGCAGTATCGCCTGGCAGATCACCCGAAAGTACTACAGAACACCCTGACCCTGCACCGCGTCACACCGGAGCGGCTTGAACAGGAGGCTGCTCGCTGGCAGGCCCGGTTTGCACCTCTGCACGGCCCGCGTACGGCAGTGATACTGGGCGGAAACAGCGGGCCTTATACGCTGGGTCCTAAGAATGCCCGTGAGATTGTGCGGCAAGTGGAAGCGCAGGCACGGCAACGTGGTGGTTCATTGATGATTTCCACCAGCGCGCGTACTTCGCCGGCCGTGATCGATATTTTTGAGCGCGAAATCACCGTGCCCAACGTGTTGTATCGCTGGCAGCCGAACGACAGGGAAAACCCGTACTTCGGGATGCTGGCCCTGTGCGATGACCTGGTGGTGACGGCTGACAGCATCTCCATGCTCAGCGAGGCCTGCGCCACCGGAAAACCGGTGCTGATGGCAGCCCTGGGTGGCTATGGTTACCCGATGCGTGAGGGCCAGGATATGCCTGTAGACTTCCGTCTCAGTGCATGGGGATACAGCAAAATGATGCGCTGGGGTCACCCGCGTCTGAGCCGGGATCTCCGCCTCGTATACCAGCAATTACTTGAGCAGGGACGTGTGGCCTGGCTGGGTGAGCCAATTGTTGTATCAACAGCACAGTCAGCGGATATGGCGCGTGCGGTAGCGCGGGTCAGGGCGTTATTCTGATTCCATGCTGACCGGACCCCGGACTTCTACCACGCGGCCATTCTCCATGCGGTAGACACAATCCGCCGCTTCGACCAGTGCCGTCTGGTGAGAAATGGCGAGGATGGTCAGTTTGCCACGCAGGGCTTCCATGGTCCTGCCGATAGCGGCCTCGTTCTCCGGATCCAGTGCGCTGGTGGCTTCATCAAGGATCAGCAGTTTGGGGTTATGTACCAGCGCGCGGGCAATGACGATGCGCTGGCGCTGGCCACCGGAAAGTTTTGTGCCACGTTCACCCACGGTGCTGTGAATACCATCCGGCAGATGTTCAATAAACTCATTGGCCCCGGCTTCATTCAAGGCCCGCATGGCATCTTCCTCACTGAGTGCCGGATCGCCGAGTGTGACGTTGTGGACAATCGAGGCGTGCAGCAACAGGGTTTCCTGGGGGACATAGCCGATCATGTGGCGCCAGGCACGCATGTCGAGTTTGTTGAGCGGGATATTGTCGATGAAGATATTGCCACTCTGTGGTTTGAGCAGGCCGATGATCAGGTCGACCACCGTTGTTTTCCCCGAGCCTGAAGGGCCGGTGAGGGTGGTCAGTCGACCCTGCGGAATGTTGATCGTTACATCCCGCAGCACAGGTCTTTCAGGGTCATAGCCAAAGGTAACCCGGTCAAGCCGGATGCCGGTATCGAGCACTGGCGTGGCTCCTTCGCCGAGATATTCCTCGACCTGACGTGCTTCTTCGATCGCTGCCTTGAGTGACCAGAAGGCGCTCTCGCCAACAACCATTTTCTGGTATTGCTTCTGCACCTTACCCAGTTGGCTGAGCATCTTGCCGAGTACCACGGCCAGAACCGTTACCGTGGCGACCGGCATACCGAGTTTGACCAGCGCAATGAACATACCACCGGCGACCACGATAGCGAACATTTCTTCCTGTGCGGCATTCAATGCGGCACCGCTGAAGACCTGTTTTCTGAAGGCTTTGTTGAGGCGCGAGGTTTCCATCGCCAGCACCTTGTCAGCAAGGTGTTCCCTGGACATGGCTTTGAGGGGTTTGACGGATTGCAGCGTGTCGGTCAACTGGGATAACAGAGAGGTCAACAAACGGGTCTGTTTTTTCCCCGCACGGCGTGTCATGCGGACCAGGAAATGTGAAATACCGATGATGACACTGCCGAGGGCCAGTGTTGCCAGCGTCGCTTTCCAGGAAACCGCAACAGCGACCCCGCCGTAAATGACAGCCTGTACCAGGTAGGTGATGACGGTAGCGCCATTGACAAAGGAATCGGATGAACGCTGTGCTTCTGTCGCCAGCCGGTTGGTCAGGCGGCCGATTGGCTGGTGGGTGAAATACTCCCATTTACTGCGCAGCATGACACGCAGCATTTCCAGGCGAAGGTCAGTGGCGACCTGGGCGGCGGTGTAGCCAACCTGCCTTTTGGCCACTAGCAGCAGCAGGCTTTTGACGGTAACGCCAAGGACAATAATCGTCAGTAATACGCCAATGTTGGGGGAAATCCCGAGCTGATGCATCACGTCGATAACCATCTGCTCATACTCGCTGGGAGGCTGTTTCGTGGTCGCAGCGCCCTCACCGACATCATTTTTGATGGCGATGCTGATCAGTGGCAGCAAAGCAGACAATCCCACGCCCTCCGCGATACCGGCAAACAGCAGTGCCAGTAGCATAATGACGGTGTGCCAGGGGTAGGCCCTGAAAAAAGCAAGCATCAGGCGCATAGCGGTGGGTCAGCAGACAGAAATAAGGTTGGTTCGCATGAGGGGGCGAATTATGCCTTTTGTCGCGCGCCTGAACAAATTTAGCGCATGCGTGAGAATAACCAGCCGGTAGCAGCCAGTACCAGAGTGGCGGGTGTAAAGGCAGCCACAGCCGGTGGAAGCCCGATGAGTGCGCTGCTGGTGTTGATAATCTGGGTCAGCAGGAAAAAGCCGATACCGACCCCTGCGCCAATAGCCAGGTTGCGCCCAAAGGCTGTGCTGCGCTGGGATTGCAGGCTGGCACCGATGGGCGTGGCCAGCAAAATCATGGCCCCCGCCGTCAGTGGCAGCGCGATTTTCTGCCAGAATAATTGCCTGGCACGTTGCCAGTTCTGACTGGTTGAATGCAGGTATTCGGCATAGTCATACAGCCCGGTCAGCGTCATGCCGGTGATAGGGAGTGGCAGGACCGGCAACTCCTCGGGTGACCAGAAAGGCCCCATGGCCAGTTGTTTGCGGAACGTGGTTTTCAGTTTGCCATTTTCCAGCGTTTTTTGTGTGACATCGAGCAGCTTCCATTTGCGGTCATCGGCGGGTTTGGCCGATTCTGCGTAAATAAAGTTCTGCAAACGGCCGTCTGGTGAAAACTGGAAGAGATAAATATCGGAAGGGATCTTGCCATGGCGAAGTGTCCTGACGTTGAAAAAGCGCAAATCGTCAACTGACCACAACCCTTTGCCACGGAGTAAATTAGTACGCCCGGTGCGCGCCAGACTCTTCTCTGTCTCCGCCTTTTGATAGAGCGGGGCAGACACATACTCGGAAACGCCGTACAACAGCAGCACCAGTAGCAGTGCAGGGATGGACACGGCGCGGAAAAAATAAGCCAGTGGCATGCCGGCTGCGCGCATGGCGATAATCTCGCTGTTCTTGTTCAGCCTGGCCAGTGCCAGGATGGTACCGAGTAGTACGATAACCGGAATCAGATCCATGGATCGCTGTGGCAGGGTATAGAGCACATATTGCACAACGTCAGCCATCTGGTAGTTATGCTGGATACGTTCTACTTCTTCTACCATGGCAACCAGGCCGAAGATGGCTGACATGACGACCCAGACCAGTACCCAGTCCTTGAGTAATTGCCATGCGATGTAGCGATCAATGCGGCTCATGTCAGTATTTGCTCCGTCGCCAGGCAGGCCATGCCATGAGCACCACAAAAAGCAGGACTGGTGGCAGATAGGCCCACCAGATGCCGGGGAAAGCCGGGATGGCACCGTCTTCTACACCATTGCGCGCTACCGTGATCAGATTGAACAATCCGATGTACACCAGTATGGCAACGAGGAAGCTGTTATGCCTGCCCTGACGAGGCGCGCTACGGCTGAGCGGTACAGCAAGCAGGGCCAGTAGCAGGGTCGAGACCGGTGTAGAGAGCCGCAATTGAAATTCGGCAATGTCTTTGGGCACGTTGGAGTGGTAAAGATTAATTGTGGGCTCGGCCTTGCGACGGTAATTGGTATCAGGTTCTTCCGGCGGGATACGAATAACCATCTGCTTGTACTTGAGTGTGGTGTCGCGGGTTCCCTCACGGTCGAGTGTGTACCCATACCCCTTAAACAGTTCAAAGCTGCGGGCCTTGCCAAACGTTACCGGTGGCAGAAAGGCTTCCTGGGCGTAAATCGCCTGCAGTTTGTCATCCAGTTGCGTCTGCAGGAACACACCCTTGAGCCTGCCGCTGTCCCGGTCGACTTCACGGGCGTAGAGGACATACTTGTTGTTCTGTAATTCAATAAACTGGCCGGGTTCGATTTTGCGAATATCAAATTCAGCACGTGCCTCGGCCTCCAGTCGGTAACTTTCGCGGTAAGCCCAGGGGCGACCATAAATGGAAATAATGCCGGCCACGACCGAAACGAGTACCACAATGAAAACCAGTGAACGCATGATGCGCTGTTCGCCGACACCGGCTGCGCGCAGGGCGGCCATTTCTGAATCACGATACAGACGGCTCAGTGTAGCGATAATGGAGAGATAAAGTGCTGTGGGGAGCAGTATCTCCAGCGCAGAGATAGTGCTCAGACCGATGAGCTGGACGACTGTTTCAAGGTCAATCAGACCGTTGGCCGCATCACCCAGCCTGATGGCTGCTGTGTAGCCGGAAAAAATGACGATCAGCAGAGCAACGCCCAGGATTAGTGGTTTGGTGATCTCAGAGGTGATGTAACGGTCGAGTACCAAAGTGGCTCCGGCAAGAAACAGCAATGCGTTCATGTTAAACGATTTGCGCTGCAGATTCCCGGTGATTAAGGTAAGCTCGCGACTGGTCGTGAGGAAGCGGTTTTCGGCGTGAATAATTCGGATAAAAGCCGGTCACCGGCCCCACGGATCTGGGTACTTGCCGGGCGCAAGGCCGGTGATAACACACAATTACAGGCTCTGGCGGAAGCGCTGGGCCAGCCTTTTGAAACAAAGTGTATCCGTAACCGCGCATTCGAGTTGCTGACCAATGTGTTGCTCGGTGTCACACTGGCCGGTGTCGACCGAAAGCATTCAGATAAACTGGCACCACCCTGGCCGGATCTTGTGCTGACGGCAGGGCGGCGCAATGAGCCTGTTGCACGCTGGATTCGGAAACAGTCAGGTGGAAAGACGCGCCTGGTCCATGTGGGAAGGCCCTGGGCGCCACTGGAATGTTTTGACCTCATTATAACGACACCGCAATACGATCTGCCTGCTCAATCCCGTGTGCTCACTGTTGACCTGCCACTGCATGGCTTGACGCGTGACGTGCTGGATCAGGCATACAACGAGTGGATTTCGCACTTCAGCCACCTGCCGGAACCTCGCTGGGTCGTGCTGCTCGGTGGTGACAGTGGGCCTTTTGTGTTTACAGCGGTCAAGGCGCAGCGCCTGGCGGTCTGGCTGAATGAACGGGTGGGGCATACCGGTGGTTCGGTACTGGTGAGCAACAGTGCACGTACTCCCAAAGAGGCCTATGCGGCGTTTCTGGATACACTGAAGGTCCCTGTCCACGTCCATCATTGGGGGTGTGGAGAAGAGAATCCTTACCGGGGTTACCTGGCTGTGGCGGATCAGCTGGTTGTTACGGGGGAAAGTATGTCGATGCTGGCAGAAGCCGTCGCCGCGCAAAGGCCGCTGTATATTTTTGACCTGTCCGACACGCCGGCCGATGCAGGCGTTGCCGCAAACAGACCCTGGTGGTCAATTCCGCATAATTTCCAATACAAGCCACTGACCCATCGTCTTGCCATGTGGCTGGCACCACGTCGTATGCGCCGGGACATTTCCCGCATCCAGACCGCATTGGTTAAGGCAGGTACTGTGGCCTGGGCAGGGCAGTCTGCGGTAGCAGAAGTAAAAGCGGCAAGTGGCAAGGGGCTTGATTATGCCGCGAACAGAGTCAGGCAGGTGTTATCTGGCGTAAAAGAGAATTTGAAGTGAGCGGCCTGGTGGAAAGAGCGCTGCTTTCAGATCGACTGAGTTTGTGGTTGTTTGCAGGTTACGGGATATTTCTGTCGGGTTTTTTCTTTTTCCCGGCACGCCCCCTGCACTATAAGTTTTACGCTGTGGCGGTACTGCTCCCCGGCCTGTTTGTGGCGTACAGGGAACTTCCGTTGCTCTGGAAAAACAACCTGTTCAGGTTGTTGATGATATGGCTGTCCTACCAGTTGCTGAGCAGCTTCTGGAGCCATAACTTCATGCTGGCAGAGTTTGCCACCCTGGTGGGCTGGTGGCTGCAGGTTGTAATATTCATTATCGTTACCATAACGTTGGTGTATCGGTTTCCGGAGACATTTGAGCTTTTTCTGAAAGTGCTGGTGACAGGTGTTGCACTGCTGGCAGTGGCCTCGATATTCAGCTGGTACGCCAGCCATCCTTTCCCCGTCTCCAGGCTGGAGCCGCTTGGACGTATTGATAATGCGATTCTGGCGGGTTGTGCCTATGGTGGTTTTACCCTGCTGGCACTGCACTTTTCTGTAGTCTCAAAAGTTATAAGAGTGCGCGTTTTCTTTGGCGTGGCATTTTTCATTTTGGTGTCAGCCATCCTTCTGACCCATAGCCGTACGGCCATTGTTGGTTTGCTGGTGGCAATTGTCGCCATGCCGCTTTGTTTTAGCCGCAAGGTTGCGCTTGCCATGCTCGCGCTGTTGGCGGGGATCTTTATTGTGGTTCAGCTTGCGTTTCCGGAGGTGTTTGATCGCTTTTACATGGGCCTGCACTGGCGCCCCCTGATCTGGGAAAGCGCCCTGGCACATATTGTCGAAGCTCCGTGGCTGGGGCACGGTTACTTGTCTGGTACGACAGTTGCCCTGGAAACGCGTACCTTCCAGCATGCTCACAGCAGTTATCTGGGTTTTCTGCGTGATGGTGGGCTTGTCGGTATGGCC
>CAZVBD010000050.1:0-1076 GCA_964625255.1 uncultured Thiohalobacter sp. | reverse complement strand
ATGGCGTCCGCCATGGCGCGATCATCACCAACAGGAACCAGTCTGCCATAACGGCCTTCGTCCAGCGCCTCGGCTACGCCACCCGGGCAGCGCGTACTGACGACAGGACAGCCACAGGCGAGCGCTTCAGGGACAACACTCGGGAAACCTTCATAGACTGAGGACAGAACCAGCAAGGCGGCACGGGCCATGTAGCGGTAGGGATTGTGCGTGTATCCCGGCATATCCACATCTTCGGATACGCCCAGCTCACTGATCAGGGTTTGAAGTTTTCCTATGCGTTCCTGGTTCTTGTGTGGGTCACGTGCCTCACCCAGAATAATCAGGCGTACCCGGCGCTTTTTGTGCAGCAACGCGAAAGCGCGCAACAGGGTCGGGTAATCCTTGGCCCGGCCCGGGCGGCCGACAGCGAGGATAATCGGTATATCATGGTTTTCAAACCAGGGGTGTTCGGTGGGTTCGGCTGCCCGCTCCCTGATATCTGTCGGGACCAGCGGGGTGTAGATGGTGGAAATGATGTTGCGGTCGAGTCTGGCATAGTCGGCAAGGTCATCGGCAACGGCGTTGGACACAGCGATGATGGCATCAGCCCTGTTGTAGCTGCGGCGAAATAACGGCAGCAGATAGCGTCGCCGCCATTCACCGGATACCTGGTGCCAGCTGGAAAAATTAGTGCTCTGGGTAACGGCAATCCGGGTTTTTACTTTGGCAGCGTTACGTGCCAGGACCGCTTCGATATTCTGGTAGGTTGTCGCAGTGAACAGTATGTCCGGCTTCGAGCGGCGCAGATAGTCCGTCAGTGCTGGTAGATAACGTAACGTTCTGGAGGGTTTGCCCGCCGCCAGTACTGGCAGGATGAGTGCAGGCAACAGCGCGGGGTTTCCCCACAGTGCATGCAGGCGTCCACGCCAGCCCGGTGTTCTTTCCAGGATAGTTCGGGTGATGGCATCCGGTATCTTCTGGAACAGCGGACCTTTCTCACTGCACAGCACCAGTTCGACCTGGTAACCGCGGGAGCGCAGGGCGGATGCGGTGATCAGGGCATTTCGCTGTACACCACCACCGCCGAGGTTCGG
>CAZVBD010000049.1:14297-16153 GCA_964625255.1 uncultured Thiohalobacter sp. | reverse complement strand
TCAGGCAACACCTGGAAACGCGGCGAGGGCCAGGGACAACCGCTGGAAAACTCAGCATCCTGCCCCGTTCCCACACAGGGAATCACATCACCCGACCCGGTGTAGCATCGTGTCTGCCCGGTAACGGTGAGAATACCGTTTCCCTGTCCGCGAACCGGCCACACCATAAACGACTGATCCTTGCCCCCATAGAACATGCGGCCGCCATCCATGTTCACGTACCAGGCATGCGCAGGACTGATCGCAGCCGTGGTAGAACTCCAGTACCAGCCGTTAAAAATATGGGTGAAAGGTTGTTCCTCCGGCAGTGCCGGCCGTCTTGTCTGATGGCTGATCAGGCTACGAAGTTCATGCCGGTTGGGCAGACGCCAGTCACTGTAGCCAAGGGTCTGACGGCGGTTCATTTGGGCCACATAATCGAGTCCCTCCTGCCACATCAGGGGAAATTCAGCAAGATTGGCATTGCGGCACCAGACCAGACCCGTCAATTGATCCCTGACACATTCACCTTCACGAATAAAACGTGGTTCCGGCCAGGGGACACCGTGCTGAAACGCACCATCCTGACCACTACCGATGCAATCGATCCGGTGTCCTGCAGCATCGTGGCAGGTCACCTGCCCGGTCTGAAGATAGCCCGTTTCACTCATCGCTTTTCCCGATCCATTAACCCGGAGTAAGACGTAATTACCATAGCATGAACATAGCACTGCAATAACAACAAACCGCTGGCTGACCTGTGATATCAAACCGGCAAGAGGACAAACAATAATGAGCGCACTGGAACAATACGGGTTACTGCTGGGTCTGACCGTTGGCACGATCGGATTTGTTCTCAGCCTCTATGCACTTGCCAGTGCCATTGGCAAAACGCGTAAGGAGCCGGGCAAGGACGTACCCGCAACCAGCGGGCAGTTGTCACGTGACCCGGTCTGGGTGCGTTACCACGCACGCTACTACGGCTACGCGTTATTATTTTTATCCTTTGATATGGAAATGGCCTACATGTACCCCTGGGCGGTGGTATACAAACAGGTGGGACTGGTTGCACTGCTCGATATGGGCATATTTCTGGCCATTCTGTTTCTGGGATTACTCTACGGCTGGAGTCAGGGTGCGTTACGGAGACAATAAATGATCACCGGCGCACGACAGGGGAAACTGTCCGGATTAAAGCGGCTGGTCGCTGCGGCAATGGCCCGTGATCTCAACGTGTTCCTTGTGCCCGGCCCTGATATTGCGCGCGCCTATGGCCTGGACATTGAGGCGGCCGGACTGCACCAGGTCGTCAGCCCACGCCATGCCAGCGTACTGCTGGTCATTGGTGCTATTTCACCGGTACTGCGCGATGCCGCCGCTGTTGTTTATGCGCAGATGGCACGCCCACGGGCCTTATTTTTCCTTGGTGCAGAGGACTTGTCGCCTTTACCTGCGGCTGATGTCGCCACCGGGCTTTCCCAACAGGATTTTGTTGAAGGTGTACAGCAGCTGCGCCGTGTATTTTCTGAAGGTGCCTTCCGTCCGGACGTATCCGACTTCGATGCACCAGTACTGCAAATCCGCATTGAATATACCTGCCCCATGCACCCGGAAGTGATACAGGATGAACCAGGGTCATGCCCCAAGTGCGGCATGTTCCTGGTACCCCGTGAAGTACAGGCTGGTGTAGGGCATACACATACAGATCAGAAACCAACAGATACCGACATGGATATGCAGGTAAAGCCGAGTCATGACCAGCATACTCACCATAATATGGGTCATGATGCAGCGGTTGAATATACCTGCCCCATGCATCCGGAAGTCGTGCAGAACGAACCGGGGTCATGCCCCAAGTGCGGAATGAATCTCGAACC
>CAZVBD010000049.1:0-14197 GCA_964625255.1 uncultured Thiohalobacter sp. | reverse complement strand
AAGTCGTGCAGAACGAACCGGGGTCATGCCCCAAGTGCGGAATGAATCTCGAACCCCGTGAAGCTCAACCTGAATCCGCACATGATCACCATCACATGGATCACGAGGCAGCCGTTGAATATACCTGTCCCATGCATCCGGAAGTCGTACAGAGTGAACCCGGATCATGCCCCAAGTGCGGGATGAATCTCGAACCACGTGAAGCTCAACCTGAATCCGCACATGAACATCACCACATGGATCAGGGCGATGATCATACCGGTATGGATCACAGCACCATGAACCATGACGACATGGGGTTCATGTCCATGATTGATGTCACCAAAGACCTGCCACGTAGCGGCGATGGGCTGCCGATGGAATGGATCGATGCGCCCTTTGGACCTTTTTTCCCCGGCTTGCCCGGTGGTCTCCTGCTGACGCTGACACTCGATGGCGATACGGTGGCCGGGTCGGATGTCCGCTCTCTGGCTGAGAACATGACAATACTTCACCATTCACCCATGGACACGACGCACTTTGTTGAAAGACTGGCCGGCATGGACCCACTGGCACCGGTCTCGTACCGACTGCTGGCTTGCCAGGCACTGGAAAACGCGACGGACATCGACGTGCCTGTCGAGACAGCACATGCCCGTGCCGGCGCACTGGAACGGGAACGTGTAACGAGCCATCTGGGTTGGCTGGCACTGTTTGGACAACAAACCGGCTTTGACTGGTTAATGCAACACGCCATATCACTGCAACTGAAATGCCAGCATGCCAGTCTGGAGCAGGTCACAGCAATTAAACCTTCCATACAGGCTCTGATCAAGCGATTGCAGCATACACTTTTACTGAAGTCGCGAACGGCAGGTATTGGCCTGCTGATGCCTGATCCCAAACTGTGTGGCCCTGTGGCACGCGCTGCCGGCATGCATGACGATGCACGCAGTACAGACAAGACCTTTACCGCGCTGGGCTTCACAGCAGCCAGCCGAAAAGACGGCGATGCCTTCGCTCGCCTGCATCTTCGTCTTGACGAAGTCACGCACAGCCTGATGCTCGTTGAAGCTGCGGGGGCTATCGCACTGCCTGTAGCAACCACTATCGGTGATGTATCCGGGACCGGTGAATCGGTGGTGGAAACACCTCGTGGGCCGGCCCGCCTGCAACTGACGCTGGAGAGGGGTCAGGTTACCGCGGCACAACTGGAAACACCGTCCACGTCGCATCTCGGTCTGATCGAACCGCTGATTGAACAGCAGGAACTGGGAGACGCCCTGGTCGCGGTTGGCTCCCTGGATCTGTCTCCCTGGGAGGTGCGGCAATGACCACGGTACTTTTGCTGCTGTGCCTGGCACTCGGCGCCTACCTGGTTGCCGTACTTGAAGACTGGACCGCAAGCGGACGTTTCCGTCTGGCCGCACCCGCTTTTTCCGCCCTCGCCCTGCTGGGGCGTGAATCGATTGTAGCGCGCAAACCTGACCGGCTTTTCTTTGAGGTCGCCCCGGTTCTGCTGCTGATCTCGGCAGTACTCGCGGCAGCGATCATACCGTTGACACCGGACCTGATTATCACCGATCTTGCGACCGGCGCCTTATTCATCAATGCCGCGCTGGTCTACGTACTGGTCGCCCTGCTGATGGCCGGCTGGGGACCGGACGGTGCCTACGCCATGATCGGTGGCTGGCGCTTCCTGGGGCAGTTGATCGCCTATGCCATGCTTATCGTTATGCCGATCACCGCCGTCGTCATGCGCGCCGAGTCGTTACTGACCACGCAGATTGTTGTCTCCCAGGCTGGCTTGTGGAACATCGTGTATCAGCCATTGGGGTTTGTGCTGTTTTTTATCGCCGCCATGGCACTGGCATTTCTGCCGCCGTTTGACCTGCCCACGGCAAAAGGCGAACTGGCCGGTGGTGTGGAAGCGGAATATACCGGCACACGACTGGCGATATTCCGGCTGGGACGGCTGGCGCTGATTATCACCCTGGCTGCAGCCACTGTCATTTTCTACCTCGGTGGCTGGCAGGGTCCCTGGCTGCCGCCCTGGGCGTGGAGCGCCATCAAGATACTCGCCGTCACGGCAGGCATGTTACTGGTCGGGCGCATGATGCCGCGCATCCGTGAGGCGCACCTGCTGGCCTGGTGCTGGAAGCTGGGCATACCCCTGGCGCTGTTAAATATCTTCCTCGTCGGTGTCCTCGTACTGGTGTTCCCGTCATGACCGCGCAAATGTTCTTTATCGGTTTCTTTGGCCTGGCCGCCGTATGGTTCGGGGTTGTCGTGTTCCGTACCTTTTCGATGGTGCGTTCCGCACTGGCGCTTTTGTTTTCGCAGACCGCCCTTGGCGTCATGTTCCTGAGCATGCAGGCGGAGTTCCTGGGTGTCCTGCAAATCATGATGATGGCGACCGAAATGAGCATCATGGCGATTTTCATGGTGATGTTCATGATGGACCCGGGCGGACTCGGGGAGATGGATATGACACACCAGAAACGCCTGTCGCTGGGCGCCGGCCTTGTTTCCTTCGTGGGCGCCGTGGCGGTTGCCGTGTTTGTCGACTGGGGACCTGTGGCCAGTGTTGCACCGGATGCCGCACAACAGACCGTTGATCTCGGCCTTGAACTACTGGGACGTTCCATGCTGATTTTTGAAACCGCCGGCATCACCATTCTTACCGCGATGATTGCCGCCACCGCAGTGGCTATACAGCCCTACGGGACAAAAGAGAGTGACAAATCATGAGCGTTGAACTTCTCCTCGCCCTCATAACCGGTGCCGCCCTGTTCGGTGTCGGAATCTATGGCGCCCTGTCGCAGACCAATCTGGTGATGATCATGATGGGGATAGAACTGATCCTCGCCGGGGCCATGGTCAACCTGGTGGCATTCTGGCGTTACCTGCACCCGGATAACCCGGCCGGACAAATGTTTGTACTGATTATCATGACCGTGATGGCGATTGAAATGGCGGTGGGCTTCGGTGTCGCCATTGCCCGCTTCCGTGCCAAAGGCTCGGTAGAAATGGAAGAAGCGGTGGAGTTGAAAGGATGAACCTGATCGCCATAGCCATACTTGCACCATTCTCCATGATGCTACTGATCCTGTTGCTGCGACGCTTACCCGCAGCATTGGCGCTGGTGGGTGCGGCAGTCGGTCTGCTCGCCAGCATCGGGTTACTGACCAATGCCTTTAATGGCATGACCGGCGAGCTGATCCTGCCCGGCCTGCCGGAACTTCCGCTACGCCTGGTTGCCACGCCACTCACCGCCTTGCTTTCAACACTGGTTGCAGTGATCAGTAGCCTGGTGCTGGTCTATGCGACAGGCTATATGAAGCAGGACGGTGAAAAGATCCGCTTCTTCGCCACGATGCTGCTGTTTATCTCCGCCATGCAAACCCTGGTGCTCGCCGGCGACTGGGTTTTGCTGCTCGCCGCCTGGGAACTCATCGGCCTGAGCAGTTACCTGCTGATCGGCTTCTGGTACCAGCGACCGGGTGTCCGGGCCGCCGCCACACGCGCCTTTCTGGTGACCCGTAGTGCAGACCTGGGGCTTTATATCGCAGTGTTTATCCTCATCGCCAATGCCGGCAGCAGCGATATTGCAACCACCCTGAACACCGGTGGCAATGCAGCGGTGGCAGCCGGACTGTTATTGCTGATCGCCGCCATGGGCAAGTCTGCGCAGACGCCCTTGCACGACTGGTTACAACGCGCCATGGCCGGCCCCACACCGGTATCGGCACTGTTGCACTCGGCCACCCTGGTGGCAGCCGGCGCTATTCTATTGATCCGCACGGCACCGATGTTGCCCGCGCAGACACTCCTGGTTATCGGTATCGTCGGTGGTATCACCACGGTCGTAACCGGTATGATCGCGCTGGGTGAGCGTGACCTCAAACGTCTGCTTGCCGCTTCAACCTCCAGTCAGTACGGCCTGATGCTGGTGGCCGTAGGTGCCGGTGTACCGCTGGCAGCACTGCTGCACCTGATCGCTCATGCCGCCATCAAGAGTTCCCTGTTCCTCGGCGCCGGCGTGTTCCAGCACAGCCGTGAAAGCACGACGCTGACCGAACTGGAAGGCGCTGGACGTGACCGGCCGCGCATCTTTACGGGTTTCGCACTGGCGGCACTGGCGCTGGCCGGCATCCCGCCGCTTAGCGGTTTCTTTTCCAAGGACGCCATCATTGCCGCTTCGCTGGCTTCACCGAATGCAGGGATGCTGGCAACTTTCGCACTGGCCGGAACCCTGCTAACAGGTGCCTATATGGCGCGGGCGTTACACATTCTGTGGCGTGGTGAACGACAGCAGCGCGACATCGCAGGACTGGGCTGGATGGGTGCAGGACTGGCTGTGCTGGTCACGCTGGCCGTTATCCTGGGCGTCGCTTTCCCGTCCATCGAAACCTTGCTGCACGGGTCAATGCCCGAAAGCCGCCTCGCGCAAATCCTCGGACTAAGCGCTGCGCTGGCGGGCCTGACGTTGGGCTGGTTTGTCCCGGTACGGCGTTTGCTGGGGCCGCTACTGCCCTGGGCGCATCAAGGTTTTGCCATCGCAGGCGGTTTTGATACCTGGGTGGTGCGTCCCGCTTTCGCCATTGCCCGGAGCTGCGAACGACTGGAACGTGGCCTGTATGCCGGCGTACTGGCGGTGGGACAACTCGGACTCACTCTTGGCCAGGTTGTACGCCGCAGTGATGACAAAGGCATCGACGGCCTGATCTTTTCTCTGGTACGGGGCACCGTCGAACTCGGCGGCCGTGCCCGCACCTTGCAGAGCGGCCTGATTCATCGCGAAATGGCGATCACTGTTGTGGGAACTGCACTGATCCTCGCCGCCCTGTTGCTGGCTCTACTGCTTTACTGATTAAGGAGACGACCGAGTGCTACCCATTGTGTCCATCACCCTGTTCCTTCCGCTCCTCGGGGCGCTGCTCGTCATGACCTTGCGCAAAGCGCATGCACCGGTCGTGCATGCTATCGGTATCGCCACCAGCGGACTGACACTCGCGGGCGCCCTGTTGATGTGGTCACGCGGCGTCAACGAAACCGGTTTTGCGCAACTCGAACAGGTTGACTGGATGCCGGCCATCGGTGCGGCCTACCGGGTGGGTGTGGACGGCATCAGTCTGCCACTGGTCCTGCTCAGTGCCCTGCTGTTCTTCCTGACGTTTATTTATTCCGCCAAGGTCCGTGAACGGCCGCATGCCTATGTGGTACTGATGCTGCTGCTGGAGACAGCCGCCATCGGAACCTTCACTGCACTGGACGCCATCCTGTTCTACGTGTTCTTTGAAATCTCACTGGTGTCCATGTACTTCATGATCGCCGGCTGGGGGCACGAAGATCGTCAACGTGCCGCCATGATGTTCTTCATCTACACCCTGCTGGGCAGTTTGCCGTTGCTGCTCGCGATTCTCGGGCTGTACCTGGGCAGCGACCCACACACCTTCGACATGCGTGTCTGGATCGAAAACCCGCCGTTAAGTGGAACGGCCGCCATGCTGGCGTTGGTGGCCATGCTGTTTACCTTCGCCGTTAAAATACCGGTCTTTCCCTTCCACACCTGGTTGCCGGCCGCGCATGTTCAGGCGCCTGCCGCCGGCAGCGTTATCCTTGCCGGTGTCATGCTGAAATTCGGCACCTATGGACTGGTGCGTTTTGCCTTGCAGATGACGCCGGATGCCTTCCGGGAGGCCGGCATCGTTATCCTGGTATTCGGTGTCATCGCTGCGCTCTATGGTGCCTTCGCCGCATTGGCACAGAGTGATCTCAAACGCCTGATCGCCTATACCTCGGTCAATCACATGGGGTATATCGTGGTCGGTGTCGCGATTGCCGCGCTGGCGATTGATCCCAGCATACGCGCCACAGCACTGGACGGATCTGTCCTGCAAATGGTCAGTCATGGACTGGTCACGGGTGCCCTGTTCTTCCTGGTTGGCATGTTGCAGGACCGTGCCCACACGCGCGAAATGGATCAGTTCGGTGGCCTGCTTAAAACCGTACCCCTGCTTGGCTGGTCGTTTGTCCTGGCCGCTTTTGCTTCGCTGGGCCTGCCGGGGCTGGCGCACTTCCCGGCCGAGTTCCAGATCTTCCTGGCGACGCTGCGCGTTGAACCTGCCGCCATCATCGTTATCCTCGGCATCGTCATTACGGCCGGCCTGTACCTGAGAGCCATTGGCAAGGTGTTTCTTGGCGAGCCACGTGAACAGTGGGCCGGCATGCACGATCTGAATACGCGTGAAGTGCTCGCGCTGGGCCCGCTGCTGGTACTGATTATCGTCGTGGGCATCGTACCCGCCTGGGTACTGGATATGATTCACAAAACCACCGCATCGTTGCAGTTGTTCTAATGGCCGATGATCTTGCTCTACTGATTCCCGAGATCATTGTGCTGCTGACCATCGTCTTTGCGCTGGTGGCCGAAATGTTGCGTCTGCCCCGTCTTGCACTGACGATCACACTGGCCGGCCTGCTGCTTGCCACCGCTATGACCTTGCCGCTGCTGGGTTCAGACACCAGTATCTTCAGCGGTACCTACCGTATTGATACCTTGAGCATCTGGGCCAAACTTATTCTGTTGCCTGCCACAGCACTGTCAATTCTGCTGGCGCGTGCGGAACTCGGTGGCAGTGAGCGGGAAGGTACGGTCTATGTCCTGGTCAGTCTGGTCACACTGGGGTCACTGGTGCTGGCCAGTGCCGGGGATACCATGCTGCTGGTGCTGGGTATATTACTCTCCGGCCTGGGTTCGTTTGCCCTGGTGGCCTGGCTGCGCGACGATGCCGCCACCGAAGCCGCCATGAAGTTTTTTGTATTCGCCTCGGTGACTGGTGCCATCATGATCTTTGGTCTCAGTTACTGGTTCGGCGGTACCGGCTCGACGTTGCTCAGCGAGTTGTCCCGTCTCGATACCATGCCGGTGGTCGCTGCCGTTGGCCTGATTGCCGTCATCGTCGGGCTGGGTTACAAGGCCTCGCTGGTCCCGTTTCATTTCTGGGCGCCGGATGCCTACGAAGGCGCGCCCGTGTCCATCGCTGCTTATATGTCAGTCGTTCCCAAGATTGGCGCTATCTTCGCGCTGGCGCAGGTCGTCCGTGATTTACCCATGAACACGGGCTGGCCCCTGGTGATTGCGGTGCTCTCTGTCCTGACCATGACCTACGGTTATCTGGCTGCACTGGTACAAAGTAATGTCGTGCGATTGCTGGCCTATTCCTCCGTGGCACAGGCCGGCTATTTTCTGCTCGGCATCGTTGCCGTGGGGACAAGCCCGCTCGCCCTTGAATCCATTATCGTGTTTTCCGCCGCCTATGCGGCCATGAACCTGGGGGCTTTTGCCATCGTGATGTGTACCGGTCGAACGCTCGATGCTTTCTCTGACATCGGACGCAAGAAAGTACTCAGGGGCGTTGCGATGGTGGTGTTTCTGCTTTCACTGGCCGGCATCCCCCCACTGGCCGGCTTTGTCGGAAAGTTTTTATTGTTTGGCGCATCGATCGATGCCGGCTTCCTCTGGCTGACCGTGGTGGCTATTCTCAACAGTGTGTTATCACTGGCCGTCTATCTGCGTGTTGTGATACCGATGTACCGGCAACGCAGTGACCGCAACGAACCCGGTTTGGCATCACTCCCGGCACCGGCACCACTGGTCAGACTGGTGTGGATTATTACATTGATACTTACACTGGGTATCGGACTGGCGGCTCAGGGGCTGCTTGGACCGCTTGCCTGAGCAATCATGGATAAACTGCCACCTGTTTCCAGCTCTCGCGAAGTTGCCGACCATGCACCCGGCAAGCCCGGTATTCCACCAACCTGGAGTGGCGGGCGTAAAAACGCTGTAGGCTGTTCGCTGGGTCCATCACGTCTGTGGTTTACCCTCGGCCGGGGCATTATCAATGAGGTCTACTATCCACGTGTCGATCTGCCCCAGATACGCGACCTCGGCTTTATCATTGCAGACGGTGCTGGTTTCTGGGTAGAAGTAAAACGTCTGGATGAGTACACCATCAGTCAGCCCGAGCCGGGCATACCCGCCTATACCCTGGTACATCAACACCCGCGCTTTACACTGACACTGCGCATCACACCGGACCCGCAACGCGATGTACTGCTGATCGAATGCCGTCTGCAGGGAGATGAATCGCTGCGACCCTATGTGTTGCTGGCACCCCGCCTGGGCGGAACCGGTAAAAATAACCAGGCCGAGGTCGGGCGCTATCGGGGCCGCCGTGTGCTGTGGGCAGAACAGGGGCCGTTCGGTCTGGCGCTGGCGGCGGTGGACATCAGGCAGCGTGATGCCTGGCAGGAACTCAGTGTCGGTTTTGTCGGCAGCAGCGACGGCTGGCAGGACTTCAATCGCAACGGTGCCATGCACTGGCGCTACCGGCAGGCCGGTCCCGGTAATGTCGCGCTGACCGGTGGCCTGCCCCGTTACTCGGTGCTGGCACTGGGCTTTGCCAGCAGTCGGGAATCAGCCGCCACTGTGGCACTGTCCGCCCTGCCAAGATCCTTCGACAGTCCCTGGCAACAACAGATCAAGGACTGGCACAACTGGCATTTGAACTGCGGCTTGCGCTGCGCACTGGAACTGGACCTGCCCAAAGCTCTGCTCGATGAACTGAAAATCTCGGCCATGGTGCTGCGTACCCATCAAGACCAGATATTCACCGGTGCCATGATCGCCAGTCTCAGCATTCCCTGGGGCGAAACGCGCAACGAACGCGGCGGTTACCACCTGGTCTGGCCGCGCGACCTGGTGGAAAGTGCAGGTGCGTTGATGATGCTGGGTGCGGACGACAAGGCGCGTGAAATCCTGCGCTACCTCATCGCCACCCAGCTCGATGACGGTCACTGGTACCAGAACCAGTGGCTGGGAGGAAAACCCTACTGGCAAGGCACCCAACTCGATGAGGCCGCCTTCCCGGTATTGCTGGCGGCGGAGCTGGCGGCACGTGGCGCACTGGACGGTATCGAGGTCAGCGACATGGTATCCCGTGCCCTCACCTTCATCGGGCATAACGGTCCCGCCTCCGACCAGGATCGCTGGGAGGAAAACGCAGGCGTCAACACTTTCACCCTGGCGATTTGTATTGCCGCGCTGGTCAGCGGTGCTGATTTCCTGAATGACCCGGACCGTGAAACCGCGCTGGCCATCGCCGACTTCTGGAACAGCCGGATTGAATCGTGGACGGCCGTGTACGACACCGCACTGGCAAAACAACATGGCGTTGCCGGCTATTACATTCGAACCGCACCGCCGAAAGCGATTATGGACGAGGAAGCAGTCAGCGAACAATTACCCATCAAAAACCGGCTGCAGGACCCCGGGCTGTCCGCTGCAGAACAGGTCAGCACTGACTTCCTGCAGCTGGTACGTTTCGGGTTGCGTCGCGCCAACGACCCATTGATCGAAGACAGCGTTCAGATCGTCGACGCCCTGCTCAGGGTAGAAACCCCGAACGGGCCGGCCTGGTACCGCTACAATGGAGACGGTTACGGTGAACACCACGATGGTTCTGCATTCAATGGCACCGGCCATGGTCGTCCCTGGCCACTGCTCACCGGAGAGCGCGGCCACTACGAATTACTGGCCGGTAACGATCCCCTGCCCTACCTCGGCGCTATGGCTGCGATGGCGGGACGCGGCGGCATGCTACCGGAGCAGGTCTGGGATGCCGACCCCATCCCCGAACGACGATTGTACCCCGGTCGTGCGACAGGATCGGCAATGCCACTGGTGTGGGCCCATGCTGAATTTATCAAACTGGCACACTCCCGCGCTGCAGGCCACCCTGTGGATCGGCTCGACACGGTCTGGCAACGCTACGCGGGGCAGCGTCCAAAGGCCAGCCTCGCGGTGTGGACACCCAGGGCACCTATCGACACAATTTTCCACGGCGAGTCCCTGTGCATCTGCCTGCCCCAGCCTGCCACGATTCATTTTCGGATTGGCGACGCACAGGATACCGATAAGATACAGACGACACCTGCGGGGCTTGGCCTGCACAGAACCACACTGGCTGTTGAGGCACTCGGCATTGGTGAATCACTGCACTTCACCATCGATGCAGGTACGCTAGATGGTGCAACAGGCGGCAGTTACAGGATCGAAATTATAGAAACCTGAATGAGGCTTGCAGCCTGCTCAGCGGATACGGCTACTCTTGCGTTACCAGTACGCGGCGACCAACTGCCACACCGAGCAGTGCACCTGACAGCAGCAGGGATGCGGTAAGCCAGAACGGTGCCTCAATCGCGATACCGTACAGCCACCCGGCCGCAGCTGAACCGAGCCCCTGGCCCAGGCTGGCCGCAGCGGTCTGCTTACCAAGTGCTGCTCCCTGTGCCGTACCGGCGTCCAGTGACACCCGGTACGCCAGCATCGGGATGAGAATCCCCGAACCGGCAGCAAACAGGCCGACCAGTACCATGACCCAATTCATATCAGCTGCAGCGGGCAACAACCCTACTCCTGCAGCCATGATGAGAAATGCCGGCGTGACGATGAACCGAAAACCTACACGCCGGGCCAGTGGCGAAAAAACCAGCACCTGTACAGCCACCATGACCAGGCTGCACTCCATGAATATCAGGCCGATCTGTAATGGATCAAGTCCCAGCACCTGCTTGCCCTGCAAGGCTATTGCCACTTCGAAACCACCCAGCCCGAACATACCCAACAGCGCAAGCAACAGTAATATATTGACTGATCCAGCACTGTGAGCTTCCTGATGTATCGTTGCTACGACGGGTGAAGGCCGGGTATCCGGAAGCCAGCGCCAGACCGCCAGCCAGATGACAGAGCCGGCGACGGCTGCAGTGAAGAACGGAGCCGAGAACGAGCCACTCACGGTGTCGCCTGTCTGCGCACCGATCGGAATAATGGTGAGCCACCCCCCCAGCAAAGGACCCACCATGAAACCCAGCGTCGTCGCTGCGGTCATCCAGGCAAAACGACGCGCGCGTGTCTCGCGTGAACTGGTGTCACTGACATACGCCAGGGTTACCGGTAGCACAGCGGAGACCAATGCTCCACTCAGGCCTCGAGCCAGATAGGCGAACCACAGATTTGTCACCAGACCGAAAGACGCCAGTGCCACCACGCAACCGCCCAGCCCCAACAGGATGATCGGCCGTCGCCCGATACGGTCCGAGACATGTCCCCACCACGGCGCGCACACGAACAGCGCAAGCATGTAGATGCCGGCGATCATGCCGGTATGCCATGCAATCGAAAAGCGCGCGCCATCACCCAGTACGTCTTCCAGCAGGAACGGCAACACGGGGAGCACAATGCCGTAACCGACGTACACCGTAAACACTGCCGCCATCAGCAGGAAAAACGGCAACGTCGTCAGTCGATCATCTCGCCTCATCGTCATCGTCATCGTACATTTGTATCATCCGGCCAGCACAGAAGCCAGCGAAGATTTTACTCACCCCGAGCAGTGCACACCGACTGAATTCTAACCAGACCCATCTTGCCTGGTGCCGGAAAATCACACAGAACTATCGCCCGGCACCCCATCCTTTGTCGTAAACTGTGCACACCATGCTAAACACCATTGCCATACTGATTACCACCGCAGCGCTGCTCAGTTATATCAACCAGCGCTTCATCCGCCTGCCCGCCACTATTGGCCTGATGGTCATAGCACTGGGTATTTCAGTCGCGCTGGTATTACTCGGCGTGCTTGGCTGGCCAACACTGCACCGTCAGGCTGAAGTCTTTTTGCGCGGCATCGATTTCCATGAAACCCTGATGCAGGGCATGCTGAGCTTTCTCCTGTTTGCCGGTGCACTGCACGTCAACCTGTCCGACCTGCGCGACCAGAAATGGATCATTGCCCTGCTCGCCACGGCGGGTGTACTGGTATCCACTTTTCTGATTGGAGGCCTGACCTACTGGTTGATGCCTTTGCTGGGTTTGTCCCTGCCGTTTATTTATTGCCTGGTATTCGGTGCGCTGATCTCGCCAACTGACCCGATTGCCGTGCTGGGTATCATCAAGACAACCAACGCCCCCAAATCACTGGAAACCAAGATTACCGGCGAGTCCCTGTTTAACGATGGAGTGGGTGTTGTGATATTTCTGGTGCTGGCAGGTATTGCAGCCGGTAACCAGCCTTTCACTGCCGGCAGCATAGCCTGGATGTTTCTAACCGAAGCGGTGGGTGGCATTACATTCGGCCTGGTCATCGGTGGCATCAGCTATTTCATGTTGCGCAGCATCAATCACTACTCGGTTGAAGTCTTAATCACACTGGCACTGGTCACAGGAGGTTATGCACTGGCATCGGCCCTGCACCTGTCCGGACCCATCGCCATGGTAGTGGCCGGTCTGTTGATCGGTAATCATGGCCGTCGTTCGGCGATGTCTGAAATCACCCGCTTACACATTGATACATTCTGGGAGCTGGTGGACGAACTGTTGAACGCTGTACTGTTTTTACTGATCGGGCTGGAGGTATTAATACTGAACTTTGAAACCAGTTATTTTCAGGCTGCACTGATCCTGATTCCGGCAGTACTGCTGGCCCGGTTCATCAGCGTCAGTGTGCCGGTACTCCTGTTGCGCAAAATACGCACATTCAGTCCCGGCGTCATTCCTATCATGACCTGGGGAGGACTGCGTGGCGGTATTTCAGTCGCCCTGGCGCTATCATTGCCACTGGGACCGGAACGTGAGGTAATCCTGGCAGTCACTTACCTGATTGTGGTGTTTTCCATCACGGTTCAGGGATTAACGATTGGCCGTGTCATCCGCCACTGGACCCGCTAAACAGCTTTAGTCACAGGGACAGAAAAGTGCCCGATATTGTACAAACCCTGCTTGCAGAGTATGGCCTGCTTATCATCCTTGCCGCCATCGCGCTGGAAGGTTTAGGCATCCCTGCCCCGGGTCAAAGTCTGCTTGTCGCAGGTGCCTTGCTGAGTGCCCATGGCGAATTCGATATCCGCCTGTTCCTGGCATTGACCTGGATTGCCGCATTGGCCGGCAGCATGCTCGGGTACATGGTCGGCAGATTCGGTGGCAGAAAACTGCTGCTCCGGTTACCGCTCAACCCCTCACGTATTGAACGCATGGAGGCTTTCTGTCAACGCTACGGTGCGCTTCTCGTTATCGCGTCGCGATTTATTGATGGTCCCCGGCAACTCACCGGTATTTTTGTCGGTAGTCTGAAGATGCCTGTCATTGTTTTTTCTCTGGCAACCGGTCTTGGCGCCGCGCTATGGGTAGGGGTCTGGGGACTCGGCAGCTACTACCTTGGCCAACATATGCACCTTATTGCAGAGGCTTTCGAGAACATTGCACCTTATACCTGGGTTGCAACAGGTGTATTGATTCTTGCGATATGCCTCTACCTGATTAGAAGACGCAATCACCGGAACCCCACATCCGGAAAGCGTTAGCACCATCCGGGGCCGGGTAACTGTGGAAATCAGACTGGATAATGCAGCCTGTGGTTAACCTGTGTCCTGGTGACAGGTGTTATAAACAAAAAGCCGTTAAACACCTGAACCGGATCTATTCTGATTCAAATCCACATTCCGTCTTGCGAATGAAAGCTTATCGACTATATCTTTAAGAAGATGATGGGCTATAGCACAACTGAAACCAACCGGATTACTGCGACAACGACCGGCGTACCCGTCATCGGCATCGATGTCGGCTCGACCACGGTCAAGTGCACGGTCGTCGATCCGGCCACGCTGACCATCCGCTGGTCACGCTATCAGCGCCACGAAACCCGCCAGGCACAGATGCTGACGCAGATGCTCGAAGCAGCCGAAGCGGAATTCCCCGAGCTGACGCAGGGCATGGGCCAGGCCTTCATCACCGGCTCCGGCGCCGGGCCGCTGGCCGAGGCCGTCGGTGCGTGTTTCGTGCAGGAGGTCAACGCCGTCACCCTGGCGGTGGAACACCTCCACCCCGAGGTGCGCAGCGTCGTCGAGCTGGGCGGGCAGGACGCCAAGATCATCCTGTTCCAGGACGACCCGGTCAGCGGTGCACGCCGGGTGATCACCTCCATGAACGACAAGTGCGCCTCCGGTACCGGCGCGACGATCGACAAATGCCTGCTGAAGACCGGCTTGTCGCGCACGGCACTGACGGAACTGCACTTCGACCCGGAGCGCTTGCACCCGGTCGCCGCCAAGTGCGGGGTGTTCGCCGAGACCGACATCGTCAACCTGATCAAGG
>CAZVBD010000048.1:0-16312 GCA_964625255.1 uncultured Thiohalobacter sp. | reverse complement strand
AATTCTGCAGCAATGACGGAGAGATAAATCACACCAATCCAGTACAGGCTTTGTCGGGCGGTTCCCCACAGGTAAATCATTAATGCAGCCCATGAAGCCAGTGACAGTAACAGGCCGGTCAGGGGCAACAGTGCATTACCCCCGGTTTTCTGCCGGAGCAGGCAGGCTGACAGGTTGATCAGTGCAAAAATCAGCAAGAAAGTTGAACTGGCAAATGACGAGATGATGGTCAGGTTGGACAGGTTTACGAACAACAGTGTAACCAGTGTAATGGCGACCAGGCTGAACCAGGGAATATGGTTTTGCCTGCGGCGAAAACCAAATGCGGTAGGCAGGGCTTTTTTTGTTGCCATGATCATGCCCAGTCGTGCCGTACCGAACATTGTGGCATTGATGGCAGATGCTGTGGAAAACAGGGCAGCGAGTCCTATCAATTGAAATCCGGCTTCACCGAGGAAAGGTTTTGCCGCAATGGCTAATGCATATTCCTTGTTTCGGGCAATTTCATCGGGCAGCAGATTGCCGATGGCTACGATCGAAACCAGTACATAGATCGCTATTGTGATACCGATTGACCATATGATGGCGCGTTTCAGATTGCGTCGGGGGTCTTCCATTTCATTAATCGCATTGGGGATCAGCTCAAAGCCTTCATAGGCGACAAAGATCAGTGCTGCCCCCATGATCACGCCGTTATAGCCCTGGTTGAATACTGGCAGCAGGTAGTCGGATTTAACGTAGAACAGACCGATGATGGCGAACAGACCAAGTATGATAACCTTGACGGTGACTATCAGCAGTTCGCTGGTACCGCTCGCCTTTATGCCATACAGGTTGACCCCCAGAAAACTCAGCAGAATGAGCGTTTCCAGCAGGTGGTGAATGGCAGGGGATGATCCATTGTCGCCGAGCATGGCACCGCCATAAACGCCGAATGTAAAGGCATATAGCGACATTGTGCCGACGTATCCCACCAGCAGTAACCAGCCACCAATAGCAGCGATGTTAGGGTTGCTGAAGGCATGTTCAATGAAGGTAAAGCTGCCACCACTGGACTGAAATACCAGTCCCAGCCGGGCATAGGACAGACCGGTCAGCAGGGCGATTACGCCACCCAGTGCAAAGGCGATCGGTGCGGCGTGACCCGCCTGTGCAATCGCAAGGCCCAGTACCGAAAATATGCCGCCACCCACCATGCCACCAATACCCATGGCAATGACTTCTTTCAGGGTAAGCTTGCTGTTGCCGTTTCCGGCATCGCCATTGCTCATGCATTTCTCATCGTAGCCGCGCGCGCAGGGTGTTGATCTCATCCAGCAGGTCCAGTGCCAGTGCCACACCCGCCAGGTTGATACCGAGGTCGCGTTGCAGGCGTGCTGCAACCAGCGCCCGCTGTAGTGCGGTCGGTGAAAAGTGCCATTGCTCGGGTGAGGGGCCGGCAGGTTCCAGTACCCCTTCATCGACCAGTTCAATGACCCATTCGGCGTGTCGCGAACAGGCCCGGCAAATATCACCCAGTGATATGCGAACCTGTTCATCGATCAAAATGCCTTTCAATAGTGTTGTTGGCATGGTGGCTTACACTCCCAGTTTACTGCGTGGGTTAAATGCCAGTTCCTGCTCCATCTTCTGGTAGAGCGCTTTCGCAGCTTCGCTGTCTGCGGGTGGCAGGGCGATTTGTGGAATGACAAAAATGTCCCCCGGTGGTTTACCGGGAATACCACGGCCTTTCAGGCGAAACTTCTGTCCGCTGCGGGTGCCTGCCGGGATTTTCAGATCAACCGGGCCATCCGGTGTGGGCGTTTTTACTGTGGCGCCCAGCGCCGCCTCCCAGGGTGTTACGGGCAGGTCGAGGTACAGGTCGCGACCTTCGACACGGTAGAGCGGATGTGGGTTGAAGCCGATTTCCAGGTACAGGTCACCTGCCGGACCATCACCCATACCGGGTGCACCCTGGCCGCTCAGGCGAATGCGCTGACCTTCCCTGACCCCTTTGGGAATCTTGACGTTCAGCGTGTGCTCGCGGTTAACAACATGGCCGCTCTCGTCCAGTTCCGGGTGGCGCAGGGTGATTGTGCGCGTTGCACCACGGAAGGCATCCTCAAGATCGATCAGTACCCTGGCATGGTGGTCTTCGCCGCGGGCGTGGAAACCACCACGTGCCCGTCCGCTGTGCACGCCACCAAACCGCTGGCCAAACAGAGACTCGAAAAAATCACTGTAGTCTGCACTGTCGCCGCTGGTATAGCCGCCGCCTCCGAATTCAAAGCCGGCATCCCAGTTGGGCGGTGGATTGAAGTCATTGCCCGCCTTCCAGTTTGCGCCAAGTTGGTCATAGGCTGCGCGCTTTTCCGGGTCTTTGAGTACCTCGTAGGCTTCACCAACCTCCTTGAAGCGTTCCTCGGCATCCGCTTCCTTGCTGACATCCGGGTGGTATTTTCGCGCCAGTTTGCGGTAGGCACGCTTGATCTGGTCCTGGGTGGCATCACGCTCCACACCAATAATCTTGTAATAATCTTTGAACTCCATGTGTGGCTCCAGTGAGCGGTTGATTCGTTGTTGTGGATAAACATAGTGGTGTGGCAGGCTGGTTTCAACCGGTTTGTCGGCAAGCGTACACCGGCTCCAGGGGGATGCGTGTCACTTATATGACAGACAGGCACTTTTTTCTGGAAGTCGCTGTTGAAAAATGCAGTTTGTGCAACAATGTAGTTGTTCACGTGCTGGCTTGTCGGCCAGCATTTTCCCGGAATGGACCTGCTGGAGCGACAAGTATGAGAAGGGATATGGTCTACTATGTGCATTGCAAGGCGCAGCTTGCCCGGTCACCGTTATTCGCCGGGCTGTCGGACGCACTGATGGACGATATGCTGGGGATGTTTCGACGTGACAACTGGCGCCGCGGTGTGCAGCTGGACCCGTCAATATTCCAGCGTCGCCTGTATTTGCTGGTCGATGGTCGTGTCGAGGTGACCCGCATCAACCCGCAGACCGGGCGCAGCATTACACTATTCCTGCTTGGCCCCGGTGACGGTATCGACATGATTACCCTGCTGAACGATCATCCGCATGATGTGGTACCCGTGGCACTCGATGACGTCAGTCTGATTTCTGTGCCACTGGCAGACGCCAGGGCGTGGCTTGAAAAGCATCCCGAGTTCAACCGCAACTTCCTGCCTTATCTTGGTGAGCAGATGCGCAAGCTTGAAGACCTTGCGACCGACCTCGCCCTGCACGACACCATGACACGTCTTGCTCGGCTGATTCTTCGCCACGTGAGGCCCGAACATAAATCCAGTCATCATAGCGGGCGTACGCTCCACCTGATTAATGATCTGCATGATGAATCACTGGCGCGCATGGTGGGTTCTGTGCGTCAGGTCGTAAATCGCCATCTGCAGCACTGGCGCAAGCATGGTATTTTGCATAAACATCATTTCCAGACAGTCGTGACTGAGCTGGAGTCGTTACAGGAATATGCCGCCGATACCTCGCCACACACGAATCAGAAAAGCAAAACAGCGGAAAACCGGTGATTGTCAGCTGGGTGACAGCTCCTTTCCTAAAACTGGGTAACACTGTGCCTGAGGTAAGAGGGCGGGTGTATGTCCGAAATAAACAGTTGTGTCGCGATTTATGATCTTCACCGGAATCTTGAAGATTCACTGGGCGCCTTGCGTAGCCAAGGGTCTGATTTGCAAAATGTTTCGGTGGTCGGAAAGGGTGGTTACAGCCGCCGGGATCCCTTTGCCTTTGTGGCTTCTGCAGGGCGTGTGCGGTTTCACGGTGAGCAGGGTGAATTCTGGAACCGGGTCTATAAGGTACTTGGTTCTGCCGGCTGTTACTGGATTCACGGGTATGGCCCATTTGCCGTTGCGGGTTTAATGGTTAACGTGCTGTCCGCAAGACCGGACCAGCAAGTTATCACGGGGCCGCTTCGCAAGCTGGGTATGGCGTTCTATGCGATAGGTGTGTCGGGTGACAGTGCGTTGCGTTATGAGACGGTAGTAGGGCAGGGGCGTCTGCTGCTGATTGTACAGGGTGGCCGGGATGAAGTGGAACTGGCCAGCGAAACCATCGCTACAACAGAAAGTGTAGAGATGGCGGTACACGCGGCATAAAGCTGTCAGCCCGGTCAGTGCAGACCTTCCTGCATGGCCTTCTGGTATTCCAGGGTAAGTTCATGTTGCTCGCCGAGCAGGGAAAAGATCACCAGCATGGCCTTGCGCGGCAGGGCTTCGTTGCAGGAAGGGTCCTGCCGGTAGGCGCACAACAGCAGCTTCAGTGCTGTGACAAAATCATCCTCCACCATCGCCAGCGCGGCGCGACTCAGTATTGCACTGGTGTTTCCCGGTGTTTCCTCAATGCGCATATCCAGGGTTTCGGGTGTATCGGCCTGTTCTGCCAGCGCAAGCATTTTTGAGTGTGTGTGCATGGTGCCAATGTTTTCCTGGACGCGGACACTGGCAGGTAATACTTTCACATAGGCGTCGATATCCGCGTAACGTTTTTCCCGCAGCAACAATTTGATGGCAGTGGCGTGCAGGCGTGAGTTGTCGGGTGAACGGATACCGGCTTCGACCAGTTTTAACAATGCATCATCGACACGGCCCTGCTGGTACAGATGGATCGCTTCTGCGAGTTCTGTATCGGGTGCAGGTGGTACATATTTATCAATGACCTGGCGTAATGAAATTTCGGACTGTGCACTGTATACGGATTCCACTACCTCACCATTACGGTACAGTTTCAGTGTGGGGACACTGTTGATCCCCTTGTCACGTGCCAGCGTCTTTTGTGCTTCGGTATTGATATTGACCAGCAGGAAACGCCCGGCGTATTCCTGGCTGAGTTTTTCCAGGGTTTGCCACAGGCGAAGGCAGGGACCGGCACCGGGTGTCCAGTAATTAGCCACCACCAGCCCCTTGTGTGAATTCTCCAGGACCAGTTGCGGAAAATCTTCACGCGTACTGTCAAAGACGTAGTTGAGTGCCGTCATGTTGTTTCCGTGTCGGTGTCAGGAAGCGCCGCCTCGCGAACTGGTCCGGGTGGCAAGGTGTCGGCTTTTTCGAGGAAATTATCATACAGGAAGTCATCCGTCGGTTTTACACACATTGCATCATGGATTGGTGCAGGTGCTGCAGGCGTACAGCACCGTTGAATACCGTAAAGCCATCGCGGTAATCCAATGTCCTGCTGTGTTTGGTGTAATATGGCGCGAAGCTTTTTTGGCGACTAACCCATACAGGTGATCCTTGACCGCCCCCCAACAATACCAGCTGGTTGAAACCCGGTTACAGGAAAAACTTCCCAACGGCACCACGCGCTGCAACCTGTGCCTGTGGCGCTGCAAGATCGGCCACGGCCAGCGGGGGTTCTGTCAGGCCCACGTGAACCGGGACGGCACGCTGTATAACCTGTCCTACGGCATTCTTTCGTCCATTGATATCGACCCGATTGAAGACAAGCCGGTGAAGCACTATCGCCCCGGTACACGGGTGATGTCGGTGGGTAGTTATGGGTGCAGTTTCCGTTGCGGCGGTTGCCATAATCTGGATATTTCCTGGGGGGTGAAGGCACTCGATGAACTGGCGCGCGGTGAGTCACGCGAGGCATGGGTGCCGCCACAGTCGCTGGTCGATACGGCGTTGCGCGCCGGCGTGCAGGGGATCGCCTTCACCTATTCCGAGCCGGCGGTGTGGCTGGAGTACATCATCGATACGGCGAAGCTGGCTCACGAGGCAGGGCTGTATACGGTGTATGTCTCCAACAGCTTTGTGACCGATGAAGCACTGGAGCTTGCGGCGCCGTACATTGACGTATTGTGTTCGGATATCAAGAGCCTCAGCGATGATTTTTATCGTGAGATCTGCAAGCCGGCGCGGGTTGAGCAGGTGTTGCATTCGATTAAAAAGGCCCATGAACTGGGTATTCACGTGGAAACACGGACCAATATCATTCCCGGAAAAAATGATGACCCGGAAGAGCATTACCGCATCGCCTGCTGGGTACGTGACAATCTCGGCAAGGACAGCCCGTGGCACATCACGCGCTTTTTCCCCGCCTACAAACTCAGCGATGTACCACCAACGCCCGAAGCCAGCCTGTTCGCCGCACGCGATGCAGCAGTCCGCGCCGGGCTGACTCATATTTACGTGTATAATGACAAGGGTTGCGACTGTGCGACGGAGAACCGGCCGGTAGCCTTTTACCTCGATGCCAGTGAGGAAGAGATCCACCAGGTCAGAAAGTGTGCGGCAAGCTGCTGTGGTGACGAAGGCGTATTGCTGAAGAAGTACGAACAGAATTTAACCGATTAATTACCCGTTCAGGAAATCAAGATGACGAGAATGGTGCAGTGTGTTGTGCTAAAAACCGAGGCGGAAGGTCTGGATAAACCACCACACCCCGGTGAGCTGGGCATTCGTATTTACGAGAATGTCTCAAGGGAAGGCTGGCAGAAATGGCTGGAGCGCCTGACGGCCATCATCAATGAAAATGGCCTGACCACCGCCGACGAAAAAGCGATAGAGCTGATCGAGAAGCATATGCAGGGTTTCTTTTTTAACGAGGGTGACTTCGGTCAGTTACCCGCCGGTTTCCAGCAGGGTGGCGGTGGCAAGAAGTAATACCGCAGCCGAGCGGTACAGACATTATTTTACCTGCGGTGTACCCTCGATCTGCATCAATGGTGCAACCACAAAGTTCAGTTTGTCGCACGCTTCCTGCAAGCTGCGGGTGACATCATTGACATTGTCGCCATGGGCAAACAGGTAACCGGGGTACTGATTGCCTTCCGGCAGTGGAACCAGTTCATGGCCATCGCGGATAATGATGTCCACCCGGTCAATGTTTTTGACCTTGCGCGCTGCTTCAATACCTTCCACACGACGCAGTATGCCGCCCTTGCGGATGGGCAGCATCATGACACCCCGGGCCGCTTGTGAAGGCCGGTTCGCCAGCGGTTTCCCCGTGGCCAGTGAAATGACCAGTTCCTCAAGATTAAAATCACTGCCCTGATCAAGGATGCGCGCGCAGTCACCGCCGATGGTGCGTGAGGCAACTTCCAGTATCCAGGCATTGCGTTCATCGACGCGCAGCTCGGCGTGTATTGGCCCGGTGGTGAGCCCGTAGGCACTGCAGGCACAGGCGATATTGTGTTCGATGCGGGTTTGCGTTTGTGCATCGAGTTGTGAGGGCGTGACATAGATCGTCTCTTCAAAGAACGGTCCGGTCAACGGGGCGGGCTTGTCGAACAGGGTCAGGGTAGTGAGCCTGCCTTCATGCAGGAAACCTTCGTAGGCGACTTCAATACCGTCGATATACTCTTCCACCAGCACGTGGGTTTGCAGGAACGGGTCAGTCTGCTCGGCCAGGATAGGGCGTACACGTTCGCAGGCGGTAACAAATTCTTCCGCATTATTCACACGTATTACCCCACGGCTTGCCGACAGGTTGAGGGGTTTGATGACACACGGCCAGGGTAATTCCTGCATGGATCCTTCGAGCGGTCCGGATACATCGACAAGGCAGTGAACCGGTACCGGGCAACCGGCCAGCGCCAGGTGTGCACGGGCAAGATCCTTGCGTCGCGACAGTTGCGCAGCGGCAGGAGGATTGTGGGGAAGGTCCAGTGACTGGGCAGCCATGGCAGCCAGTTCGACCGTACTGTCATCACTGCCGAGTATACCGTCGAAGGGAGTCAGTTCGGCCTGATGAAGGATGTCCTGTAAGGCTGCTTCGGTATCATCCGGGTCAATGTGCAGGCCCCGGGAGATTTCAGTGATAAGCGAATGCTCACCCCGTGAGGCGATCAGCGTTTCAATCCCCATTCGCCGGGCGGCGAACAGGTAGGGTGCAATGCGATAACTGCCCGGCTGGGCAATCAGGAGCAGGCGGATCAGCCGCAACCACCACCAGCCGAACCACAGCCGCCACAGGTACTGGCGCCGCCGGTATTGGCGAATACATTCTTGAAGACAAAGCTCTTGTTCACACCCTGTGTTTTAAAGTCGATTTCCACACCTTCCAGAAAACCCAGCGCCACCGTGTCCACGTAGATATTCATGCCATCTTTTTCCAGTACGCAATCATAATCACCGGGTTGCTCGACAAAGGTCATGCCGTAAGACATGCCCCCGCAACCGCCACCGGAAACAAAAATACGCACCCCCGTCACCGCCTCTTCATTCTCGGTGAGCGCAATCAGTTGCTCAACAGCTTCCTGAGAAACCTTGATTTCGTCGGTTAATTTCGGGTCGAACTGTACATCAGACATAAGTGTCACCGTGATTCCGTATCGATTCCTGATAGCGATAGTCTAGCATTTAATTTAATCGGGGGCAGACCGGTCTGTCTCCGATTAAATATGTAGTAATGTCTGCAAGGCCAGCGCCGCGTTCGACAGCGTACGTTCACGGTGTGTGACCACGCCGAGCGTGCGTTTCAGTTGTAATTCCCGTACTTTTAAATGTGTTAACTGCCCATCCAGCATGGTCAGGGGTAACAGGCTCCAGCCAATACCGACCGATACCAGCATGCGGATGGTTTCCAGGTAGTTTGTGGATAGTGCTACGTCGAGTGTCGCATTCGATTCACTGAAAGCCTGTTCGGCAATCTGCCGCGTGTAGGTGCCGGTGGCGGGAAGAATGGCGGGATGTTCCAGTAACGCGGCAAGTGACACGCGGCGTTTACCGGCCAGTGGATGTTCACGCGATACGACGATACCCAGCGGGTCCGCCCACACCGTGTCAAGTGACAGGTTCGGTGAAGGGTCGGGCGGCAGGGTGACGATGGCCAGTTCCAGTTCACCGTGTTCAACCGCCACACACGCGGCTTCGGAATCCATGAAACGAATGTCCAGCCGTACTCCGGGGTGTTGAAGCGTGAAGGCTTTCAGTGCCGGTGGCAGGCGGTGCAGCCCGATGTGGTGACTGGTGGCGAAGCGCAGGGTGCCACGAATTTCACCGCTCAGATTGGAAATGGCGCGCACACTGTCCTCGATATCGACAAGAATGGTGCGCGCACGCGGCAACAGCGCACGACCCGCTTCCGTGAGTGATACGGTGCGGCCAATGCGGTCGAACAGGAGGGCTTCCAGCTCTCTTTCCAGTGCGGCAATGCGTTTGCTGATGGCGGGCTGGGTGAGAAACAGGCGTTCCGCCGCCAGTGAGAAAGAACCTGTGTCGGCTACCGCAAGAAAGGCTTTAAGTGAGGCAATATCCATATTCCATATGGTAATCTAAAATATGAAAAATATGAATTGGTGTTATTTATCAGGCCGCCGTAGGATAACCCCACAGTCAGGAGAGGCACGATGAGCAGCAAGACACTCTACGACAAATTGTGGGACGCGCACCTGGTGCGCGAGGATAAGAACGGTACCGCACTTATTTATATAGACCGGCACCTGGTTCACGAGGTGACCTCGCCGCAGGCCTTTGAAGGTTTACGGCTGGCCGGGCGCAAGTTGTGGCGGGCGGATGCGGCGCTCGCGGTGCCTGACCACAACGTGCCGACCACACAACGCGACCTGGGCGTAGCCGGTATTACCGACCCGGTAGCGCGCATTCAGGTGGAAACGCTGAACCACAACTGTGAGAGCTTTGGTATCACCGAGTTTCACATGAACGACCCGCGCCAGGGGATCGTACACGTAATCGGCCCGGAGCAGGGCGCGACCCTGCCGGGCATGACCGTGGTGTGCGGAGATTCGCACACCTCCACCCACGGTGCGTTTGGTGCCATGGCGTTCGGCATCGGCACCTCTGAAGTCGAGCATGTGCTGGCGACCCAGTGCCTGATCCAGAGGAAATCAAAAAACATGCAGGTGCGTGTTGAAGGCAAACTCGGCCAGGGTGTGACCGCCAAGGATGTCGTGTTGGCGATCATTGGTGAGATAGGCACCGCCGGCGGTACGGGCTATGCCATCGAGTTTGCCGGCAGTGCTATCGAGTCACTGTCCATCGAAGGTCGTATGACGGTGTGCAACATGGCAATTGAAGCCGGCGCACGTGCAGGCATGGTCGCCGTGGATCAGAAAACCATTGATTACGTTACCGGGCGGCCATTTGCCCCGACGGGTGATACCCTGGCGCGCGCGATTGAAAACTGGCGCGAACTGCACAGTGATGATGCTGCTGTTTTTGACCGGGTTGTCACACTGAAGGCAGACACTATTCAGCCACAGGTCACCTGGGGTACCTCACCGGAGATGGTGGTAGCGGTCGACGGCTTCGTCCCCGACCCGGAACAGGAAGCTGATGCCGTGAAACAGACCGGCATGCGCAAGGCGCTCGAATACATGGCACTGGAACCCGGCATGCCGGTGACCGACATCCGGCTCGACAAGGTTTTTATCGGTTCCTGCACCAACTCGCGTATCGAAGACTTGCGGCAGGCGGCGGCAGTAGCCAAAGGTCGCAAGGTGGCGGATAACATCATCCAGGCGATGGTGGTGCCGGGTTCCGGTCTGGTCAAGCAACAGGCCGAGGAAGAGGGGCTGGACAGGATTTTTATCGAAGCCGGTTTTGAATGGCGTGAACCGGGTTGCTCCATGTGCCTGGCCATGAATGCTGACCGGCTGGAGCCGGGCGAACGTTGTGCCTCAACGTCCAACCGTAATTTTGAAGGGCGCCAGGGCGCCGGAGGACGCACGCACCTGGTCAGCCCGGCCATGGCCGCCGCCGCCGCAGTCACAGGGCATTTCGTCGATGCCCGTGAACTGGTCTGAACCCCACAACAGGTCAATACAGAGATGAAAAAATTCACCATACCTGACGGACGGGTTATGCCGCTCGATCGACCTAACGTCGATACCGATGCGATCATCCCCAAACAGTACCTCAAGTCGGTCAAGCGCAGCGGTTTTGGTCCCAATGCCTTTGATGACTGGCGTTATCTTGACCCGGGTGAACCGGGGCAGGACCACAGCCAGCGGCGTCTGAATCCGGACTTTGTGATGAACCAGCCGCGTTACCAGGGGGCGCAAATCCTGCTCGGCCGTGAAAACTTCGGCTGTGGTTCATCACGCGAGCATGCGGTGTGGGCACTGGAAGATGCGGGTTTCCGCGTGGTGATCGCACCAAACTTTGCAGATATCTTTTTTAACAACTGCTTCAAGAACGGCGTGCTGCCCATTGTGCTGGATGCTGCCGTGATGGATCGTTTATTTGCCGAAGTTGAAGCACACGAGGACTACTGTCTGAAGGTAGACCTTGAAGCGCAGACGATTACCACACCGGATGGCGAGGTAATCAGTTTTGAGGTGGATGAATTCCGCAAATACTGTTTGCTCAACGGGCTGGACGATATCGGTCTGACCCTGCAGCATGCCGATGATATCCGTGCCTACGAACAATGCCGCCGCGCTGAAGCGCCCTGGTTGTTCGAAAGCATTCAAAATCGGGTAATATCCGGCTGATTTATCTTTTGTCATTCCGGCGGATGCCGGAATCCATAACGCTCAATGCCTGGATCCCAGTCTGCACTGGCATGACGTATACAGGACTACAGGGTGGCAGGAAAAAACTATTATGAAAAATATACTCATACTTCCCGGTGACGGCATCGGCCCGGAAATCGTCGCGGAAGCTGTGAAGGTGCTGGACAGGCTCAAGACCGACGGTCTTGCCGTGGAACTGGAACAGGGCCTGGTCGGTGGTTCCGCCTACGATGCCAGGGGCCACCCCTTACCGGATGACACGCTGGTACAGGCGCGTGAAGCGGATGCCATCCTGCTCGGTGCTGTTGGCGGACCACAGTACGAATCACTGGAGCGTCCACTGCGACCGGAACAAGGCCTGCTGGGTCTGCGTTCTGAACTGAAACTGTTTTCCAATCTGCGCCCGGCGATTCTCTATCCGCAACTGGCGGAAGCGTCTTCGCTAAAACCCGAGATCGTTTCAGGGCTGGATATCATGATCGTACGCGAACTGACCGGTGGTATTTACTTCGGTCAACCGCGTGGCGTGCGCACGCTCGACAACGGTGAGAAAGAAGGTTTCAACACCCTGGTATACCGTGAGTCAGAGATTGAACGCATCGGCCGCTCCGCCTTCGAGATTGCGCGGAAACGTGGCAAACGCCTGTGCTCGGTGGACAAGGCCAACGTCCTGGAAGTCACCGAGTTGTGGCGACAGGTGATGTTGAAACTGGCAAAGGATTACCCGGATGTCGAACTGACTCATATGTATGTGGACAATGCCGCCATGCAACTGGTGCGCGCCCCCAAACAGTTTGACGTCATGGTCACCACCAACCTGTTTGGCGATATTCTTTCTGACGCAGCCGCGATGCTGACCGGTTCCATCGGTATGCTGCCATCGGCCTCACTGGATGCGGACGGCAAGGGTATGTACGAACCCATACACGGTTCCGCGCCGGACATTGCCGGGCAGGGCGTGGCGAATCCGCTGGCGACGATTCTGTCGGTGGCGATGATGCTGCGTTACAGCTTCGGCCAGCCGGAAGTAGCCGAGCGTATTGAAACCGCCGTGGGCAAGGTGCTGGATCAGGGCCTGCGTACACCGGATATTGCCGCCGAAGGGCAAACCACCGTAGGTACTGCACAGATGGGTGATGCCGTCGTGGCGGCACTATGAAGAGAACACAGAAACAGGAGTCATTATGAGTCGTACATTTGATGTGGCCGTTGTCGGCGCCACCGGCGCCGTCGGTGAAGTCATGCTGGAAATCCTCGCTGAACGGAAATTCCCGGTGGGCAAGGTCTATCCGTTGGCCAGTGAACGCTCAGCAGGCAGCAGGGTCAGGTTTGGCGATAAGATGCTTACGGTGGGGAATCTCGCCGATTTCGACTTTTCCAAAGCGCAGATCGGCCTGTTTTCTGCCGGGGCTTCCATATCAAAGGACTATGCCCCCAAAGCGGCTGCAGCCGGTTGCGTGGTTATCGACAATACCTCGCAGTTCCGTTACGACGATGACATTCCGCTGGTCGTCCCGGAGGTGAACCCCGACAAAATCGCCAACTACAAGGATCACGGCATTATCGCCAACCCCAATTGCTCCACTATTCAGATGCTGGTGGCGCTGAAGCCGATTCACGACGCGGTGGGTATCGAGCGCATCAACGTCTGTACCTACCAGGCCGTATCCGGTACCGGTAAGGAGGCCATCAAGGAGTTGGCTGGGCAAACGGCTGATTTGCTGAATGCGAGAGACATCAAGGCCACTGTGTACCCCAAACAAATTGCCTTTAACGTATTGCCGCATATCGATATTTTCCAGGACAACGGCTATACCAAAGAAGAAATGAAAATGGTCTGGGAAACCCGCAAAATTATGGGCGATGAGAACATCCAGGTGAACCCCACTGCTGTGCGGGTGCCGGTGTTTTTCGGCCATTCCGAGGCCCTGCATATCGAAACCCGGGAAAAGATGAGCGCGGATCAGTGCCGTGAGCTGCTGGCCCGTTCGCCGGGCATCAAAATCATGGATGAGCACAAGGATGGAGGCTATCCAACAGCCGTCACCGAGGGGGCGAATAACGACCCGGTCTACGTGGGTCGCATTCGTGAAGATATCTCACATCCCAAAGGTTTAGATTTATGGGTGGTCGCCGATAATGTGCGCAAAGGGGCAGCCCTTAACAGTATTCAGATTGCTGAAATACTGGTAAAAGATTATCTCCAGGACGGTGAGTCCGGGTAGAGAGTCAGGCTGCCAGTGGATGCACAGGGTCCGGTCGAGAGAACGGCCGGGTTCGCTTGTGGATGCGAACGAAGGAAATAAAGGGGACCTTTATGTTCAGGAAATCGGCCTTGGCGATGGCAATGCTGGGCGCATTGACCACAGGAAACGTGGTTGCTCTGGGACTCGGCGATATCGAGCTTAAATCGGCGCTGAATCAACCGCTTAATGCGGAGGTGCTATTGCTTTCAGCCACCGAGGCGGAAATGCAGGAGCTCAAGATCAACATGGGGTCGCCCAGGGCCTTCGAACAGGCCGGTATTGAACGCCCGCTGTTTCTCTCCAAACTTAAATTCAATGTAACCCGCAACGACTCGGGCAAGCCTGTGGTGCAGATCACCAGTCGCGAGGTGGTTCGTGAACCATTCCTGGATTTCCTGATGGAGATCTCCTGGAGCAAGGGACGCCTGCTGCGTGAATACACCGTGCTGGTTGATCCTCCCCTGAGCATGCCAGCCGCTGCTCCCGTCATACAGGCACCTGCTGCCCGGGTTGCCCCGGTCCGGTCTGTGCCGGTTCAGTCCGCACCGGTTCAGTCTGCACCTCTGCGAGTTCGCAATACCGGCCGCACACCACATCCCGTGATGCCTGGCGAGTATGGCCCCACTCAACGCAATGACACACTCTGGCAGGTTGCCCGACAGGTGCGCCCTGACAGGAGTGTCAGCATTGAGCAGACCATGCTGGGTCTGCTGCGTGCCAACCCGGAAGCTTTCGTCGGGAATAATATCAATAACCTCAAGGCAGGTTATGTCCTGCGCGTACCGTCACGGGAAGAATTGACGTCTGTCAGTCGGGCTGAAGCCCGACGCCAGAGTCGGGTTCAGTACGAGGCATGGCGCGCCGCACGCAGTGGCAGTGTTGTCCGTACTGATGTTGCTGAAGCCCCGGTCGCCGCATCGAAGGTTGCCGGCCAGCCAGCAGCGGCTGCCGAACCCAGTTTGCAACTGGTTGCGCCCGAGGGTGAAGGTGCCGCCAGTGCTGTGGGAAGTACAGAAGCCGGTACAGGTATCAATGCGCTGAAGCGTGAACTGATCATGGCCAACGAGGCCATGGAAGCACAACGCCGGCAGAGTGAAGATATGTCCGGTCGTCTCGCGGTGCTTGAAGAACAGATACAGAACATGCAGCGACTGATTCAGCTCAAGGATGATGAGTTGGCACAGTTGCAGTCACAGGTGGGTGCTGAATTCACTGTAACGGAAGAAACGACAGCTGAAACAGACGCCCCGGTTGAAGCTGTGGCTGAAGCCACTACCACGGAGGTTCCGGCAACGGAAATCGTGGCAGATGAAGTCGCTGTTGATATGACGGATACAACGGTAACCGCTGACGAATCAGTCGTTGCCGGGACGACGGATGTCCTGACAGAAAATACGCAGGGTGATGTTGCTCCTCCTGCGGGCGAAGCTGAAACGGTAATTGCAGACACCACCGTTGAAGTGACAGAAACGTCGACGCCGGAAGCCGTGACGGAACCGGTTGTCCCCGTGGCACCGGAAACCGAAACCACACCGGGCTTTGTTGATCGCCTGATGAACAACCCGTTATGGCTGGGTGCCGGTGGTCTGGTACTGGCCCTGCTGGCATTCTTTGGTTTGCGCCGCAAGCGCAGTGTTGAAACCGAGTTCCAGGAAAGTATCCTGCAGGCAGCCAGCAGTGAATCTTCGGCTTCTGATAGTGAAATTGTTTCGACTGCATCCAGTACCCCCACCAGTGAATCGTCCCTGTTGTCAGAGTTTGCTGTCAGCGACATGGGTTCGATGCGCAACGATGGTGAAGCTGACCCACTGGCCGAGGCCGATGTTTACCTCGCCTATGGTCGTTTCCAGCAGGCAGAAGACCTGATTGCCGATGCACTGGAAAAAGACCCGCAGAGCGAAGACCTCAACCTGAAGATGCTTGAAGTCTTCCTGGCTGCGAAGAACCAGCCGGGCTTTGACGGGCATGCGGAATTAATCCTCGCACGTCTCGAAAACAGCGATGACCCCCTGTGGCTGAAGGTTGCTGAAATGGGTCAGGAGATCAGTCCTGACAATCCGATATACCAGCCCGGTGGAGCCGAGGCAGGCACAGCCGGAGAAACAGCGGAGAAAATGGACTCGCTGAACGAAGATATCGCGTTTGACAGGGAAGTGTCTGGCAACGATGACACCGGTGAAGCCGGGACTGCTGCACGGGACAATGAGGATGAAGGTCTGGATTTCGACATCGACCTGTCACTCGATGAGGATAAGGATACCCGCGAAGACCAGCCGAACAGTGTTGAATTCACACCGCCGGAAGACGTTGCTGAAACTGACAGCCTCGAACTGGATATCGACATGGACAGCGTGGAGCCTGATGCCATCACCCAGGAAAATACGCTGGACTTTGATATTGACAGCCTGGACCTCGACAATGATGAGCCGGAAGCCGAAGCAGGTGATGGCGAACTGACCGACATGGATGAAGTCTCCACCAAGCTCGATCTGGCCCGTGCCTACATCGACATGGGTGACCCGGACGGCGCACGCAGCATTCTCGATGAAGTCATCGAGGAAGGCAGTGACGATCAGAAGGATGAAGCGCGCGGCATCATGGAGCAGATTGCCTGAGTGTCAGA